>JABSSA010000005.1:18820-30147 GCA_013214665.1 Paracoccaceae bacterium
CGTGGTGATCGGCGGGCTCGGCACCATCGAAGGACCGATCATTGGGGTGATCCTGTTCTTCTTGTTGCGCGACCTCGCCGCGGATCTGGGCACGTGGTATCTCATTGGCCTCGGTGCCTTGGCCATCGCTGTCATGCTGATCGACCGGCGGGGGATCTGGGGCGCGCTGAAAGCCCGCGGTCTGCCTACTCTCTTTGTCACTCAGAGGACCCTGAAATGACCGCTCCCACCGCCTCGGGCAAACCCTGCATCATCTGCGTGGCCATCACGGGCAGCCTGCCCACGAAGGGCAACAATCCAGCGGTGCCGATCACCGTCCCGGAGCAGATCGAGTCGACCCACGCAGCCTTTGAGGCCGGTGCCAGTATCGTACATGCTCATGTGCGCAATGATGATCAGACCCCATCGTCTGACCCGGAAAAGTTCGCCGCCCTGCAAGAGGGGATCCGCAGGCACTGTCCGGGCATGATCATTCAATTCTCGACCGGAGGGCGGTCGGGTGCCGGACAGAGCCGCGGTGGCATGCTCCACCTCAAGCCGGATATGGCCTCGCTGTCGGTGGGTTCAAACAACTTCCCCAACCGCGTATATGAAAACCCGCCGGACTTGGTGGACTGGTTGGCCGCCGAGATGCGCCGCTTTGAGATCAAACCAGAGATCGAGGCCTTCGACCTGAGCCACATCCTGAAAGCGAAAGACATGGCGGACAAAGGCGCGCTTGTGGGCACACCCTATGTGCAATTTGTCATGGGCGTCAAAAACGCCATGCCCGCCGACCGCGATGTCTTTGACTATTATGTGCGCGCGGTCGGTCGGCTCTTTGGCCTGGACGCCCCGTGGTGCGCTGCGGGCATCGGCGCAAATCAGGCTCTGATCAACACCTGGGCCGCAGAGGCAGGCGGGCATCTGCGCACCGGGCTTGAAGACAATGTGCGCCTCGACAAACACACCCTCGCCCCGTCCAACGCCGCTTTGGTGACGCGCGCTGCGGAGATTGCGGCGGGGTACGGGCGCCCCATCGCAACGGCGGCCCAGGCCCGTGCCCTTTTGGGGTTGTCCGAAACGGCTACGCCTGGGGTCGCATCTGCCAATCTGGACGCTTAAACGCCGTCACCAAATGTTCGAGCGCAGCACGCGCGCGCGCCGGCAAGCGCCGCGCATCTGAGAACACGGCAAAAGCACCGAGTTTTTCTGGTGCATACGCGTCCAACACCCGGATCAAGCGGCGCGCCGCGAGATCGGTGGCGATGGCATAGTCGGGGCAGAGCCCGATCCCTTCGCCCCGCAGAACCAGGTCCCGCACGGCAGTGGCGCTGTTGACAATGAAACCGCCGGAGACGGCGATGCGCCTGGTTTGACCATCGATGGAAAACGGCCAGGCGTGGCCAGCGCGCAGGTTGCTGTCGCGAATGCAGGCGTGCTGCTGCAAGTCGGACGGATGATCGGGCACCGCTTTGTTTTCCAGATAGGCCGGGCTTGCGATGACACACAGCTCAATGGTGCCCAACCGCCGCGCGAGAAGCGAGGAATCTTCCAGTTGTCCAATACGCACCGCAAGGTCAAAGCCTTCGCTGGCGAGATCAACAAAACGGTCGTTAAGGCGCAGATCAATGGTCACACCGGGATGTGCCGCGCGAAACTCCGCAAGGATAGGCTGTACGAACATCTCACCAAAAGACATCGGGGCTGAGACGCGCAACACCCCCTCCAACCCGGCATCTGCGTCCCGCACATCCGCGGTCATGGCCTCATAGTCATCGAGCAGGCGCACCGCGCGCCCATAGAACCGATGACCCGCGTCCGTTAGGCTCAAGGACCGCGTCGTGCGGTGCAGCAATTGCACGCCGAGCCGCGTTTCCAGCTCGCCAACATATTTGCTGGCCAACTTTTTCGACATATGCGCGCGATCTGCGGCCGCAGTGAAAGAGCCGGCCTCGACAACCGCCACAAATGTTTTGAGGCCCATAAGCATGTCCATGGATTGTGAATGCCATGACGACAATGTTTCGTCAATGTAGCCGTTTAACGCTCTAATGCGCTCCGCTACCTTCAGGACATCGAGGCGCTCCAAACGATGCGCTTGCAGGATCACACCCCGACAGCGCCCCCGCGCAGACATTCTAAAGGACGACCACAATGACTTCCCAACACTCCGCTGACTACGCAGCTTTGCTTCTTCGCACCGCCTCCGGCGTCGCGTTTCTCGCCCACGGCCTTCTCAAGGTCTTTGTCTTCACAATTCCCGGCACAGTCGGCTTTTTTGAAAGCCTCGGTCTCCCCGGCTTTTTGGCTTACCTGACCATCATCGCAGAAATCGGCGGCGGCCTGGCGCTGATCGCCGGAGTTTACACGCGTGCCGTGGCCCTCGCATTGGTCCCGATTCTGCTCGGCGCGACCTATGTGCACTCCGGCAATGGCTGGCTGTTTTCCAACGAAGGCGGCGGCTGGGAATTCCCGGCATTCTGGGCGGTTGCTTTGCTGGCCAATGCTCTGCTGGGAAGCGGTGCCTATGCCGTCAAACTGCCCAACGTGCGTGGCGTTGCGACGCCCGCATGACGAAACCCCAAAGAAACGCGGACGCCTTTCGCGTTTCTTACCTCACCATTCGCGCAAAAGGAGCGACATCGTGACTGTTCAAACCTCATTGTACTTTGATCTCGACGCCGCGCCGTTGTCGGTGGATCACGCAACGCTCCTTGTGCATGACCTTGATCGACTGACGCGCTTTTACATCGAGGTCTTGGGGTTTCGCGTTCATCACCAGACCACTGATCAGGTTTTGCTCGGCGCACAGACCCCGTTTTTGACGCTCAAGAACAGCCCGGACGCCGCCCGCGCTGATCCAAATGCACCTGGGTTGTTTCACATCGCATATCTTTTGCCGAACCGCGTGGATCTTGCGTCCTGGCTGCAGCATCTGGCGCAAAACGGTCTGCGTCCCCAAGGTGCCTCAGATCACAACGTGTCCGAGGCGATTTACCTCTCCGACCCGGAAGGCAATGGGATCGAGGTCTATGTCGATCGCCCCACATCCGGATGGAAGGACGCGCAAGGAGCGATCTACATGCCGAGCCTTCGGCTTGATACTTCGACCCTTCCCGAGCCACAGGCCTGGACCGGCGTCCCGGAGAAAACCAGGATCGGCCACGTGCATCTGCAGACCACGGACATCGCCTCGGCCGAGACCTTTTGGACTGGCCTGAGGATGGATGTCACCGCGCGCTATCCGGGCGGCAGTTTCTTCGGTTCGGGTGGGTATCATCACCAAATCGCAGCCAATGTCTGGCGTAGCAGTGGCCGCGCTGTCGAGCCGGGCCCCAAGACTGGCCTGTCTCAACTCACCTTTGCCGTAGACCGCGGCCTGACAACTTCCGCCGTGACGCATCTTGCCCCCTCAGGCGTAGACATCACGCTCCAACCGAAAGGGCTCTAAAATGTTGATCGACGGAAAATGGACCGCAGACTGGCACCCCGTACAAGCCAAGGATGGTGACGGCCGCTTCGTGCGCCAAACCTCAAGCTTTCGCAACTGGGTCACGCCAGATGGCCAGCCAGGGCCCACGGGGACTGGGGGCTTCAAAGCAGAAGCCGGGCGCTACCGCCTCTACGTCGCGCTGATCTGCCCCTGGGCATCGCGCACCCTGATCGCCCGCAAGCTGAAAAAGCTTGATGCCGTGCTGCCCGTGACGGTGGTGGAACCCGCGCTGACGGACCAGGGCTGGTCTTTTGGCGACTATCCCGGCAGCGATCGTGATCCTCTTCACGGCGCGTCGCACATGCATGTATTGTATACCCATGCAGATCCGCATTTCACCGGTCGCGCCACGGTGCCGGTTCTATGGGATACCAAGACCGACACCATCGTGAACAACGAAAGCGCCGACATTCTGCGCATGTTTGACACCGCATTTGCGAATCTCGTTGAGGAGACACCAACGCTCTATCCAGAAGACCTGGCAGAGGAGATCGATGCGCTGGCCCCCTGGCTCTATGACCGCCTGAACAATGGCGTCTACAAGGCCGGGTTTGCCTCGTCGCAATTTGCCTACGCGGAGGCCAACGGTGTTGTGTTCGATGCCCTCGACGCTCTGGAGGAGCGTCTGTCCGACGGCCGGCCGTTCTTGCTGGGCAACCGAGTCACCGAGGCCGATATTCGGCTCTTTGTAACTCTGGTGCGCTTTGACGTGGCCTACCACGGCCTCTTCAAGACAAACCTCAAACGCATCGCGGATTACAAACATCTGCAAGCGTACTTGGAGCGGTTCTATGCACTCGAAGGCGTTGCAGAAACTGTCTCGATCGACCACATCAAGGCGGGATATTACTCTATCAAAGCGCTCAACCCCTCTGGGATTGTGCCGCAGGGGCCTGACCTTTCTTTGAGCGATGTCTACCGATTCTGATCTCGAAAGCGCGCTTCTGCAAATGGCGAGCGATGCTATTGGACTGATGCACGTGAGGACAGTCCGAGAATTGGAAGAGGGTTACCAAAACAACGATCATTTTAGGTGTCTAGCCACGGTATCGCGGATGTAACAAGGCATCAAGCCGCTCGTTGATCCCAAACGGTTCACGTTCAGGCAGGTCGGCGCAGCCCATGACCACACCAAGAACGGAAGCCCCACGGGCAAGGTCGTGCTGAGCCAGGACCTCGCGGACTAATCGTCCGTTTCCGTTCCAGGCCAGTGCTGCGGGGCGGAAACCAATTCCGCCACACACCAAACCGGAGAGAACAGTGTTTTCGAAGTTCAAGAGTTACATTCATCCCGTTGCCTTAGCTGGGATCGTGGTTGCTCGGGGAACGTTCTTCAAAGACCGCTTTGTATAAGAGCGCGGCTTTCTGACATCAGATCGCGCGCATTTTCGATGCTCTCCGACAGCTTGGAGCGGGGCGCAAGCTTACCGGTAAACTCAACGTAGCTCCCCGACGGGTGTTGCGCGCCATTGAAGCAATGCTGTACAAGAGCTTTGGCCGAAAGCTCACTGGAACTGACGCCAGATACAAAATGGCGGAGCGCGGGCATGACATACGTCCAACCGAACTGCTCAATGGCTGATCGGTCTCGTGCAAGCGCCGTACCGGGCATCAGCCCCGGATCGAACGCGTAAAATCTGCATCTGTCGGGCGCGTGCTCGTGAGCGAGATGCATGGCTTGGTAAATCGCGCCGAGTTTTGAGGTCGCGTAGCGATCCATATTCAGCTGCTGAGGCTTTCCAGTCGCGCCCAAGTCGCCAGAAATAACCTGTTTGGCGCTCGGTAAAAATGATCCTCTAAACCCGAACATCTTGGCGAGTTTGTCGTCTGGATTGTGCGTCCCGCTTCCGACGGTCACGACAGTCGCACCGTCCTTGAGGTCGGGAAAGAGCAGGTCAACGAGCAGAATGTGCGCCAAGAGATTCACCATAAACGTCCGCTCAACACTGGACGTCGCCATTTCCTTTTCACCCGTGAGCTGAAGACCCGCGTTGCAGATAATGGAGCTCAAACTGCCTCCTTTGGCAGTGAGCCGTACCGACTCCACAAAGCCCCGCACCGATGAGAGCGAGTCAAGATCCAGTGGCAAAACAGTAAGCTGCTCTAGTGATACCACACGCCGCAGGTCTGTGGCTTGGTCTGGATTGCGTGCGCCGACGATCACATGGGCGTCGGGCAGCTTCGCCAACGCCTTCGCCACTTGAAGCCCCATCCCTGAGGTACCCCCGGTGAGGACATGAGTATTTTCTGCCATAGGTATATGCCTCCTGTGTACGTTCTACATATAATACTTATTACGTACATTACAACAAAAAAACAGTGTTGCGCTCGGAATGTGTGGTGCCTACTGTTCACCTATGAACGAGCAACAAATTGAAAAGCTCCGACGAGGCATCGATGCGCTCGTAAGGGAGTTCAAGATCGCAGATGCGGTGCCGTTGAGAGACGGCGGACCATCACTCAACCCTTCCGATGTTCAAACGTTGATTTACGTAGGTGAACATGACGGTTGTATTGCAAGAGATGTGGCCAAGGTTTTAGGGGTTCCGCCGACATCGGTGTCCACGATTGTCGACCGTCTCGTGCGTCGCAATTACATGAGCCGCAGACGCACAGAAGAAAATCGAAGGGTTGTCGTTCTTTCTTTAACGGATGACGGCCGCGATGTTCTCGGACAAATCCTTGATGAACAGCGTCGTCATTGCGCGGCAATGCTGGCGACACTCACTCCAAAGGAGAGGGATCAATTCGTTGCGCAGATTGCAACCATCGCAAATGGTGTAAATCGCTCTCGATCCGGAGACACCTATGCCGAAAACCACAATTGACGGCTATGTTGTTTGTCAAAACGCTTGTCCTTGCGCTCGAGAGATAAGGGCTTTCTTCCGCCATTCTTTGCGAAGTCTTTGAGCCGGAGCGTTGAGCCCCTACCAAACCTTGTTTGCCATTTGAAGCTTCGCTTGTGCAGCAAGAAACACTGTGCCGATTGGCGCGATTATTCAAGACGATCTGCGCGAAGCCACTTAGCTCCTAATCCGAAGCCAAGGACAGGAGCCGCGTTTCCAATGATTTTGAACGGTCAAGTACAGGACATCCCTGAGGAGTGGGCCAACGAGCCGCTGCTCTATCTTCTTCGCGAACACTTCGACCTGAAGGGCGCAAAATTTGGCTGCGGCGTCGGCATTTGCGGTGCCTGCACTGTCATCGTTGATGGCATCGCAACACGCTCGTGCATAACCAATGCGGGCGATGTCGAGGGCGCTGAAGTGCGCACCATTGAAGGGCTTGCCAACGATGACGTTCTTCATCCCGTTCAACAGGCATGGCTGGATCAATCAGTGCCGCAATGTGGCTACTGTCAGGCCGGGCAGATCATGTCGGCTGTGGCACTGCTAGAACAGACGCCACGCCCCACAGAAGACGATGTCGATGCGGCGATGGACGGCAACTTGTGTCGGTGCGGAACATACGGACGTATCCGCGCGGCAATCATGCAGGCATCGGAGACGGTTCGATGAACCGGCGCGGCTTCTTGAAGGCAGCCGCTGGTGGGCTGGTCGTTTTGATTGGTGCAGGCGTGGGTGTTTACAGTCAGGTTCCCGTTATTCCGAACAGACCGGAACCCGACCCCGAAACCGCGCTGGGATGGATTTCCTATGCCGATGGCCGGTATCGACTGACGCTGCCACGCGCGGAAATGGGCCAGAATATCGCGACCGGCCTCAAGCAGATCGCCTGCGCAGAACTGGGTGCGGATTGGGACACTGTTGAGGTTGGGTTTCACGATACCACCGCCCCTGCGGTTAAGGCGACAGTGGGTAGTGAGTCGATCATGCTCTTTGCCGAACCACTGGCACAGGCCTGCGCATCATTGCGCGATGCTATAGATCAGGGTCGGGACCTGGGCGAAGTCACTTTGGTGACGAGACCCGTTTCCGAACTCCGTTCCTTGCAGAAAGGGGGACTGATCGGAGCATCGCCCGGCATTGAGCAAGGCATGGGTATTGTGACGGGTCAGCCACTTTACGCCGCTGATGTTACCCGTCCGGATATGCTCTATGGCCGCGTTCTGCACGCGCCTGCCTCGGTGGAAGTCGGCTCCCGCCCCTTGCGCTGGAATACAGCGGCTGCGCAGGCTGTTCCGGGTTTTGTTGCACTTGTCGAGGACACCGGGCCGTCGATCGGACAGTCGGAAGGACTGGGTATTGTTGCAACGCGCCCCGGTGCACTCGATGCAATCGCTCAGGCGCTTGCGGTAGAATGGCAGATCGACGGAGACCATGCGCGTGCGGATGTCATGTCCGCCATTGACGTGGACACACATCTCGCCGGGGGCGCTCTCCGACACACTGTTCGCGATGACGATCCCGCGCCGGGACGCTGGGATGTCGATCTTCGTATTGATGTCCCGCTTGCGGCTCATGGCCCGATAGAACCACGCGCTGCCGTGGCGGAATGGGCTGATGGTACGTTAAGGGTCTGGGCAGGCACGCAGGATGCATTCTATGTGCGCGACGTGCTGTCCAGCGCCTTCGGCTTGGACCCCGACGCCGTTGTGGTTCAGACAGCGCGGAATGGCGGCGCCTTTGGTGGCCGTGTCATTTGTACGGTCGAGGCGGAAGCAGCCGCTCTGGCGCGTGCAGTTGGTACGCCGGTGAAGATCCAATGGACGAGGGCGCAGGAGTTTGCACTCGGCTACCACCGTCCCCCGGCGTCCCACCGGGTCAAAGCCCGGATCGTAGATGGTAAACTCACCGATTGGAACCATGCACAGGTCTCGTCGCATATCTTCTTTACGTCTGGCGTCGTGCCGCAATGGATGCAGCGGGCGACCGACAGGTTTGCCGGTGATGACGGTGTGGCACGGGGGATGGCTGCGCCCTATCAGGTAGGTCGCGCGAAAGTGTCATATGACGTTGTTCGGCTTCCCGTTCACACTGCATCATGGCGCGGTCTGGGGGCCGGTCCCAATGCACTGGCGATTGAATCGGCGATGGACGAGGCCGGCTTGGCGGCAGGCGTTGACCCCCTCGACTTTCGCCTAGCCCATATCGATGACCCTCTGCTGGCTGGGGTACTTAACCGGGTCGCGGAACTATCCTCTTGGGGCGCGGTCTCCGGTGAAGGCCAAAATGGCGTTCGACAAGGGCGTGGTATCGCCGCGGGGGTCTACAAGAAGACGAGCTATGCTGCGGCTGTCGCAGATGTGAGCGTTGATCGCCGGGGCAATGTGCAGGTGGACCGCATGTGGTGCGTCCATGACTGTGGTCTCGTTATGAATCCCGATCAGGTGCGCGCCCAATGCGAAGGCAACCTCGTCTGGGGTCTTGGTATGATCCTGACAGACGATCTGCCCCTGGCTGACGGGCATGTGGTCGCCGAAACCTTTGGCGATGCGCCCATTCCGTCGTCGACGCAGGTTCCACCGATGGTGATCGACCTGTTGGAGAGCGACCGCCCACCGCAAGGGGCCGGCGAAACAGCCATTGTCGCAGGACCCGGAGCGATCGCGAACGCGGTTCGGGCAGCGACAGGCATTCGGCCACAGCGCTTTCCGATTACACGCGCGTCGCTTGTACTGTGAACCGGGCGGTTGATTTGTTCGTCACACACAGAGGCAATATATTGCTGATCAAAGAGGACGCCGCATGCCGAAACCGCAAAGCCACGACGATTTCGCGTCCGCCGCGATGATGCGCATGATCGCGGCTGGGGTGGATCTGCTGGGGTTAGGCCCACGAGAGCATCCTCCTATGGGGGCACACGTTCCGCGCCCCCAAAAACGCGCCGTCCTGCAAGCACTGCTGGATTTGCACGGACCGGTTGCCGTTCTGGCCCTCAGCGATGGACTGGATGTGATGCGTCCCGAACCAGTGCTTCAAGCGTTGCAAAAGGCCCGCTCGGTCGGTGAACTACTGGATCGTTGGGGGCGGCTCGAACGGTTCAGCCACGCCCGGCACACGGTTTTGGTTAAATCGGACGCTGATGGGGCTTTTCGGTTAAGTCACACGGCAAAGGATTCTGGCCCGGCGCCCTCGTTGGCCGAGACACTTTTGGTTTTTGGGACGGTCACAAAGCTTACCGAGATGATCGGGGCAAAAAATGTGCTGTTACAGGCTGAAAATGGCAGCCCTTTTAGGCAGAACCGGGCGTGGAAGAACCCTAAAGGCTTGGGACGCCTTAATCGTGTTGTTTTATCCACCGACGAGACACCCGCAAAACCCAAGTTCGACGAACCAGACATTCCGCAGGACCCCGTGGCCGCAGTCCGCGCCCGGATCAAGGCCGACCCGATCCGCCGATGGTCCATCGAAGACTTGGCGCGAGATACTGCGATGTCCACGCGCACCTTGCAGCGCCGCCTGTCAGAAAAATCGGTCTCATTCTCTCGCATCATGTCAAAGATACGGATGGAGATCGCCGCAGATTATCTATGTGCTCCCGAAAGCCAGAGCCTCGCTGAGATCGGCTTCCTGACCGGGTTTTCCGATCAAGCGCACTTCTCCCGTGAGTTCCGTCGAAATGTAGGAACCAGCCCACGCGCGTTTCGTGAGGAATTTCAATAATTGTGCATTAACCAGACATTCATGGTCTGTGCAGCAACCGTCAAAATGGGCTCGAAACAGCCATTCGCTGCTGCGCAGCGCTGCGAGGCACGCTGAACGACCGGATTGCGGACAAAACCGACCTTGTGGTAATCGGACCATAGGTCCGCTCTGACAAACGGCCTTCGGTGTTTCTGAACTGAGCGTTAGTTCGGCAACAGGTTGCCACGACGCAGATGGCATTGTTCTGCGTCCCTTCCGACGCGTGGCTCTTATGCGGATTGCCCTATCCAGTCTAGGAAAAGTGCGGCTCCGGTTTTATTGGCACCGCTTGGCGTTACCGAGCAATAATACCCGCGCGATGTCTTACATTCATGGGCGCTTGCAATCCGCAGGCTTCTATTCTCCAGAAACTCGGTGAGGATCGGCTCCCAACCGATGCCGATCCCAAGTCCGTTCTGAATTGCACGCAAATAGACCATGTAGCTATGAAAGCTGTCATGCGATGAGGGCTTTGCCAGCACCAACCCGGACCCGGCGAAGAACTGATCCCAATCGGCGCTATGGTCGCCATGAGACAAATGCAGCAACCTCTGTTGCGCCAGGACTGGAAGCTCCATCAGCTTGCCATCAACCAACACATCGGGATGACAGACCGCAACCATGGTTTCGCCAAAGATCAACCGGCTTTGAGCCCCACCCAGCCCTTCGGTTCCAAACAGGATCACAACATCGCAATCCCTTGGGTCGAAATCGTCGTTCTGATCCCGGGTGATGATCTGCAGTTTGGTCTCGGGAAATGCGGCTTGAAACTCGGCCATGCGCGGCAGCAGGTAAAGGCTGGCAAACCCGATGCTGGCACTGATGACTATGGTTTCACCCTGGGTTCGGGCACGCACCGCCTCAAGCCCTTGATGGATCGCGGAAAATCCGGATGTGACGGCCTCAGCCAGCATCTCACCTTCTTTTGTGAGAGTCAGACGCGGTTTAGAACGGATGAACAGGCGCGTGCCGATATCCGCCTCAAGGGCGGCAACATGGCGGCTGATCGCGGGCTGTTGGACATTCAATTCATTTGCCGCCCGCGAAAAGCTGAGATTGCGCACCGCCGCTTCAAAGGCTCTGATCTGGTGGAATGGTATTGGCTGCGGCATTTATCATTCCCCTCATGAATGTAGTTCATTCACCGTTTCCACCTTTCCTATTTTTTTCAATCAAGCAATGTTTGAAATAGCGATCACAAAGGAATGATCTGTGAAGAAACAGGTTCTTGCCTTGGGCGGCGACGGGATCGGCCCTGAGATTTT
>JABSSA010000050.1 GCA_013214665.1 Paracoccaceae bacterium
GTGCATTGGGTCTCGCCCATCCCCACGGCCGAGACCGACATTGCCCATTACACCAACCGTATCCTGCCGGAGCTGGCAGAAACCTGCGAGCTGGTGCTCTGGACCGACGCGCCCAGCTGGGACCGCAGTCTTGAGCGGATCTGCCCGGTGCGCCAGCTTGATCCGGATCGGGTGACCCCTGCCGATTTTGCCCGTGTGGGCGGCGGGCAGGGGGCCGATGCGATTTTTGTTCAGATTGGCAATTCCTGGGTGTTTCACGCGGGGCTTCTGCGGTTGGTGCGGCGCATCCCGTCCATTGTGGTGCTGCATGATCTGGCGATCCAAGAGATGTGCGTGGATGCGATTCACAACCAGCTTCTGGATGAAGATCTCTATCTCGATGAAATGGGCCGCTGGTACGGGGCCGAAGGTGTGACACGTGCCCAAGAGGTGTTGCACGGCAAGGCCCGCGCGCTGGATCTTGCCCGTGACATGCCCGGGTTCCAGATCACGCTGGAGCGGGCTGTTTCGGTCCTGGCCCATACGCCCGCCGCTTTTGAGGCGGTGCAGGGCACCGGCGCTTTGCCCGCCTATCTGCTGGATCTGCCGTTCAAACCCTCATCCACAGCGCCCCCGGCAACGCGTGCTGCAGAGGGGCCGCTGCGCTTTGTGCAATTTGGCTACATCGGGCCAAACCGGCGGCTGGAGCAGGTGCTTGAGGCACTGGCCCCGCTCGCCTCAGAGATCGACTTTCGCTTTGATATCATGGGCAATGTCTGGGATCCTCGCTACGTCCGTGACCGGCTTGAGACGCTGGGGCTCAGCGACCGGGTGGAGATCCACGGTTTTGTGCCTGAACCCGAGCTGGACGCGCGGCTGGCGCAAGCGCATCTGGTCTTTAACCTGCGCTATCCCACGATGGGGGAAGCCTCGGGCAGCCAATTGCGGATCTGGAATGCCTCTGCGGCGGCGGTGGTCACGGATCTGGGCTGGTACGGCAGTCTGCCGGATGAGACGGTGTTCAAAATTCCGCTGGAAGACGAGGCCGCCGCGCTGCAGGATCTTGTGCGGCGCATTGCAGCCGACCGCAGTCTGGGCGCCGATATCGCCACAGCCGGGCGAGCCCGGCTAGAGGCGCGGCACACGCCTGCCATCTATGCCGAAGCCATCGCCGATGTGGCGCGCGCCTTTCCAAAGGATGCCCAAAGCGCGCTTCTCACCCGATCGGCGCGGCGCTTTACCGGTGCCACGGCAGCCACGCAGGCGGCTTACCTGGCGCGTCTGGCCACACGTCTGGCGGGCTAAGGGCGCAAGCAAAACTCCGGTGGCCCGGGGTGTCGCAGCGCTTTCTGCGATAGTGTTGAGACATCCGCAAAAGACAACGCCCGGCAGATGGCCGGGCGTTTGATTGGATCAAAGAGGTGTTTTCGATATCAATTGAAAAACAGTAGTTCGCCAGGTGTTTCGATATCTATGCCCAGCACAGTCACTTCGGCGGTGCCTGTCGTGGTCAAAACCGTCCCGAACAAGAAGTCTTCGGGATCTTCAATCTCAAGCCGGAATATGTCTCCGGGCTCTGCACCGCGAGGCGTTTGGAAGACTTCGGTAACGAGTTCTTCGTCGCCGTCATCTTCACCAATAAGACCGGCGGTCAGTTGAACAGAACCACGACCGGTCACCATAAAGTCGATGCCCAGGCTGGAGGCGGCAAATGACAGGATGAACAACCCTTCATCATCGCTGATCGTGCCTGCTCCGTCAGGAAGTTCGTCGTCCTCGTCGCTTTCAACAATGTCGACACTCAGGTCTTCGCCGTCCGCATCTGGATCGATATTAAGCTCATCGCGAGACGCGACGCCAAAACCACTTTCCGTGATGCTGAGCAGGGCTTGGTCCGGTTCGTCGTCAAGGTTCGACAGATTTAAACCATCGCCGGCAATTATTGCGAATGGGAACAAAGACAGATCGTCCACCAAAAACCCATTTTCAAATTCCAGAGGGTCATCCAGATCTAGTGTCTCTGGCGGAAACCCTTCTTGAGAAATCTCGACGTCGATATCTGTGTCTTCTCCGTCTTCCCCTTCGGTGGTGACGACTTCGATCCGGGTTTCAACGCGGATAAGTTCTGGGTTTTGCTGCAGAAACTCTTCTTTTTCCTGCTGCCGTTCGGCGCGACGTCTGGGCATGAGATCCCCCGTTGTTCAGTGATTAAATTGGTTTTCAAAAAGGGTACGCCCGGGCCTTAGCAGCCCGGGCCGATGTTGTGCCTTCGCTTATTCCGTCCCGAAGAAATCGCCCGGGAAGTTGGTCTCCAGATCGACGCCAACGATCGAAATGGATGTGCCGTTGGTGGAAACATCGGCGTATTGGAATAGTTCGCCATCGGGAGTATCGACTTCGAAGTTCAATACAGTGCCTGGCTGAGTGCCGAATGGGATATTGAAGGTTTCGGTGAGAATTGGCACAGGGCCGTCATCATCAAACAACTCGATCACGACGGAACCGCGACCAGAGGTCGTGAAGTCAATGCCAAAGCTTAGGCCGCCTTCATCGTCATCTTCGCCACCAAAGTCTTCGCCACCAAAGTCTTCGCCATTATCGACTTCGACGCTGAAGACTTCGCCTTCATCTACGGTGTCAACGCCTGGTGGAATAGGATCTTCATCCTCGTCCTCTCCGAGCATCATGGGTTCGACCATAAGCTCATCTTCACCGCCAAAGAGCTCGTCCTCTCCAGCGACGCCAAAGCCATTTTCGGAAATGGAAATCAAATTTGGCTGGAACAAGAACGGCCCTGGCACATCTTCAAATGCCCTGATTTCGAACGTTGGGCCAAAGATCCCGTCAACAAGTATGAAGCTGTCGTTGCCACCTTCAAAATCATCGATACCGGCTTCTTCAAATGGGCCGCCATCTTGCGAGAATACGGCGTCTTCTCCGCCATCTGCATCGACTTCGATACGGGTGGTAAAGGTAATGAGTTCGGGGTTCTGCTGCAGGAATTCTTCTTTTTCCTGCTGCCGTTCAGCGCGACGTCTTGGCATAAGTTTGGTCTCCGTTGTCGTAATATTGTATTTCTAAAAGATAAGCCCGGGCTCAGGTGGCCCGAGCCGTTGTAGCATTGGCGCTTAGAGCGGGATCCCCCCGCCGTCAAAATTGGTTTCCAGATCGATGCCTACAACCGAGATTGAGGCGCCACCGGTTGTTGTTACTTCGGCGGTACGGAACACACCGTCATCGGGGAGATCGACCTCAAAGCTCAGCACGTCGCCAGGCTGTGTGCCGAAGGGGATATCGAATGTCTCGGTGTGGGCTGTCGGGAACAATTCTTTGCCGAGCCCCAGTTCGAACAAGGTGATTTCGACAGAGCCTCGGCCCGAAGCGGTAAAGTCGATGCCAAAGCTTACGCCGCCCTCATCGTCTTCTCCGTTATCTTCTCCGTCAAAGGCCATTTGTTTGATGTTGGGCAGCACATCGACGCTGAAGACTTCGCCTTCGTCAATTGTATCCGCGCCTTCTTCGAATTCAGGGATATCTTCGCCAAGATCTTCCCCGATAAACAGGTCCTCACCATTGAAGAGGTCTTCGCCGTTGAACAAGTCCTCGCCACCGAGGAATGGGTCATCCTCACCAACAACCCCAAACCCGTTTTCATTTACAGAGATTTGTGCCTGTGTGCGGATTTCGAAAAGCTGGCCGCCTGGGCCAGGGGCGTTGCCCACGACTTCGCTGCTGCTGATGAAAAAGCCAGGGCCGTTGATGCTGTCTGCCAAGATAAAGTTCGGCGTAGAGATGTCGTCATTTACAAACACCTCGTTAAACGGACCGCCGTTCACAGAAGCCACGACATCGATGTCATCTTCGCCGCCAACGGAGTCTTCTACCTCGATGCGGGTGGTATAGGTGATGAGCTCTGGGTTCTGCTGCAGGAAAGCCTCTTTTTCCTGCTGTCTCTCGTTACGCCGTCTTGGCATTGTCGGTCTCCGTTATTTTGCCGCTGTGGCAATCTTGAATTTAACCCCGGCTGGTTCGCAGCTGGACTTGAAAAAATTTTGACGAATTAATGGTTAAAACGCGCTTTAAAATCAAAGAGCGTTCCGATGTGTCCCTACATCAGTCGAAAATGATTGAAGTCTCCCCAAACCCTTAACCGTCACTTTATGGCGGGACGGTAAGCGAAAGTTGCCCTCAGGTCACGAACATTTCAACTCAGACGCTTCTAGAAAGCTGAAAAATAGAAGAATTCACCCAAAGCGGGAGGGTTTGCACGCTTAGAGATTGCCCAACAGATCTGATTTAATGCGGTCAGACGAACCAAATACCATCGTCAATCGCCGGAGCGACCTGGGCTTTGTTTTCCGCACTCTCCGAGAAATACACCATCATCTCTGCGCGGGTGATGCCGTTATCCTGTTCGCCCCGCCAAAAAATGAACCCGTCATCATCAGGCGGGCGGTCCAGCGTGTTGACGTAAAGCAGGGTCAAAAACAGCACATCGGTGACCGCGTCCTGTTCGCCATAGGCCGTGGCGAATTCTTCGGATTGCATGAACAATTCCGCCGCTTCAAACAGATCTACCTTGCCGGCATCCAGCTCTTTGATCCAAAAGCTGAGCCCTTCGGTGTCTGGAGTGCGGTCAAACGCAGTTTGATAGAGGCGATAGGCCTGACCGGCGATGCCTTCATCGTCAAAGGCCAGCGTGCCGTCTTCGAAGACAAGCCGCTCGACATTGTTCACCTCTGCCGGGCTGCTGTCGCCGGGCAAGAGCACGCTGACGCTGCCGTCATCGGCAAAGAGGATCTTGCTGTCAGACCGGGCGGTCTCAATCAACAGCGTGTCAAAGCCATCCCCTAAATCGACACTGCTCACGGCTGTGGTGAGTGTGGCGCTGTCATTTTCTGCGGTGCCTGTGATCGTCAGAGAGGGCGCGTCCGGAACGGTGCCCGCATCCCCGAGGATCGCAACCGAAACCGCCTCGGCCAGATCGGGATAAATCTCGGTCAGCTCTGGGGTGGATTTTTCCACCAGCGGTGTGTCTGCGGGCAACGCGCTTTCGAAACTGTCGGTATAGGCAACTGCGCCAGTAAGCAGCCCCAGTGCCATCGCCCCGTCGTCGGGGTTTTTGGGCATCAGGGTTTCGGCCAGATCGCCAAAGGCTGGGCTTGTCGCCAGATCCGCCAATGTGGAGGCGGCGGGGACCAGCGTGATGTCTACATCCGGGCGCGCGGCTTGCAGGTCCGCGACAAAAGTATCGAACCAATTGTGGTAAGCGCCTGCAACATAATCGAAATATACATCCCGTGCGGCATCACTCAAAGTGCCATCCAGCAGGAACGCAGAGGGATCAGCCCAGTTTTCAAAAATGCGGACCGGGGTGCCGGGATGTGCCTTTTGCACGGCGTCAATCACAGCCAGCGCAGAGGCGACGGGGCTCGCGCCTGTTGCCGAAACGGATGGCGATCCATGCTGAATATTGGTTTCCGGAGCAATCCAGATGGCAAAGTTGGCCTCATCGCTCAGGTCAGGCCAAGCATCAAGCGGGGCGCCCACAGACCACTCAGGGGTCAGAACCGCATCTGCGTCAGCAAGCTCTGCCAGGGTGCCATCCCGACCAACGGCAATATAGGGATAGGCGGCGTTGCTGTTTTCTTCGGCGAACTCATTGAGCCAATAGGAAAAGCCGGAGCTGGAGGCAGCCCCGGTGGCGGCACCGTCGGTCCCGCCCAGAATAAAATGCCGTGCCGTGTCAGGCATGCAAAGTCCGTCCCATCTTCGCCGCGCATGGGGATGTGGCTAAAATAAGCCTATCCAAAGCCTCTGCCAGGTCACAAAGACTCACATGAACGTTGGGTGTACAGTAAATTGCAAACCCCATATTTTCAATAGACCTTAACGTCAGAAGCCGACGTTCAGGTAAAATTGATGTTAGCGCACAGCCTTGGTTTTGTTTGGATTTTAACGTTTTCACCTCAAAGGCGATGCAAAGTGGCTCTGGTCACCCGGGGTGATGGGAGGATAAAGATACGACTATTCAAGAGTTTTCGCGCGCATGGGTATAATAATCGCTATACACCACCCTCCCTAAGCGTGTATCCTGGCGGGCAAGAAGGATGGCGGCGGCGCATACAAAGTGATAGGCTCCCGCAACCACTGATTTGAAGATTTTTAAGGTAGGATCGCAATGAGCGACCAGAACTCACTTCAACTGGCTTTTAAGAAATATCGCACGGCCTTTGCCGCGACGATGGTTTTCAGTTTCTTTTCGAACCTGCTGATGTTTGTTGGCCCGATCTACATGCTGCAGATCTATGATCGCGTGTTGTCGAGCCGGAATGAAACAACGCTGATCGCGCTCAGCGTGATCGCGGTCGCGCTGCTGCTTAGCTACGGTTTGCTGGAATACACCCGGACCCGGCTTTTGGTGCGCGCAGGCCTGCAATTTGACGAAGTGCTTGCGAACCCGGTGTTCCACCGTGTGGTCAAACAATCCATCATGGCGCCTGGCAGCGGTGCGCATGTGGCGCTGAGCGATATCGACAAGATGCGCGAATTCATGACCGGGCAGGGCATCCTGTCGTTCTTTGATGCGCCCTGGGTGCCTCTCTTTCTGGCGCTGTGTTTCTCTTTCCACCCTTGGCTGGGGGCTGTGGCCACCGTCGGTGCGGTGATCATCTTTGGTTTGGCCCTGGCCAATGAATTCTCCACCCGTGGCGCGCTGGCCGAAGCCGGCAAGGCGGGGCAGGGGGCAAGCCTTTTTGCTTCGGCCACCATGCAGAACGCCGAAGTGATCCGCGCGATGGGCATGGAAAAACCTCTGTCCGATCGCTGGCTGACCCAGCATGACGAAATGTTGGACCAGCAGGCCCGCGCCAGCGGCCGTGGCGGTGCGGTTGTGGCCTCGTCCAAATTTGTGCGGATGAGCTTGCAGGTCGCCATTCTGGGTGTGGGCGCTTATCTGGCCATGCTGCAACAGATCTCGCCGGGCATCATGATCGCGGCCTCCATCGTGATGGGCCGGGCTTTGGCGCCGGTGGAACAGGCGGTGCAGCAGTGGAAAGGCTTTGTGGCGGCGCGTCAGTCGCACAAGCGCGTCAAACAATTGTTTGCCGCCATCCCCGAAGATCAGGAGCGGATGCAGCTGCCCGACCCCAAAGGCGATATCGCGGTTGAAGCGCTTTATGCGATGGCACCCGGCACTCGTGAGAGCATTCTGAAAAACATCAGCTTCAGCGTGAAGGCTGGCGAAATCCTCGCCGTGATCGGGCCCAGCGGGTCCGGTAAATCCACGCTGATCCGCCACCTTGTGGGGGCCAGTGTGCCGGCGAGCGGTGCGGTGCGTCTGGACGGCACGGAAATGCAGCATTGGGACACCGAACAGGTGGGCCGTTATGTGGGCTACCTGCCGCAGGATGTGAAACTGTTCCGCGGCAGCGTGAAAGAAAACATCTCCCGCTTCCAGGAAGGCGCGGCTGACGATGACATCGTGGCAGCGTCTAAATTGTCGGGCGCGCATGACATGATCCAGACCTTGGGTCAGGGCTACGATTCCAACGTGGGCGAGGGTGGTAACTCCCTTTCCGGCGGTCAGAAACAGCGCGTGGGCCTGGCCCGTGCGGTGTATCGTGAGCCATCACTGATCGTTTTGGATGAGCCGAACTCGAACCTCGACAACCACGGCGAACAGGCGCTGATGAATTGCATCAAAGAGCTGAAAGCCAAGGGCAAAACGGTTGTATTGGTCACGCACAAGACCAATCTACTCGCGATGTCAGACAAGACACTGATGCTGGTGGACGGCACCGTTGAGAAGTTTGGCAACACCAAGGAAATGTTCCAGCCCAAGGCGCAACCGAACCCGGCCGACAAACCAGCGGCAGCCGCCGCAGGCGCACCCGTGGTTCAGATGCAGAAAAAACCGGCTCCGGCTCCGTCAGGGGCTTAATCAAAAAGGCGAAAAAACGTGTCAGAAGAAACCGGTATGTTGAAACACCGTGGCATTCGGCCCGTTGTCATTCTGGGCTTTGCCATCGTCTTTGTGACCTTTGGTGTCTTTGGTGGCTGGGCTGCTGTCGCAAAGATCGACAGCGCTGTGGTCGCGCCTGGCACCATCTCTCTGGATGGCAACCGCAAAGTGGTGCAGCACCTCGAAGGTGGCATTGTCGATGCGATCCTGGTGGAAGAGGCCGAGCGCGTCGAAGAAGGCCAGCCCGTTTTGCGCCTGAACAGCGTCGAGGCGCGGTCGAACCTGCAGGTGCTGACCTCGCGGCTGAACCTGTCACGCATTGCCGAGGCGCGCCTGTTAGCCGAACGCGGTCTGGATGATGTCGTCACCCTGCCCGAAGACCTGCAGGGTGAAAATCTGCCCAAAGCGCTGCAATCGGCCATCAATGACCAACTGGGTCTTTTTGATGATCGCCGCCTGATCCTGAAATCCCAAACCGAAATTCTGGCCAGCCGGGTTGAACAGACCCATGAACAGATCGAAGGTCTGGGCCTGCGCCGCTCGGCGTTGGAACGGCGGCTGGAGAATTATCAGGAGCTGGTGGACCGGATCCGCGGCGGTGCGGAACGCGGCCTGATCCAGAACAACCTCGTGGCACAGCGGGAAGACGAGCTGATCCAGATTGAATCCGACCTGGGCGGTATCATCTCTGAAATTGCCCAGGCCAAGAACCTGATCAGCGAAACCAAGCTGCAATCCCTGCAAGTCAGCCAGGAATACCGCGAACGCGCCAATCTTGAGCTGGATGCCGTCCGCAGCGAAATCTCGGAACTGCAGGAACGTGTCGTGGTGGCCCGCGACGTGCTGGAACGTACCACCATCACCGCGCCTGCCTCGGGCAGTGTTCAGAACCTGCAGGTGCATACCGTGGGCTCTGTTGTGCCTCCGGGTGACATCCTGATGGAGATTGTGCCGCAGGACGAACAGTTGATCATCACCGCCCGTGTCGCCCCGATCGACATCGACAATGTGGGCCCGGGGTATGACACCGAAGTGCGCTTTTCTGCCTTCAAGGCACGTCTGACACCGATCGTGTTGGGCGAGGTGGAAACCGTGTCCGAAGACGTCATCACGCCCTCAAACCCCAATGAGCCGCCCTATTACCTGGCGCGGATCCATGTGCCGGAAGAGCGGATTGATGATGAGATCCGCGACCGGATCACGGCGGGTATGCCGGCCGATGTGGTCATCACCACAGGCGAACGGACGGTGGCGCATTATCTGACATCGCCGCTGATGGATGCGGTGCGCAAGAGCTTGCTGGAAGAATAAAGCGCTGCCTGATCACTTCAGGTGATACGTCAGCGCATTTTTGATCAGAATGCTCAGCTGTTCTAACGGCAGGTCGTCTTCCGTTTCAAAATGGATGGCGCGGTTTCCTTCATAGGCAAAGTCGTCGGGAAAGAGCGTCTGGAAATCTGACATAAGGCGGGTCTGGCAATGTGTGTAGATCGCAAAGCCACCCTTCTTTGGCTGCCCCAGCCTGATCGTGGAGCCGGATTTTGTGTCTGGTGTGAGATACGCAGGCTGACCCCATTTCAGGGTTTCTTGCAGTGTCCCGACACCATCGGTCTGCGCGGCCACGTCAAAGATCAACTGTCTCAGCTGCCGCACGCCGCTCTGTATATCCTTGGGAAACTGATCAAACACCTGCGCAACATTTGGGTCTTCGAATGGCGCTGTCATCTTTGTATCCTTCAACAGATCTATACGCCTCTTGCGAGCAAAGCCCGGAAAGCATGAAGGCGCACATTGATACAAACCCGCATCGGCGGGTGCGTCAGGCGATCAGATCAAATTCGGCAAAGTCAGTTCTCAAACCGATGGTCTGCACGGTGCCACCATGCTCAAGCTCCCAGCTCATCGCCAGAACTTCGCTTTGCGGCCCGCTGAAGGCATCAAAGTCAATCAGCACGATTTCGTCGCCATGGGAAATGATCTGCAGATCGGTGTCTTTCTGCATCAAGAAGGACACAAAGCTGATCGCGTTGTCATCAATCAGCGATCCGCCAGCAGGGCGCTGGAAGAACTCGGTCAGCAGATCCGAACCTTGCGCCGCCAACGGAATGTCGACCGCAGGTGTGGCCGGGGTCATCATGTCGTCCGTATCGGCCACAGCCAGAGTGAGCGGCATGTCAAAAGAGATGGCCGCATCAAGGAAGGCGCTGGTGTCTTGTGACAAACCCGCAATGTCGAACGACGCCTGAATAACCGTGCCGCCAAAGGCGAATTCCGTCAGCTGTTGGGTAAAGCTGTCTTTGAGATCCACCAACGAGAAGAGCGCGCTAGAGATCGAGGCGATATCGAGCACATCTGCATCTTCAGAGAGCGGCGCGACCGTGTTGGAAGCCACCGTGATCTGACCATCGTCAGAGGCGGGATCCTTCAACGCACCAGGCTGCATCTGCGCCAATGCCATATCACCTTCGATGGCCGGTGTGATGAGTGCAGTCTCGCTGGCGCCTGCCAGATCAGGGGTGGCCAGACCTTGCGGCATAGCCAGAGCCACATTCAGAAGCTCCGAAATATCCACGCTGGCGGCAAGATCATCCAGCACAGGCGCGTCTTCATGAACCGGCGCGCTCATCTGCGCGACAACTGCGCCCAACGATGCCGTCAGGTCAAAGCCAGGAGGGGCCTGTGGCGTCTGGTCTTCCAGCTCAACCTCGGCCAGTTCCACATCCAGATCCGTGCCATCCAGAGGGCCAAGGTCAGCTTGTGCAGCACTGTCTTCTTCGAAATATCCTTCAGCCATAAAGCCGAAGGCAATCGCGATGCTGCTGAGGCCAACGGCCATTGCAGAGGGCACCATCACCAGCCCGGATTTAAGCGCCACTTCCTTGTAGAAGGGCAAGCCGGATTTGCCATCTTCTGCCACGACAGAGCTGGGCATATGGGCACTGATCACATGTTCGGGGTGGGCCACGGCGCTGACAAAGGCCGCTTCCATCTCTGCGTCTTCTGCGGTTTGGGCCTCAACAGAGCTGGCCACCAGCGCAACAGCCGCGTCATTGTCAAAGCCGTCCGCTTCATCCGGGACAAAGAAGACGAGATCTTCGGATTTCAGGTAAATCGACCAGACGAGTGCGGCGAGCAAAGTGGCCGGGTGCAAAAAGACATTGCCATTGCGCTCAAGCCGGATCAGGCGGCGACGCGCCTGTGCGGCCTTTTCGCTGCCCTTCAGGGCGCCGCTAGAGAATTGTTCGATCAGCTCATTGAAGTCACGGCCAAAGATCGGCTGTTCAAGGTTCGGACTGTCCAGCACATAAAGGCTGTCGATCCGGCTGAGGTGGATGAACACATCGCCCACAGGCGTGCAGAAAATGCACCAAGGGTCACCTTCATCCGAAAGTCCACGCTCCAGATGGCACGGCACGCCTGCAGCGTCCAAAAGGCGTTTGACCCGATAGATGCTCGCCAGCTCCTGATTGCTCCAGTCATTCAAGTTGACCGGCAGGCTCAGATCGGGCTCTTGCTCTGGCAGCTCAACATCACAACCGGCTCCATCGAACTGTACCAGCTCGGAAGGTGCCTGAAGAAAATCCTTATCCGAGGATTTCTTCTTTTTCGGCGTAAAGTTGAAAATATTTGCCATAAGCCCGTTGTAATTCCGAGTGGTTCCGACAGCGTCGTTCAATATCTGGCGCAGCCCGTCTGGCAGTACAGACCACGGATGTGAACGGAGGCTTACGCCTCCGCCATAGCGTCAAACAAAATCTTGTATGTTGTCGGCTCGTAATAAGACAGCAACGCTTTCACAAACATACGTTTGTCCTGCTCCAGCGCTTCAGCCCATTCCGCATACCGGTGCACCGGGATACGGCCACGGCCATTCTCAAGTTGAGAGATGAACGTGTAGTAGTCCAAAGACAGTTTCTCAGCGAGTTCACGCTGAGACAGATGCGCCTGTTCGCGCAGCTCTTTCAACCAAAGACCCAAAGCAGCGCGTTGCTCTTTGGCTTCTTCCGGCGATATCTTTTGCACTTCTGCTAACATTGTTTTTCCTCAGTCTGGCAGCCCTCGAGAGAAAGCAGAAACATCCTCGATCATCGAAGTGTACAGTAACTTACTATAGTTGCCCCGTGTTGCAAAATCAAATCACGTCCGCGCGGATATGCGTCTTGTTGCGCAGTTTTATCTTCACTTTTGCCGTTTTGCGCCGTCGGCAACCCTCTGCTCATGGAGCTGAGGGTATTTTTCGAAGGTTAACAAAGGATTGTTCAAACCCGAATCAACGCGCCCTTCCCGCATAGGGTGATTTTTCAGGCGCCGCTTTGCCGATGATGTTTTGGGCAAATCCCACGCGGGCCTAATCCGGGTCGAGATGTCGCACAAAATCGCTGGCCACGTCGTCCCAGTTACGCAGGGTTGTCTGGGCAATTTTGGCTTCCAGCGCCGCCTTATGCGTGGGATCGGAAATCAACTTTCGGCACGCCTGGTAGATGCTGCTGATGGAGTGCGCATCACAATATTCCACCAGATCCTGACCCACTTCGGGCATGGCGGAATTGTCTGCCACCACCCCGGTTTTGCCAAAGCTCAACCCTTCGCCAATGGGCAGGCCCCAACCTTCGTAAAGGCTGACCATCGCGGTGAAGTCGCAATTTTCATAGAGATATGCCAATTCCCGATCGCTGGGCCGTTCCGCAATACTGACCCAGCCTTGCAGGTTGCTGGTGGCGCGCAGCATGTCCTGCACATCCTCAATGTGCCAACCGATCCGGCCTGCCAGCACCAGCCGGGGGGCATCCATATCTCGGTCCTGCGCCAGGCGTGCCCAGACCTGCAGCAGGCGCCACAGGTTCTTGCGGCTTTCCATCGTGCCCACAACCAGAACATAGGGCGTTTTGGCCATCGTCAGGATGTGGCGGCGGACCCCTTTGATATGGTTCAGCTGAGCTTCAAAGCTGTCCTCGGACGCAGGGGGCACCGGCTCTGCGCCCAAGGCTTGTGCCAACGGCACCACATTGACCGGCAGCTCAATCTGCTTTTCAGCCAGAAACTGGCGCAGATCTTTGGCGGTGTTTTCGGAGTTCGCGAAGTACCGGGCGCAATATTCACCGGACCTCAACAACCAGTCATGGAAGGTCTTGGAAAAATCCCCTGCGATATGTGCCGGTTTGATCAGCGGGATCAGATCATGAACAAGCAGTGACACGCGCGCGCCGTGATCCTGTTTGAGCATGCTCAGATGGGTGCCAAGCTCCGGCATGTCCCAGGTGGGGCCCATGATGATGATCTGATCGCCATCCGACAGGATCTCTCTCACCGGACGGCGCGCAGTCGGGGCGGCGGCCTTGAGCCCTCCGGCGCTAGCCTGGCGCGCCTGCGCCTTGTCGCGAGGCCAGGCCTCTAGCGTGCTGCCGCGCTTTTCGAAATAGCGGGTGTTGCCCCGCCAGGCCTGCACTTCGGTCAGAAGGTAGTGAAACACATATTTCGGCCGGCTGGTCCGGTAACGCGCCAAAACCCGCGGCACGGTCTCGGCCGCGCGCACCGCACGCCCGGTGAAAATCTGCGCGAGCACATCGGCGTCAAACGTCTCCATCCCGGTCAAAGCACCGGCTTCAAGCGCGACATAGCTCTGCGCCTTGCGATCCCACAACGCCAGTTTCACCCGATCGGGCCCGTGGCGCTGTACCATGCGGCGGATCACCTCAAGCGAGACCCGTTGAATGCCGGAAATCGTGGTTTCCCGTTCGACATAAAGGGCGATGTCCGTCACATCGAAGAAGTACTTGTGCATGGGTCCCGGCCTTGCGTGCAGTGATCCTGCGCTCTTACGCGGGTGGCCGGTGGGCGACAAGACAGGCCCACCCGGCAGTCCGCCGGGATATGCGTAAATACCGGGTGGCTTTGACCGCGGACCCATGCAAGATCACGCCTGACAGTCACGAATGAAGCTGATGCGATGAATTTGAACCTGCGGGCGATCGATGGTTATGTGTATGGCGCGCGCCAACCGACCGCTGAATTGCAGTTTTCCAGTACGGACAGCTATCCAGCACATCTGGTCAGCGGATGCGCTCAGCTTGTCAAAGATCTGATTGCCCAAGGCGACCCCGGGCCAGACGATATGGACGGCTTTGATGACAGCCACATGCCGGCGTTGATGTGCCGGGCGCTGGATCTGCTCAACCGGTTGTCAGGAGATCAACGTTTTACCCCCATCACATCCTTGTCGCGAGAGACCTACCTCTTGCCGACGCTGTCCTTAGGGCTGACCCGGCAAAACCTTCAGCTGATGGGGCAGGTGCTGAACAAGACTCGTGGGACTGTGACCCCCGATGTGCTGCGCGATATGGTGGCTCATGCCAAGAAAGTCAGCTTTCGCTATCTGCCGGGCGGCACCAATCCCAGCAACTTTATCGCCGCAGCCGGCGCCCATAAGGTCCCGATGAAAATCCTGTCCAATGGCTATCTGGCTTTTGGCTATGGCAGCGGCTCTGTGATCTTTGACAGCTCCATCACCGACCAGGAAAAATCGGTGGGCGTTGGGCTGGCCCGCAGCAAGGTAGACACCAACGCCTTTCTCAAACTGTCAGGGTTTCCGGTGGTGGAACAGCAGCGTATCACGACTCTGGATCAGGCGTTGAATTTTGCGGAAAGCAACGATTACCCAGTTGTTATAAAACCAGAAAATGAAGAGCAGGGGCGCGGCATTTACGCCAATATCACTGGAGCGGATGATCTTAAACACTGCTTTGAAAGCGCCTCGAAAACCTACAAGAACCTGATCATCGAAACCCATGCGGCCGGCGATCACTATCGCATCGATTTCATGGGGGATCAGCTGATCAAGGCCGTGCGCCGGCGCGCGCCGCAGGCGGTAGGAGATGGCCAGTCTACCATCCGCGAAATTGTCGATGAAATGAACCGGGATCCAGAGCGGTTGGATGACGCGTCTTCCCTCAAACCCATCGCCTATGACGAGGATCTGAAGCGCTGTCTGAAAAACCAGGGCGTGTCGCTCAAAGATGTGCCAGACAAAGGGGTGTCTTATTACCTCAAATCCATCTCGAACCTCAGCCGCGGTGGATCGCAGGTGCACGTAGAAGACATCGTGCACCCAGAAAATTACGCCCTCTGCCAGGCTGTTGCACGCAGCATGCGGGTGGACATCGCAGGCGTCGACCTGATCTCCCCCGATCTGGCGCAGCCCTGGTACAGCAACGGCGCTGTGATTTGTGAGGTCAACGCCAAGCCCCAGCTGGGCCGAGGCCGGACCGAGGTCTATTGGCAGGTGCTGTCGCGCTATTTGGGCCCCAAGGCACATGTGACGCTCAATGTGGTCACCGAGGATCGGCAGGCCGAGCATTTCCTCTATGACACAAACAACGCCAACCTTGTGCTGACCTTGTCAGCACAACACCTTCTGCAGCATGGCAGCCCGACGCAATATTTCGACAGGCTGACCTTCGCAGATGACGTGCCCGCCGAAGACCGCAGCGTGCTGGAAGCAATGCTGCACAGCGTGCCACCCGAGATTTAAGCCCCGTCCTGCATCGCGGCAAAGGGATCATCCACCACGCCCACAAGCTGGATCAGGAACTCTCCCGAGCCATCCGCAGCCGACGCGGAGGTGAAATCCTCATCCGCCGCCATCTTGGCTGCCTGCGCACTGTCGGCAGAGCCATCATAAAGCGCCATGACATCCTTGGCGTTGTCGACATCACTCATGCCCAAAATGGCTGAGAAATAGATCCCTACATCGATCTTGCTGTCCAGATAGGCCACATCGGCGCGCTGTTGCGTGATAAAGTCGGGCGTTGCATCCGCCGGGGCATCCGCCCGCGCGCCGCGCAGCACCTGCAACACAAACTCGGCCCGCGACACGCTGCCATTGTCCAGAACCGAGGTCCAGAAGGCCGCCCCCGCCGGATCAGACGCACGGCCCAGCACGTTGAGGTAAATCGCTTCCACAAAGGCCCCAGCAGGCGCATCTGTCGGATAAAGCGCCTGGGCTTCAGGCGAGTCTGCGAAAAAGACAGCGATCTGTTCCAGCGACGTGCCAGTGGCAAAGGCATTGGCCCAGAACATCAGCCCCGCCGCATCCGGGGCGCGGTTGAAATAGGCGATGTACATCTCAGTAAACGACGAAAACTGGTCCGCGCTCAGATCCGCCACATCGTCAAACCGGAACAGCTCAAACGGCGCATCGGCAAATTGCAGCACTTCGATATTGGCCAGCGTATCGGTGCCCTCAGCCCCAGTGCGGTCGGTGACCCGGATCGTTTCACCCAGCTGCAGTGTATAGCGCTCATCGTTTTTCAGATAGGTCACCGTGTCGGTGCCGTCGCGGCCATCAATCGCATCATCGCCCCGATAGCCTGCGAGATCGTCATCCGCAAAACTGAGGCCGGTGATCTGCTCATTCGTCAGCGCAGCAAGCGTCGGCGCAATCGACAGGCTATAGCTGCCCATATCCGCCGCGTCGGCCGAGACAATCACAAAGAGATTGGCATGATTATCTGCGGTGAACTCGGCCCGGAAAAGATCGGTTGTGCCCCCAGCAGACGAGGCCAACGTGGTCCAGTCATCTTCGCGCAAGGAAAAGAGCCGCGCGGCCCCATTGTCACCCGCAATCTGGAAGGCAAAATCATCCAGCGTCCCGCCGCCCTGTGCGGCACCCGCAATCTCGATGGCATAGGTCTGCCCCTCGGTGACCTGCACCCGGAAAATATCCGAACGGATCTCGGTGCCAGCCAACCCCAGATCCGTGCTTTCACTGGCCGGCGCGTCGCGCGTGCCTTGCCGGTCATCAAAAGCGCCCACATAGGTGCGGGTCGGTTCAATGATAAAGACGGTGTCGAGACCCAATGCAAAATTGCGGTCTCCGACAATGGAGGGAAGGGGCGTTACGGTCATGTCATCTCTCTGTCGTTCAAATCTTGGGGCACACGGCCCGGCGCGTGATATGCCGCAAGAGGGATGAGATTTCTAACTGTTTATTTTCAGTGGGTAAATTTGCGCTCAGCGTGGGCGAGAGGCCACAGGTCTATGACGCTGTTTGAAAATATTCTCGCTTGGGCATGACGGGAAAACAAACTGCGGGGATCGTTGCTTCTGTGATCCGTATGCTGAAAACATGCCAAAATCTTGGAGATTTCACCTGGGAGGATGCTTTGTCAGTTCGTCTTGCGACCCGAGTTACTTTCGGAGTGTCGGCCCTATTTCTTGTGTTTTTCGGAACACTCGGCGCGCCAGAAGTTTCCTTCTCAACTATCGTCGTTCTTTCAGTGGCCACGTTGAGTTTTTCCTACTTTTAGTTGATTTTTTCACCGGCATTTTAAGAAGATAAACATCGGTGCAGGAAGACATGGTGGGCTTTCAAACGCATGACGGCAAAAAACTGGACGATAATCTGCATTTTGCTTGGAGCATGTGCGCAGCATCCACCTCAAGAAGAAGATATGTGGCCGATTTTTCAAAACCGATGCCTCACCCCCTTCTTCGAGGAGCGCGCGTTTGCGACGGAAGGTCTGCAACCGGTTTCGCCCAGCTTGATAAATTCCGAAAAAAGCTTCACCTTTCCGCCATCGTCTGACGTCAGGGTGTTCCGCTCAGGGCCCCGAGGTTGGAAGCTTTTGACAGTGTCACAGGGGTCTGAAAGGCTTTGCGCAATCTTGTCTCAACGCGATCATCCCAGCGCGCTCCAGGTAGCGACAGAATGGGCGGCCGTGGCTGTTGAAAACAGCGGTTTCACTTATGACCATCACTTTGGCGATCACATAAAAAACGGCAGTGCGGACATAATGTTCGGCAAC
>JABSSA010000051.1 GCA_013214665.1 Paracoccaceae bacterium
CAACGCTAGTCGCGTCTCCAAACGCATCAAGACATCACCTGCCGTGATTTCCTGGTGCTTGCGCACCAACACTTCCGAAACTTGGCCACCGTACGCATGTTGCACATCCACACTAGGGCGCGATGAAACCAGCTTGCCGGACAGATACAGTGTGGATGCCAAAGGCGCACGCGCAGCCCACACCCCGAACAGCGTCAAAAAAACCAAGACAGCGGTACACGCGATCCAAAGGGGCCGGATCACATTCCGGGGCAAAGTTTCAAGAGCATCAGTCAATTGACCATCACCCGCTCTGCCGGGTTGCGCGCAACCCCACCTTTCAATGACACAAGGACCTGTGTTGCATTTTCCAAGCTGCGCACTTCAAATCTTTCACTGATCCGGTCCACGGTCGCAATGGCCGCTTCGTCCAGTGGAAGTTCGGTCAAGAAAACGTCAGTCTCCGTTAATTTTGCCCGAACGCTGCGCGTGGTTTCCTCAAGATCAGACGGCGTCATATCAATCATGGACAGTTCGCACTGCGTATCCCCCAGGAAAGCAAAGGAACACCGAACCGCGCGATCAAGCCCGACCTCTGGCTGGCGAAAGAACAGGTTGAAAATCTCGGACGCCACCAATTGCGCTGTCTGTGAAAAACCGTCGTCGGTGGCGCGGGTAAACTGGCTGGCTACCCACGCTTGCAAATCCTCGAGCGAGCTGTCTAGCAAAGGCAACTCAATCAGGCGACCGCCGACGCCGAGACGTCCCAAAACATCCGCGCGCGCCCCAAAATCGACAGCCCGCCCTTTGTCGAGCTTTATGACCTTGTCCGCGAGGCCAAGAATTCCGGACCGATGTAGCACCATAACGATGGTCGTGCCCTGCTCTTTGATCGTCGCCAAAGCCTGCCCCAAAGCACGCTCACCCTCCGCATCAAGCAGTGCGTTTGGTTCATCCAGAAACAGATATTTGGGCGCCATATAAATGGCTCGTGCCAGCGCGACTCTTTGCTTTTGCCCCGCAGACAGAAGGTAAGGCTCTGTGCCCATGTCCGTCGCGTAAGAATTGGGCAACGCGGCGATGAGGCCATGCACACCAGCAGCTTTCGCGGCGGCCACGATACGGGCATCGTCCTGCGCTTGATCAAAACAAGCAATATTGTCGGAGATCGCGCCCGACATCAGCCCGGCTTGCTGGGGCAGATATCCGACAGAAGCATAAAGATCTCGCACAGTCAGACCTCGGATTTCGCTCTCGTCCAGAAAAACGGATCCGATCGGCGCAGGGGCCACGCCAGACAGAGCCTGGAGTAATGCGGTTTTGCCAGAGCCGGAATTGCCCACAATTGCCAAACATTCCCCCGGTTCAAGCGTAAGGGAAACCCGATCCAACCGAGGCGGTGCCCCGCCTCCACGCGGGATGATCAAATTGTCCGCGCGCAAAGCCCCGCTTAGCGCGCCGGTCTGCATGTCTTGGGAAGATCTCGTGTCTGGAGTATTTTCCATAGTTCGGATTGTGCGCACCCCGTCACGTATGTCGGGATATTGCTGCAAGAAGCTCTCAACCCCGCCATAAGTTTTACCCAAGATGATGGATCCGGCAATCATTGCTCCGGCGCTCATTTGCTCGATCGTGACCAGATATGCTCCCAATCCCAACCCCGAGATCTGTCCAAAACTGCGTAGAAAAACCGTGGCTCCTGCCCCAGCTGAAAGCGCTGTTTGCCGCCGATCCAGCAGGTCATTTTTGTGCGTTTGCATCTCGACAAAGCGCGACCGTAAATTTTGTGCGATGACCGCGGAGCCGGATTGCTGCGCAAAGCTCTCTGCATTGGCAAGCATTTTCTGTCCCTTGACTTGAAGGGAACGCGCCGTTGCTTCATCTGCGCTGGTCATGCTCTTAGACAGCAGTTTGCAGCCCCCCATGACAGTGACCAACCCGACCAAAAGCGCTGCAAACGCCGGGTGCAACAAGAATAGCGCCGCCACGAACAACGGTATCCAAGGCAGGTTCAAAGCGGCGATCCCGGCCGGGCCACCCAAAAACCGTGACGCGCTTGCGATATTGTCGACGGTGTTTTGCTGATCTTCCGGCTGCGCCTGTAAAGCTGCTTGGGTGCCAGTGGTTTCAGCCCATCGGGTTACGCGACCGAGACTCATGTCTCGCACGGCTTCCACCAAAGCTTGCAACAACAACGCTGAGACGGCCAATACACTCAGCAGCAAAAGTGTTGCCACATTGCCGCTGGGGATAACGCGATCCAGCACCTGCATCATAAACAATGGGCTGACGAGAACCGCGAGGTTGCTGATCAAGCTGAACAGCAACAGCGGCATCACCAAACGACGGAGGTGAGAATAGGCGCGCATGCTTTAGGCCGCTCCTACGCTCAGAGGATGAAGTTCGTTTCATCCAGCTGATCTGCATCAACCGATTTCAGGATCAGCTTGTCTCCGGGAGCACCCCCATTCAATTGGCTCAAGTCAATTTCGGTCGCCCACCCCCTGTCGGTGATGGTCTTCTCAACATCGCTGAATTCAAGCCCGTAAGAGGACAGATCGATCTGGTCATGATCCGTTTCGAAATCATGAATGATGTCTTTGCCGCTTCCCGAACTCACCACGAACGTATCTGCGGAATTGTCACCGGACCAATGACCGCCCCAAATTTGATCGTTGCCAGCCCCACCTTCGATGGTGTCGGACCCGATACCACCCACAAGCTTGTCGACCCCAGCGCCGCCGCTTAGGGCATCAGCGCCGCTGCCGCCGTCGATGAAGTCGGACCCATCTCCGCCCGAAATCTCATCATCGCCAGATTGACCGCGCAGCTTATCATCGCCAATTCCACCGGAAACCGCATCATCGCCGGTACCGGCGTTGATCTTGTCATTGCCTGCGTCGCCTGAAAGCGTGTCATCCCCGGTGCCACCATGCAGGATGTCATCCCCGGCATTGCCGTACATTTCGTCATTGCCGTCCCCGCCTCGCAAATCATCGTTGCCACCCTCAAGCGGCACCAATTCAGGTTTCCGGATCAGTACCGCGGCATCCGCATCAATTTCGGAAAACGCATCCGCAGATCGTGGGTCAACCGTTCCGTCATTGGAGTTGGTTGTCTGCGCCTCAGCCATAAATTCAGCATGGGCTTCGCCCGCGGCCCAATCCACATTGACCTTGAAAATATCACCTTCCACGCCTGTCGAACTGTCCAGATCGTGGTCCCCTTTGTTCAGTCCGAAATACAGGTTTTCATCGCCATCGAGGAACACCGCCCCATAGGCCCCTTTCGACATCCCGTATTTCATGGTCTGGTCGTATAGGGTGCCTGTGATCTGCACCTCTTCAAAATTCGGCGCACCGCCGTTCTCGATGTCACTCAAATCAACTTTGACAACCTTGCCAAATTGCCCGTTGTGCCGTGGTGAAACGACCGCGTAGAAATTGCCATCCTTTGAATTGAATGCCAGATCATATGCACGATCCGAAAACAGACCATCCGGCAAGTCATACTCCGTGATTTTTGGATTGCCCTGTGCATCCAGATCGTCGACATCCACAACACTGACCCGGTTCAGGCTGGTGTGGAAAGTCCATAAATTCCCGCTGTCATCAAAATCGCCGACATAGTCGCCATGATGCCCCTCGCCCACGCGAAAAGCGCTGCCAGAAGCGTCAATCATCACGATATCATTGGCTTTCACCGGCGTGCCCGGCGCATCAACACCATTGGATTTAGCGACGCCGTAAATCAGATCGTCTTCGGCGTTAAAGCCTACCGCATTGATCTTGAAGCCGGGCGGGTCGCCGACATCCATATAGGTAGTTGCAGCCACATCAAACGCTTTCAGATGGCCGTCAATCACCTGATACAAGATGGATTGCCCCGGGGCGAACGCACTTACCTCAACGCTTTCGCCACCGATATCCACGGATTTCTCATAAGTGGCCACCGGGCCAGAAAAATCATACGCCACATCGCTTTCCGGTTCTACCGCACGAAAGCTAAGCTCTCCTTCATCGCCTTGGCTCGTCACCTGAATTTCGTGCTTTTCATATACGCCGGACGTCGTGCTGACGGTTCCGACCACGTCACCGTTCCAAAGCACCTCTACCTGACCTGATGGGTGTCCACCGGCGAGGTTGGCGGCCAATTCAAATGCAATTGTGTAGGTTTCTCCGGGCTCGGTTCCCGCCGATTGCGAAATCGTGGCCCCGCCGCCGGTGTCTGTCATGGTCCACACGCCGCTGTCAGCCAGTTGCGACATGCTTGTTGCACCGTCTTCAGCCGCTTGAAGAATATTGGCGCCTTTCAGATCGCCATAAACCACGTCATCGCCATCGCCCGCATTGACCGTGTCATTCCCCATACCACCTTCGGCGTAATCGTTGCCTTGTTCGAGGTTGACCAGATCATCCCCCAGTCCGGCAAAAGCTTTGTCGTTGCCATGCCCAGCGTTCAGGGTGTCATCCCCTTCTTCGGCAAACAGCATATCGTTGCCCCAGTTGCCCAGAAGCACATCATCCCCGGATCCGGTTGTGATCACATCATCATAGGCCCGGTTCGCCCCCATATCGCTGTTTTCCAGCGCATCGGGGTTGTAGACCCATTTCCCGTCTACATAAGCCCATTCGTCGCCAACCATGTCGCCAGCAGCCAGGTCATTGCCTTTGCCGCTACGAATTTCGTCGCTGCCGATGTTGCCATTGATCTTGTCAGGAGAGTCAGCGGTTTCCGAAAGCGCTTGACCTTCGACATTTTTGAACCCGTCAACAATCTTGTCGTTGTCCCATGTGCCGACAAACTCTTTATCCTGCGTTCCCTTTTCCGCCATTGCTCACTCCGTCGATAGCGCATCCGTTTCGGAACCGGGTAGTGTCGAGGTGTTAACGGGCGCTTACGGCACAAGCAGACGGCCAAGGTTTAGCGCGTTGTGGTTAGCCCTTGGTAAATTTTCACCAGCTGGCGGGCTCTAGTTCGCTTTCTGAGACTTTCACTTCTCAACGCCGCAAGTCAGAAGCTCGATGGGTGCAATGTTGCACCACGAGCACCATTTCAGGCGGAAAACGCACAAAAAAGCGCGGAAAAAACGCTTAAACCAGTGCTTGCTTGCAAAATCCGCAGCATGCCAAATAAACCTAGCATTAAGTATTTTTTAAACTGATGGGCCCCGCGCCCGTCTAAGACACGATTAGAATCCCGGAATTTCTCCGGCTATGTCAAAGGCTTTGAATGTGAAACGTTTTTTCCAACTGCTGGCAGGCGCTAGTGCGATCAGCCTCGCGCTGGCTGGTCAGGGCTTTGCCCATGACCTTCGCGCCGCTATTCATCAAGCGCTCAGCTCGAACCCGAGCCTTAAGGCCGCAGATGCGAATTACCGTGCCACCGTCTATGACCTGATCGCCGAAGAAGGCGGATACCAGCCAGAAGTCAGCCTGTTTGGCAACGTTGCCAACGAATATGTCGATGACCCCAACGGGTTGTCCGCGGCAGACAATGGCCGTGCCAAAGTCTCAGGCGAAATCGGCTTGCGCGCGACATTGCCCTTATACGACGGGTATCGCCGCGCCAATCAAGTCTACGCCGCTGCGGCCCGTGTTGATCAAAGCGCGCTACAACTGCTTGATGCCTCCGAAACAATGGCGCTCGCTGTCACCGAGCAATACGTTAACCTCGCGAGACAAGGCGCATTGCTAAACGAAGTGCGGCGCCACATCAGACGCTTGAATCAGATCCGCTCGCAGGCAAGTGACCTGGTCGATGGGGGGCGTTTGCCCGCCAGTGATCTTGTGCAGATCGAAGCAACCGTCTTTTCCGCTCAAGCCACAAAAGCCGACATAGAACGCAGGCTTGCCGAAACGGCGGTCAACTACAAAGCCATCGTCGGCAGCGCACCACATGGCGCTATTACGCTGCCTGCAATTGTGGCTCCATCTGCGTCACAGCAAGGCTTCGTTTCCAGCGCTGTGCGCAACAGCTATCGGGTTCAATCCGCTTCCTCGTCTGTTGATATTGCTGGGTTTCAGGAAGGCATTGGCGCGTCCGCCTATCAGCCTCAAATCAATCTGAATGCAGGTGTTTCCGCGGGCAGCAACCTCGATGGCTCTTCCGGCGAAGAATCCCGCGCGTTTGTTGGCGTGGATTTGAATTGGACATTGTATTCTGGCCGGAAAGTGGGTGAGCTCAGCGCGCTGTCAGAACGCAAAAACCAAGCGCTTTACGAAAGGATGGCTGTCATCTGCGATGTGGAACGTTTGGCTGGTTCGGCTTGGAATGCTTTTCAAATCGCCTCAGTGCGCAACGGTGTTCTGGGATCAGAAGTCCGATCCTACACGCAGCTTGTCCGCAACTACGAAGATGAATTCAACAGCGCCGCACGCAGCGTGCTGGACCTGCTGATTGCAGAAAACCGTTTGTTCAATGCCAGGTTTGAACAGATCAACAATCAGGCGCTTCTGGCCTTTTCCGGCTACAACGCCCTGGCCACGCAAAGCCGCCTTGCCAAACACTTTGGCGTCAAGAAAAGCGATCGACTGCTCCGCCAGAAGTTGACCCCCAAAGGTAACGTAGAACCACGTGTCGTGATCAAACGGGGCAAGGTTCTGTTTGAAAAATGACAAACGCACCCGATGTGGATACGGCCCAAACCTCGGATGAGCGCACCCAAGAGCCTGCCACAACGGAACAGCCTGCGAGCGATCTGAGCGCAGTCGCATGGTGCGCCGCGCATTTTGGTGCGCCTTTCTCCGAAATAGGCGTGCGCAGCCGCCTGCCGTCTGACATCGACCTGTCCAGCCCCGATGTCCTCTCAAGTGCATTGGCGGTTGTCGGGCTCAAATCGGTCTACACGCACGTCAAGCTGCGCAAAATCGATCCGATTGTGCTGCCGTGCATCGTCTATTCCAAAACCGGCGCGCCGTTGATTATCAAAGCGCTCGATCTGAAGTCGGGCAAAGTGACATGGGTTGACCCGTCTAAATCAGACACCCCGAACGAAGCCCGCATCGGCGCCTTGGCCCGACAAATTAAACGTGGCGCGGTGCTTGTCGCACCAGACGACGGATTGGAAAGCCTCGACCCCAACGCCAGCTCCACCGATGATGTCCGCGGGCATTGGTTCTGGGCCCCCGTGCGCGCGCATTGGGGCAGCTGGTCGCAAGTGGTGATCGCCTCACTGTTGCTCAACGCGCTTGGGCTGGCCCTGCCGCTGTTCATTATGAACGTCTATGACAAGGTGATCCCCAACCTGTCGTTTGTCACGCTTTGGACATTGGCCATCGGAGTTGCCTTGGCCGTCTGCGGCGATCTCATCTTACGCACATTGCGGCTGTCGATTGTCGAAACACTGGGACAACGGATTGACCTGCGTGTCGGTGCTACGATCTATCGCCACGCGCTCGATCTTGGCCTTTTGGGCCGACCGGGCGGCGCAGCAGGCCTCGCCGCGCGTATTCGCGATTATGAAACCGTGCGCGACTTCTTTTCCTCAGCCACCTTCGTTGCCTTCTTCGATCTGCTGTTCATCGTTTTGTTCATTGGTGTTCTCTACGCCATCGTTGGCCCATTGGCGCTGTTGCCCACACTGGCGGTGCCCATCGTCATCATTCTGGCCCTCATCGCCCGCGCCGCCATCAACAACACCGCAGAACAGGCCGTCAGCCTGTCATCGCAACGCCAAACCGTGTTGATGGAATCGCTCCACGGTGTCGAAACGATCAAAACCCTGAACGCAGAACCGCCAATGCAGCGCGCCTGGGAAACCGCCATCGCGGCCACCGCACGGGTCAGCGGGCGGGCGCGCTTCTGGGCCAATTTCGCGACAAACACGACCATCTTCCTGCAGCAAGCCGTCAGCGTTGGGATCATCGTCTGGGGCGTCTATCTCATCTTTCAGGGCACCATCACCATTGGTGCGCTCATCGCCGCCAGCATCTTGTCCAGCCGCGCCATGGCGCCCCTGTCGGCCATCGCGCAGGCCACCTTCCGTCTGCAATACGTGGTCAAATCCATCCGCGCCCTGGACACGGTCATGAACATGCCTGTGGAACGCCCCCCGGTCTTGCGATCCGCACTCAAAGTCAAAGACGCAGCCCTTGATCTGGCTGATGTTACCTTCACCTATCCCGGCGTCGAGGTTCCCGCCGTCAACGGTCTGTCCCTCAAAGTGGCTCCTGGTGAAAGCCTGGC
>JABSSA010000052.1 GCA_013214665.1 Paracoccaceae bacterium
GACGCTGTCCCTCGCGCTCCCTGGAGTATTTCTGTCCAAAAGAAGTCTGGGCGTTTTGCGCTGCGGGGCTATAGTCGTTTGCATGTAGTTGCGCGTGAAATTCTGGCTGATGATGATCATTTCGTTGATTGTGATCGCGCATGTGTTTTTGTGGCGTTCGGATATGGATCAGACCATGAAGGTGGTGTTCACTGTCATAAACGCGACAGGGTGGGCGATTGTTCTGGGGCCGATTTACCTTGTTCATCGCTGGATGAAGGCGGTTGAGACTGAAAACGCAAGCAATGGGGAGTGATCATGGCCAAGCGTATTTTGATGGTGGACAGCAATCCCGAAGATATCAACGCGCGCGGGGCCGTGCATTTTGGCGGACATTCGGGCGAGAGTTTTGCAGCAGAGCTTAAGGCCATCGATCCCACATTGGAGATTGTGGTTGTGGCGCCATATGACATGGAACAACCCTTGGATCTGTCGGACTTTGACGGGGCGGTTTTTACCGGATCTGCGGTTGCATGGAACACCGATGACACGCGCGCCACGCCCTTGGCAGAGGTGATGCGTCAGGTGTTTGCCGCAGGGGTGCCGACCTATGGGTCGTGCAACGGTATGCAATTGGCGGCGAGCGTTTTGGGGGGCTCCGTGGCGGCCTCTGAAAACGGGCGCGAGGATGGGTTGGCTGTGAATGTTCAATTGACCGAGGCTGGTGCTGTGCATCCGATGATGGTTGGGCGCGAGCCGGGGTTTTCGGTGTGTTGTGTCCATCGCGATGAGGTTGCCGAATTGCCCGAGGGCGCCGTGCTTTTGGCTGGGAACGCGCATAGCGCCGTTCAGGCCTTTGCGTATGAGCGGGACGGCGTCCGGTTTTGGGGGTCGCAGTACCACCCGGAATATGCCCCTGAAATGGTCGACAGCTGCTTGCGCGCGACAGGTCGTGAAGAGGTGGCCGACGCCATTCAGAAAATCGACACTGGGACAGATCTGTTGCCGGACACGCGGCGCACTGAATTGCGCAATTGGTTGCAATCACTGACAGTATCGTGACGTGACATTAACCCGGGAATGGGTAGCGTGCCGCGCATGATCCGTCTTGCTTTACTTTTGATTGTCCTGGCTGGCCCGCTTTGGGCCATGGGCCCCTGGAAATCCGATTGTGTGGATCTGACGCCCTGTGACATTGGCGACAGATCTTATCATGTGCGCGAACCTGATGGCTGGGATGGCGAAAGCCCCTTGCCTGTTTTGCTGCATTTCCACGGCTGGCAGCGGCAGGGTACGTTGATCGTGCGGCACCAGCGTATTTCCGGCGCCACGCGGCGGCGCGGTGTGTTGCTGGTGGCGCCCAATGGTGAAAACCGCACTTGGGATTTCTGGGACAAAGACACGGATGACGTGGATTTCGCCCGCGCGGTGCTGGAAGAGGTCAAGGCGCGTTATCCGGTGGATGAGTCGCGGGTCTATGTTTCTGGCTATTCCTGGGGCAGCAATATGGCCTGGCGCTTTGTCTGTGAGGATGGCGCGGATATCACCGCTTTGCTGGCCATTTCGGGCACGCTCCGCCAGAACGAAGACTGTGCGACGGCGCCCGCTGAGGTGCGGCAGGTCTATGGGTTGAATGATCAGGTTTTGGATTTCCCCTATGGCCCGAGCGGGGAAACGACCTATCCGGTCAAGCTGTGGCGCGACAAATTCGAATGCGGCGTGGGGCAGGCCACGGGCCCGTGGCAGCAGGTATCCTTCCTCACGCTGGAGCGCACAGTGTGGGAAGACTGTGCGCGCGGGCGGGTCAGCCTGGATATTCACCCCGGTGGGCATTTTATCCCCCACGGCTGGATTGCGCGGCAATTGGATGAGCTTTTGGGGCGGAAACTCAGCTATCCCTGAGCCATCAGCGCGGCAGCGGCGCTGCGCTGGCGCATCAAATTGACCGATTGCGTCTCCGCCCGGTTCCAACCGCGCGAAATTTCCGATAGACGCGCCAAGACTGACCAACATCGCCGGATTGCGACTGATGAAATTCACTTTGTCTTGGCTCAAAGATCATCTGGAAACCGATGCCTCTTTGGATGAAATCACCGACACACTGACAGACCTGGGGCTGGAGGTGGAAGGCGTGGAAGACCGCGCCGCACGGCTGAAGGATTTTACCATCGGCAAGGTGCTGAAGGCGGAAAAGCATCCGGATGCAGATCGGCTGCGGGTGTGCCAGGTGGCCACGGATGAGGGCGAAAAGCAGATCATTTGCGGCGCGCCCAATGCGCGTGAAGGCATCACGGTGGTGGTGGCCAAGCCGGGCGTCTACGTGCCGGGGATTGATACCACCATTGGCGTGGGCAAAATCCGGGGCATTGAGAGCTTTGGCATGATGGCGTCCGAGCGTGAGATGGAGCTGTCGGATGAACATGATGGCATCATCGAATTGCCATCGGGTGAGGTGGGCCAGAGCTTTGTGGAGTGGTTGGCCGAAAATGACCCGGCCAAGGTCGATCCGGTGATCGAAATTGCGATCACGCCCAACCGGCAGGATGCGCTGGGTGTGCATGGCATCGCGCTGGATCTGGCCGCACGTGGGCTGGGGACGCTCAAGCCGTTGCCGAAGGCGCATGTCGAAGGGCAATACCCGTCACCCATCACCATCAGCATTGATGAGGACACGCGCACAGACGGCTGTGAGGTGTTTGCCGGGCGCTTGATCCGGGGCGTGACAAACGGGCCAAGCCCGGCCTGGCTGCAGGACCGGCTGCGGGCGATTGGGCTGCGCCCGATCTCCAAACTGGTGGATGTGACCAACTTTTTCACCTTTGACCGCAATCGCCCGCTGCATGTGTTTGATGCCGACAAGGTGAACGGCAATCTGCGGGTGCATCGCGCGGCTGAGGGTGACACTTTGGTGGGGCTTGATGAGAAGGAATATACCTTCTCTGCCGGGCAGGTTGTGATTTCGGATGATGACGGGATCGAAAGCATCGGCGGGATTATGGGGGGGCTCTCCACCGGTTGTACCGACGAGACCACAAATGTGTTTCTGGAAGCCGCTGTTTGGGACCGCGTGCAGATCGCGATGACGGGCCGCGCGCTGAAGATCAATTCGGATGCGCGCTATCGCAACGAACGCGGGATCGACCCGGCCTATAACATGCAGGCGATGGAAGACGCCGCGCAGATGATTGTGGAGCTGTGCGGTGGTGACGTGTCAAACGTGACATTCGCCGGTGAGGTGCCGGATACATCGCGCGCCTACAAGCTTGATCCGGCGCGGGTGCAATCGCTGGTGGGGATGGAGATCCCCGAAGCCGAACAGCGCCAGACGCTGACGGCGCTGGGCTTCCGGCTGGAAGGCGATATGGCGCATGTGCCGTCCTGGCGGATCGACGTGCAAGGCGAGGCCGATCTGGTGGAAGAGGTGGCGCGGATTGCCTCGCTGACCAAGCTGAAAGGCATTCCATTGAAGCGGATCGGGGATGGCGTGCCCAAGCCGGTGATGACACCGATGCAGCGCCGTCAGCAGGCCGCGCGCCGCACCACGGCGGCTTTGGGCTATAATGAGCTGGTCACCTATACCTTTATTGATGAGGCGTCCGCCGCTCTCTTTGGGGCAGAAGGCGATGCCACGCGGCTGGAAAACCCCATTTCGACCGATATGAATGTGATGCGCCCGGCGCTGTTGCCGGGGCTTTTGCAGGCGGCGGCGCGCAATCAGGCGCGGGGCTATATGGACCTGGCGCTGTTTGAAGTGGGCCCTGCGTTTCATGGCGGTGAGCCGGGGGAAGAGCATTTGCTGGTCTCTGGCGTTCTGATCGGCAACACCGGGCCAAAGGATGTGCACGGCCAATCGCGGCCTGTGTCCGTCTTTGATGTGAAATCAGACGCTGAGGCGGTTCTGGCGGCGATGGGGGCACCGGCCAAGGTGCAGATCCTGCGCGGGGCGCAATCGTGGTGGCATCCGGGGCGGCATGGCAAGATCTGCCTCGGGCCGAAGAAGGTGCTGGGCGTGTTTGGTGAGCTGCACCCCAAGGTGCTGAGCGCGATGGACATCAGGGGGCCTGCGATGGCCTTCACCCTATGGCCGGATGAGATCCCGCTGCCGCGCAAATCAGGCGCGTCGCGGTCTGCGCTGGATATCAGCGATCTTCAGGCGGTGGAGCGGGATTTTGCCTTTGTGGTGGATGCGGATGTGGAAGCGCTGACGCTGGTGAATGCCGCCGCAGGTGCCGACAAGGCATTGATCGAAGAGGTGCGCGTGTTTGATGAATTCATCGGGGGCAGCCTGGGTGAGGGCAAGAAGAGCCTTGCGATCACCGTGCGGTTGCAGCCGCGCGCCGCGACATTGAAAGATGCGGATATCGAAGCGGTATCGGCCAAGGTGGTTGAGAAAGTGGCCAAGGCCACCGGCGGCGCGTTGCGCGGCTGATCCGGGACGGAAGGACAACAGATATGCTCAGCGTTTATCTCTCTGGCGAAATTCACACCGATTGGCGTGAACAGATCATCGCAGGTGCGGCTGATCTGAATGTCTCATTTTCTGCGCCGGTGACGGATCATGCCGCGAGCGATGATTGTGGCGTTGAGATCCTAGGGGCGGAGCCAAACAAGTTTTGGCATGATCGCAAAGGCGCGTTGTTGAATTCGATGCGCACCCGCAAGGGGTTGGAAGAAGCGGACATAGTCGTGGTGCGCTTTGGAGATCAGTACAAGCAGTGGAATGCGGCGTTTGACGCCGGCTATGCTGCGGCGCTGGGCAAATCGCTGATCATTCTGCATGGGGCGGATCATGCCCATGCGCTGAAAGAGGTGGATGCGGCCGCGCAGGCGGTGGCGGAGACGCCGGAGCAGGTGGTTCAAATGCTGCGCTATATTCTTGAGGGTACGCTGCCGGGTTAAGGGCGGTGTGCGAGGGACGCTGTCCCTCGCGCTCCCTGGAGTATTTTTCTCCAAAAGAAGGGGTTAGTCGCGTGCAGGTGTGACGCGGCCTTTTTGAACGGCTGGGCGGTCGAGGAAACGGTCGAGATAGGCTACGGCGTTTTTGTGGTCATCCCAGCCGACAACTTCTTTGGCGCCGTAGAATTCCAGCGCGCCGAGCCAGGGGGCAATTGCGATATCTGCGATGGAATAACCGCCTGCGATCCAGTCTTTGCCTGCCAGTTCCTTGTCGATCACCGAAAGTAGGCGCTTGGCTTCGCCGATGTAGCGCTCTTGAGGGCGTTTGTCTTCGATTTCGCTGCCTGCAAATTTGTAGAAAAAGCCAAGTTGACCAAGCATTGGGCCGAGGCCACCCATCTGGAACATCAGCCATTGGATGATGTGTGCCTTGTCGCTGGCATTGTCGCCAATCAGCTTGCCGGTCTTTTCGGCCAGGTAGATCAGGATGGCACCGGATTCAAAAAGTCCGATTGGGGTGCCATCAGGGCCATTTGGATCAATGATGGCTGGGATCTTGTTGTTGGGGTTCAGTGACAAAAATTCGGGGCTTTTCACATCCGCATCGGCCAACGTGACCTTGTGGGCCTCATACGGCAATTCCATCTCTTCCAGCGCAATTGAGGCTTTCACGCCATTGGGCGTTGGAAAAGAAAAGAGCTGGATCACGTCGGGGTTTTGAGGCGTCCATTTCTGGGTGATGGGGAAAGAGCTTAAATCAGCCATTGGGTGTATCTCCTGTCAGGTCCCTTTTGAGATAGGCAATCGCACGCAAAAAAATAGCGCTTTTGATGTGAATTCCTGTGCTATGCCATGTTCGCACCCGCACGTAACGAAGGCGGCAGGACAAAAATACTGACAGTAGCTGATGTAGAGGGAACAGAATGCTAAATGAATTTAAGGACTTCATTGCCAAGGGCAATGTGATGGATATGGCCGTGGGTATCATTGTTGGTGCTGCCTTTACGGCCATCGTGAAATCCATGGTGGACGATTTGATCAACCCGATCATTGGTCTGTTTACCGGAGGCATCGACTTTACCAACAAATACGTGATCCTGGCGGGGGCCGTGCCTGAGGGGGCATCGTTGGAAGCGGCGCGCGAAGCGGGGGCTTCGGTTTTTGCGTTGGGATCGTTTGTGATGGCCGTGATCAACTTTTTGATCATCGCTTTCGTGGTCTTCATGCTGGTGCGCTACGTGAACAAGGTCAAAGCGGCGACAGAAAAGCCGGAAGAGCCCGCTCCAGAGGCGCCCAAAGGTCCAAGTGAATTGGACGTTTTGATGGAAATCCGCGACAAGCTCGCGAAGTAACTCCGTTAGAGTAGCCGCGCGCCTTGGTTTGGCGCGTGGCCCTTTCAATATTCCACTTGGTAAGCACCTTGAGGTTTCAATGTGCTCTCGCAAGGCGAATTAACACCAGAGTTTTTGGTTTTTTGGCGGTTATTCTTTGAGCGCAAGCTGTGGTGACAGCACATCTATTCCAAGCGCTTTGCCGACGGCGAAATAGGTCAAATGCCCGGC
>JABSSA010000053.1 GCA_013214665.1 Paracoccaceae bacterium
GTCCATCGGCAACCAGATCAAGATCATGGCCCGTGGCACCGATATTCTGGTGGCCACACCGGGCCGCTTGATTGACCTGACAGATCGCGGCGCCGTTGATCTGGGTCAGACCCGGTTTCTGGTGCTGGATGAAGCGGATCAGATGCTGGATCTGGGCTTTATCCATGCGCTGCGCAAGATTGCACCGCTGTTGGGCACACCGCGCCAGACGATGCTGTTTTCCGCGACCATGCCCAAGCAGATGGCGGATCTGAGCAAGGATTACCTGCCCAACCCTAAGCGCGTGCAGGTTTCTCCCCCCGGTAAGGCGGCGGACAAAATCACTCAATCGGTGCATTATGTGCCCAAGGCCGAAAAATCGGCCAAGCTGCGGGATTTGCTGGATCCGGCGGCGCTGACGCTTGTGTTTGCGCGCACCAAGCATGGCGCAGAGCGGTTGATGAAGGGGCTTGTGGCGGATGGCTACAATGCGGCCTCCATCCACGGCAACAAGAGCCAGGGCCAGCGGGATCGTGCGATCAAGGCATTCAAGTCCGGCGAGGTCAACGTGCTGGTCGCAACGGATGTGGCGGCGCGCGGCATTGATATTCCGGGCGTGGCCTATGTGTTCAACTATGATCTGCCACAAGTCGCGGAAAACTATGTGCACCGGATTGGCCGCACCGCGCGCGCGGGCCGCGAAGGCGAGGCGATCACTCTGTGCGCGCCGGATGAAGAGGGGCTGCTGCGGCAGGTGGAAAAGCTGATGAAGATCAGTATTCCGGTGGCGAGCGGTGAAGCCTCTGATCCTGCGGCTGAGGCGGGGGATGAAGGCGGCAAGCGCGGCGGCCCGTCGCGCCGAGGCAAAGGCCAGCCGAACCGCGGCGGCGGCAACGGCAAACCACGCCATCGCCGCCGGTCGCGTCGCCCGAAGGCTGCTTGATTTGGGGTCTTGGGGCCGATTGCGGAGAGGGGTGCGATTTGCGCCTCTCTGCATTGTGGCGAATGGCGGGTTTGAGCCCTTTGTTACCATATGCTGCGCCAAGCTCGAACGACCGCTAGGAGACGTTTGGCAACGATAGGCGCATCTCTGACTGAACGATGAAGCGATGAGCCCCAAGCTCTTCCAGAAGGGAACACAACGAGCGGTCTGCGGTATCGACATTGACCAATGTCAGCGAGCCGACGGTGGCTGCCGCAGCGAGGAGGTCTTGCAAAGCCGATCGTTCGCTCGCGGCAATCTGATGCACGATGCCGCCTGCGCCGATGATCGCTCCGCCTTTTTCATGTACGAAGCACGTCAGCTGTGAGCCGGAAATGGTTTCCGTAGCGTTTTGCCAAGTTGGCTCCCAGGTCGAATGCCTCTGAATTGTATTGGCCACGGTGCCGAAATCCGACAGTTTGCATGAGGATAGATCAGGATATGGATGATCAAGCCGAAAGCAGTCAAGCTTTCTGGTCACATCAAATCCCAACTTCCGATAGAGACGTTCAGCGCCTGCGTTTCCCTCGATGACCTCGAGCCAAAAGCTCTCGATTCCGGCATTCTCCGCCGCGTCTATCGCCGCTATGCCCAAACGGCACGCCAATCCCCGGCCTCTGTGGCCAATCCGAGTTCCGCTGCCGATCAGATACCGTTTGGTGTTCCGCGTTGCGACGTTCCAAAATCCGATAACGTCATCATCTTCGGCAGCGACAAAAGACGCCTCGGGGTCAAAACCTCTCGAGCTCAGCGCAGCTTTGAACGCGTCTGCATCTGGTTGCAACGGAACGATATAGTCAGAAAACGCGGCAAGCATGGCGCGATGCAGAGCACCCAGATTAAAGCCAGATTCGGCAAACGAAACACTTCGTGTCATTTTGTGCGTTCATGACTCCAAGATGCGCACAGAGGTAAAGAACGGTTTATTACTCGTCGCGCAAGTCGTTGAGGTCTTATCCTTATCGCTCGGATATCTTCGAGTTCCGGGGAATGAGCTGGAGTGTTCCAAACAGACACCAGCGACATTGCGCCGAACGGTCCCTTGTCCGCGTTGCTGTCCTTCAAGTCAATCGCAGCAAACGGTTGAAACGAGCCCCATGCAGTCCCTGATCTTCCGGCGAGTAATGTCTGAAACCCCCAAGGTCAGCATAGGTGGTGACCCAGCCCCCTGTGCAAGAAGGCTCCGCGCCGTACGAAGCGCAACTTCGCTCTCCGCTCCAGCCAGAATGCAGCCAAAACAATCAGCCACGGCCGTTGCGATCACGTCTCGCAATGCCGTGTCTGGCCGAGCCGTGGTCGCGAAACGTGCCAGAACGGCGATGCCGGTCACGAGAGTTTGTCCAGCTCTTCGAGAAACGTCTCTTTCTCATTGGCGTGCATTTTGATGTTGTTTTGCGGGTAAGGAAAATTACCCGCCTTCACCTCGGCATCAAAGGCGCCCAACGCGGCGCGCCGCTCGTCGCGGATTTGGTCCTGCAACCGTCGCAGATTGCCGAAAGCATGGGCGTGTTTGGGCGGCTTGTCTTCCTCGCTTGCCTCGCCACAGATGTCTTTGACGAAGGAAAAGATCGCATCCCCCGCATTGCCGGACCCAAGCGAGAAGGTCACGATAGAGGTCTTGTCATTGACCGCCTCCAGCACCTCTTCCGCGATGCATTCAGCCTCGACCGCAAAAACCCCGACATCTTCCATCCGCTTCAGCGTCTTGTAGATTTCAATCGCCTCATCAGCCGTGCGGCCCCAAGCGCGTAAACCACCGCAATAATGGCTGAAAGTGGGGATCAGGCCGATATGGGATTGAACAGGGATGCCTTCCTTGGCAAGCGTCTCCATCACGTCGAATGAGCGCAGGGTGTAATACATGTCGGCACCTTTGCGCATCATGTCAAAGGCGTGATCCATGATGTCTTGGGTCGAGCCGAACTGCGCCCATGTACTTCCCACTCCGGCAAAGATATGCGGGGCCACGTCGCGGGTGAACTCGATATGTTCGTCCCATACGACCAAGAGGTCGATGCCTGCGTCGATGCAGGCTTGCAGCTCTTCCGGGTTTGATGGGTTGGACATGCTGAGTTTCTTGCTTGACCCTTTCAACGCCCTCAGGTCATCAACTGTGTAGTTTCGCATGGTCGGGCGGCGGGCAAAATCGTAGATGCGTTTCATGGCGGTCTCCTTATCTCGCATGCATTCGTTTCTTGCGCGCTCGGGTCTCCTGCGTGGCGGTGTCGCTGCCATCATGGAAGGAACCAAAGATCACGTCCCAGGGCATTTCCGCCGTGCCGTAATTGCATTCGAAATACTTGTGATGCAGCTGATGAAAAAAATCGCCCGCGTTCATTCGGCGTTTGTCTTTGCTCACCACGGCTTCGAACCCGGCATGGGAAAATGCGGGGTTAAGGCCGAGGTTGTAGAAGTGAAACAGTACATGGATCGGGTGTGAGGGCACGATGAAATGGATCGCGAGCGAGGAGAAATAGAGCGCGTGCTCAACGGGGTGCATCGACAGCCCCGTCCAAGGGCCGATGTTCACGTTGCGATGGTGCAGGCTGTGGGCTGCACGATAAAGCGGCGGCCAGTGCAGGAACCTATGCACCCAATAAAAGTGAAAGCTTGCCCATATCGGGATCAAGACGATCCAAAGCACGAACCATATAGGGTTTGACGCCAGGTTGATCTGCGGCACGTAGCCGTTGGCTGCACCCCAAAAATATAGGACCTCATAGGCCGACCAGAAGGTTACACCGCTGGCCAGGCTCCAAAACATGTTGTCCAGAACCTGACTGCGGAAAGAATAGGTTCCGTTGTCCCGCGCCAGGTCGCGATGGTCGAATTTCAGCTGCTTACCTTGCGCAGCAAAGGTGTAGAACCACAGATGCAGCCCGCCCGCGACAAGCGCCAGCGCGATCAGGTTGCGCAGCCATATTTGTACCGCCCAATCGAAGCTTAAGGTTTTCATCGTCTCCCAACTGGGCATGAGCCAAGCATAGACGGCCCATGCCAGCAACAACTCGATTAGAACCGAAGAGATGGCGAGCCAGTATCGTGCAATCCAGCGCAGCCACGCCATCGGGCGCGGCGGCCAATCGAGAATTGGAGACACTGGAATGGGCAAGTTGGGGTGGTGGTTCCACTGTTTGTTTGGCGTGCTCATACAGGGCTCCTGTCAGGCGAAAGGATCGGGCTGGTGCGGGTTGGTCGACAGCCAGACGGATTTGGTCTGGAGAAAACACCGCATCCCTTCGATGCCGTTTTCCCGCCCGTATCCCGATTGCTTGTATCCGCCCACAGGGCTTTGCGTGGCGGCGTTAAAGTAGTTGTTGATATAGACGGTGCCCGCCTCGATCCGGTCGGCCATACGCATGGCTTTGGTCACGTCCCTGGTCCAGATCCCGGCGGCAAGGCCATACACAGTGTCATTCGCGATACGGATCACGTCTTCCTCATCGTCCCAGGCTTCGGTGCTGGCGACGGGTCCAAAAACCTCGGTCTGCGCCAGATCTGCGCTGTTGGGCACGTCGGCAAAGATGGTGGGCCCGATATAATAGCCTTCGCCACGGCACTGCGTTCGCCCGTCCAGAAGTATCTTATGCCCCGCCTGTTCGGCGGCTTCGATCTTGGCTAGGATGTTGTCATAATGGGGACGGTTCGCGATGGGCCCGATCTGTGTGGCGGGGTCCGCAGGGTCGCCCACACGGGCCTTTTTCACCACATCCACCAGTCGGTCCGTGAAGTCGCCGATAATGTCACGATGGACAAGGATGCGCGAGCCCGAGATGCAGCTTTGCCCACCGGGCGGGAAGATACCCGCAGCCACACCGCGGACCGCCAGATCCAGATCCGCATCCGCCAGCACGATCTGAGGCGACTTTCCGCCCAACTCCATCACCACGGGTTTAACGCCCTGAGCCGCTGCGATGGCCGCGGCACGCCCGCCACCGGTGCCGCCGGTAAAACTGACCATACGCACATCTTTGTGGTTGATCATCGGCGCGGCGGTTGTCTCTCCGTACCCTGTCACCACGTTCAGCACACCCGGGGGCAGGTCGGCCTCCAGCAGCACGTCCATCAACTCCAATGTTGAGCACGAAGACTGTTCCGACGGTTTTATCACCATCGTATTGCCCGCTGCCAGACAGGGGGCAAGCTTGACAAACAGCGTCCCCAGGGGCGAGTTCCACGGCAAGACCTGCGCCACAACGCCAAAGGGTTCCCATTTGACGTAATTGTGGATGTCGGGGGCCTCAGCCGGGATCAGGCGGCCCTCAAACTTGTCACACAGCCCGGCATAATAGTGCCAGCTGTCCACCAGCCACGCGCCCGCGCGCAGCCCCGGCGTGATCATCGAGGGGAGCTTGCCGTTGTCTTGCGTTTCCACCGCGCCTAGCCGGTCAGCATGTTTGGAGATCACATCACCAATCCGCCGCAAATGGCGCCCGCGCTCGGCAGGCTGCATCCGGCCCCAAGGCCCATCGTAGAACGCGAATTTAGCCGCCGCGACTGCGCGGTCGACATCGGCCTGACGGCAGTCGGGCACCCGTGCCCAAACCTGACCATTGGCGGGGTTTTCGCTGTCGATATAGCCGCCCTCAGTAGGCGCATGCCAATCATTGCCAGCAAAGTATTTGTAGGTTGCGATCTTGCTCATTCGGGACGCTCCAACGGGAATTCAGGGGGCAAGGGGCTGCGATCAAGGATCATGTCGGCGGCCTTTTCCGCCATCATGATCACGGTCGCATAAAGGTTTCCAGTGATTTGCGCAGGCATGGCCGAGGCATCGCAGACCCGCAGCCCTTCGACTCCATGCACCCGCAGTTCGCTATCCAAAACGTCCCCCATGCGAGCGGTGCAGGCCGGGTGGTGGCCAGTGTAGGCGGTGTCGTGAATGGCGTTCGTGATGTCCGTATCGGTCCGGGCATCTTTCCACGCGCCGATCTCGCCCGTCACCAATCGGGCGATCGGATCTTGCGCCATCACGTCGCGCATGACCGCGACGCCGCGTTTCAGCACGTTCAGATCATGCGGATCGGCGAAATAGTTCGGGTCTATCAGGGGATGCGCGCGGGGGTCGGCACAGGCCAACCGGACGGTCCCGGTCGACCGCGGTCGTTCGAGGTTGATGTCGATCTGCACGCCGGGGCGGGCCATTTTTCGACCTCTCACCAACAGCTTGCGACCCAGCCGTTGTAGCAAGGGCACGTCTTCACCAGCGCCGTTTCCGAGGTTTTCCTCGACCACCATCGGGGTCATGAACACCTCAAGCTCCGGTAAGGCCGGATCGTCGAATGCGTGAAACAGCACCGTGGAAAAGAAAGCCCCCCCACCGGCGCCGCCACCATTCAACAGCCAATGCCCCATCAGCCGCGCTGCATGGTCCAGCCGCTGGTATTTGGCGTGGCTCAGGTCCATCCGGTCCGAGCCCCATTGCATCGACACATCCGGGTGGTCCGCCAGATGTGCCCCGACAGACGGCAGGTCTGCCACCACGTCGATCCCGTGTTCTGACAGGTGGTCCGCCGGACCAATCCCCGACAGCATCAGCAATTGAGGTGTGGCGAAAGCCCCCTGACAGACAATCACCTCGCGCGTGGCGCGGATCACCTCTCCGGTCAGGGCTTCGACGCCTGTGGCTTTGCCATTTTCAACAACCACCCGCGCGATTTGGGTCTGGGTGCGAATGCTCAGGTTGCGCGGGGGGGCAGCCAGATAGGATAGGGCCGATGATTGCCGCACGCCCTTGGACACAGTGCTGTCATTGCGAGCAACACCGGTGCGCAATGCTCCGTTAAGATCGTCGATTTTGGTGTGCCCGGCCATCGCTGCGGCCTTCAAAAAGGCCTGTTCCATCTCGCCAACATTCCGCGCGGGTTCGGTTTTCAGTGGGCCTTGCGTCCCATGCCAGGCATCGCGCCGGTCCCGCGACCCTTCGGAGCGGCGGAAATAGGGCAGGACATCCGCATAGGACCAGCCCGGCATTTGCCAACCGTCGTAATCCGCCGGCACGCCGCGCATGTAGATCATGCCGTTGACGATCGACGACCCGCCCAACGCCTTGCCGCGCGGATAGTAGATCGACCGACCGTTCAACCCCGGTTGAGGCACCGATTGGTAGCCCCAGTCTAGTTTGGGATTGCCAAAGACAAACCCGTTCCCAGCAGGCATTCGAATGAACAGATCGCGCCCTTTGCCGCCTGCTTCGACAAGGCAGACAGAGATTCCTGGATCCTCCGCCAGGCGCGCGGCCAATGCGCATCCGGCGGAACCGCCACCGGCAATCACATAGTCGAACCCGTTCACGGACCCAGTCTTTCCAGAATGGCATCGGTCATAGCCGTTCCGGTGGCGGTGCCCCCCAGATCGGGTGTCATGACCCCTGCCTGCAAGGTTTCCATCACCGCGCGTTCAATCAGGGCGTCAAAATCCGGCAAACCAAAACTGAAGTTGAACATCATCCCCACGGAGAGGATCGTGCCCACCGGATTGGCGACCCCTTGCCCCGCGATATCCGGGGCCGATCCGGCCGTGCTTTCATACATGCCGAACACCGACGCCTGATCAGGCCCCCCGGACAGGCAGGCCGAGGGCAACATGCCCAAGGACCCGGCATAGACCGCTGTCAGATCGCTCAGCACGTCGCCAAGCTGGTTGCAGCCGATTACGACGTCGAAATCATGCGGGCGCATCATCAGCTGATAGGCGCAATTGTCTGCGAACATGTTCTCAAACGCTACGTCCGGGTACTCCCGCGCCACTTCGGTCACAACCGTGCGCCACAGCTTGTAGCTTTCCATCACGTTGGATTTGTCACAGCTGACCAGCCGCCCACGCCGCCTACGCGCCAGTTGAAAACCGCCATGCGCGAAGCGGGCCACCTCGGCCTCGTCATAGGCGGTCAGATCATGGCCTTGTCTCAACCCGTTGACCCTGCGCTGGCCGCGTTCGGTTGCAAACATCGCCCCGCCGCACATTTCCCGCAGGATCAGCACATCCACATGGTCCGCCGCCCCCGCACGGAAAGGTGTGCGATTCAGCAGCGGCCCCCATGCCCGTGCGGGGCGCAATCCCAGATAGGTCTGCAGGTGGTGGCGCAGATACATCAGCCCATCCTGGCGCTCTGCCCCGCCTTTTACTCGGATATCGTCCCATTGCGGACCACCGACAGCACCAACCAAAACCGCGTCAGAGGCACGCGCCTGTTCCAGCACTTCTTCTGTGCAAAAGGTGCCATGCGCCTCCCAGGATGCGCCATGCAGCAAGCCCAGTGTGACCTCAAGCTCGACCCCTGCCCGCATGGCAAGGTGGCGCGCGACACGCAGCCCCTGATCCAAAATCTCAGGGCCGATCCCGTCGCCGCCCAAGGCAAGAACCTGTTTCTTCACAGATCATTCCTTTGTGATCGCTATTTCAAACATTGCTTGATTGAAAAAAATAGGAAAGGTGGAAACGGTGAATGAACTACATTCATGA
>JABSSA010000054.1 GCA_013214665.1 Paracoccaceae bacterium
CCGGGCGCAAGGCGGTGATATCTCGCCCGAAACACTGCTGATCGCGGAAAATACGCCGCTGATCCTGCCGCTGCATGGCGAGCTTGACCGCGCGCGCGAAAACCAGAATTCGCTGACCAAGATTGGCACCACCGGGCGTGGGATTGGCCCCGCATACGAAGACAAAGTGGGCCGCCGTGTGGTGCGCGTGGCCGATCTGGCTGATCCGGCCACGCTGGAACAGCGGGTCGACCGCCTTTTGATGCACCATGACGCGCTGCGTCGGGGCTTGGGCCTTGGCCCTGTCGACCGGGCCGCGCTGCTCGACAAGCTGAACGAGATTGCGCCGAAAATCCTCGCCTATGCCGGACCTGTTTGGAAACACCTTTCCGAAGCGCGCAAAGCAGGCAAGCGTATCCTGTTTGAAGGCGCGCAAGGCGCGTTGCTCGACATCGATTTTGGCACATATCCCTTTGTGACCTCGTCCAACGTGATCGCAGGGCAGGCGGCTACTGGCACAGGCATGGGGCCGGGCGGCATTGATTTCGTGCTGGGCATCGTCAAAGCCTATACCACCCGCGTGGGCGAAGGGCCGTTTCCGACCGAACTTGAAGATGACGACGGACAGCGCCTTGGCGAACGTGGTCATGAATTTGGCACCACCACAGGCCGCAAGCGCCGTTGCGGGTGGTTTGACGCGACACTGGTGCGCCAGACCTGCACCACAAGCGGCGTGAACGGTATCGCGCTGACCAAGCTGGATGTGCTTGATGGGTTTGACACGCTCAAGATCTGTGTCGGCTATGATCTGGATGGCATCCGCATCGATTATTTGCCCACCGCCGCCGATCATCAGGCGCGCTGCGTGCCGATTTACGAGGAAATGCCGGGTTGGTCCGAGACCACCGAAGGCGCAACCAGCTGGGCGGATTTGCCTGCCAATGCGATCAAATATGTGCGCCGCGTGGAAGAGTTGATTGACTGCCCTGTGGCACTACTTTCCACGTCACCCAAGCGGGAAGATACCATTTTGGTGCGTGACCCGTTTGCGGATTGATTGAGCAAAGGAAGGTTCATGGCGCTGAGTTACAAGGCCCGCAAACGGTGGTCTCTGGTGATCTTGCTGGTGGGTGTGCCGATCTACATCGTCAGCGCCATTTCGATCATTGCGATGTTTGATCGACCATCGATCCTGGTGGAGCTGATTGTCTATGTCACGCTTGGCATTGTCTGGGCGCTGCCGTTCAAATTCATCTTCAAAGGTATCGGGCAAGCCGATCCAAACGCGCCGCATCCCGAAGACTGAAGCCACAAAACAGCGGTTCTCGTAGAGCGGGGCATCGGCTTGGAAGCCGATGAAAGGCGCGTCGACGCGCCTTGGACCGCAAAGAAAAAGGTGGCGCGGAAATAACCGCACCACCTTTCCTGGACGAGCAGAGGGTGTGTTAGCCAGCCGCTCTTTGCGGCTTAAAGCCAATGTCGCGTGTTGCGGCAAACCGGCCGCCCGACAATTTCTGAATTTTGCCTTCGCGCAGCAATTGGCCGAACGAGCGCAACCCGTCTTCGCGACGGAAGTCTTCGGGGTCGAGAGCGCGCACTTTGTGCATCAGCTGCGGCCGCGAGAAGTTTTCATGCCCTTCGACAAAGGCCATGTAAGCTGCGGCGGCCTCCAAGAGCTCAGGCAGGGCGCTTGCACCCATTTCCGAGGCAAATTCCGCAAAACCGCCATCTTCATCAGCTGTTTGCGCGGCCTGCTCTGCGGAAACGCGGCGCGGCACAATCGACCCGGCTGCAGCTTCTGGCGCAGCAGCGGTGGGTTGTTCCACGTCCACACGCTGCTCCGCGACCAGTTTCAGCGGCGTTGCCGCAGGCTTGGGCCGTGCAGTGCCTTCACCGGTTGCGGCAGGGCGGCGGGGGCGAACGACTTCGGCGAGATCAGAACGGTAAGCGTTTTCCGCGCCCTCACCATCGCTGGCTTTTTGCAGGCCTTCGTCCGCATTGCGCGCCACAACTGCGGCGCGCAGCTGGCGGAACGCATCGCGGCTGCGCGTGCCTTCAGGCTCGTCCATCTTTTCGTCCGCTTCCGCCAACAGGCGGGTCACGTCATCATCTTCGATCTCCGCGTGGGTCGCTGCAGCGTCGCGGGCGGCTTGGATTTCGTCTTCATCCAAGCCCACCAGGGTGCCAGACCCACTGCCCAGTTCGCTTTCAACAGCCGCGAGTTCGCGCAACAGATCCGCTTCATCTTCGGCAGAGAGGGTCGATTGACCTTCCTCTTGCTCCGATGCGTCCTCGGTGATTTCTTCCGCGACGCCATCTTCGATCATCCGACCCAGATCTGCCGGCCCGTCGATATCACCTGCGGCCATCGCGGCCTCAACATCGGCGCGCTTGGCTTTGATCACGCGGGTGCGCGGCGCATCTTGTTCGGCGTCAAACACATTGGTGTCGTCATCTGCCTTGGTGTCGGTGTCTTCGAGACCCGCCAACAGCATCTTGTCGGCTTCAATCGTGTCTTCGCCCAAAGCTTCGTCAGCAAGAGTTTCGGCACGCGCATCCAGCATCGCCTCAACCGCATCGCTGCCAGGCTCGTCTGTGCCTTCGTTTTCGGTGGCGAGTGCGTCAATGGCTTCGGTGGACGGCGCCGCGAAATCGGCGTGTTCATCTTCGTTGAACTCGTCGTCGTCATCCGCTGTCTGGGATTGCGCGACCACAGCCCGGATCCGTTGCAGCTTGTCAGTGATGTCCGACGCTGGCGCAGGCGCAGGTGCGGCCTCTTCCACAACTTCCGCCTCAAGGATCTCTACCTCAGGCGCTGGCTTTGGCGTGACGTCTTCCATCACCTCTGCCGTGTCTTCCACGGCATCTGCGATCACGTCTTCCACAACCGGTGTCGCCACGGGGGCCTCGGGCTCGGCAGCGATGGGTTCAGCCACAGCCTCAACCTCTGCTTCCGCCTCTACCGGCTCTGCATTCACCGCATCGGCGATCGCGCTCAGGTCGACGTCGTCCGCGTCTGTCGCAATGGCCACAGCCGCCGTTGCCGCCGCAGCAGCAGCCACTGGGGCAGGGGAGGGCGCAGGTGCGGGTTCAGGTGCTGCAACAGCGTCAGGCGCTTCGGTTGTCAGAACAATCCGGCCTTCTTCTGCACGGGCATCAACCCGCCGAGCCACTTCGCGTTCTGCGATGCGGGCCAACAATTCTGCGTCAGGTTGCGGCGGCTCAGCACCGAAATATCGGTCCTCCGCCGCCAAATCGCGGAAATACTCCGCGATGGCTTTCATCGTGTCAAAGCTGTCGTCGAACCCCTCAAGGGTGCACGAAAACGTGCCATATGACACGGTAAGTACTTTGTTATTACTCATCATTATGCTCGTCCTCAGCCTTTAAGCTGACATTCTGTTAACAATAAGCATCGACCAAACCGGCCCGAATCTGTGAACTTAACGGTATCATTTTGTGGCACAGTTGTGATCATTGACTGAAAATAAGGATTATTCCCTCATGAACCCGCCTATTGTTTCGTCAGAAGCGCCAATCGCGCTGATTGGCGGCGGAACCTTGTGGACAAACGATTTGGAAGAGGCGCTGGCGCTATCGTCGCATCTGGTTGCGGCGGATGGCGGTGTTTCCAAAGCGGTAACAGCCGGGCATGTGCCGGATGCTGTGATCGGGGATTTTGACAGTTTGCCAGCCGATGCGCGTGCCCGGGTTCCGGCGGATCGGTTTCATCATATCGCGGAACAAGACAGCACCGATTTCGACAAAGCGCTGCGGTCTGAGTGTGCACCTGTAGTGATCGCAGTGGGATTCACCGGCGCGCGGGTGGATCATCAACTGGCCTGTTTGCACATTCTGGCGGCGCGTGCGGCGCAGCCCTGTATCCTTCTGGGCGAACTTGAGGTGATCTGCCTTTTGCCCCGCCATCTGCATCTGCCAACAACAGCGGGCGAGACGGTCTCGCTTTTCCCGCTTGCTCAGGTTCAGGGGGTGTCGCAGGGGTTAGAGTGGCCGATTGACGGGCTGGTGTTTGATCCTCTCCGACAAATTGGCACCTCCAATCGTGCGACCGGTCCGGTCGAGATCACGATGCAGGCCCCGCATATGATCGGTTTTTTCCCGCGCCGTCACCTGTCTGCGCTCACGCGGGCTCTGGCTGGCCTGTCTGCTGACGCGCGATGGCCCGCTCTCTGAACACAATATAAAGACCCGCAGAGATCGTGACACAGATGCCCGCAGCGGCGAGGCCATTGGGAAGATCGGAAAACACGATGAAGCCGATGAGCGTGGCAATGGGGATTTCCAGATATTGCATCGGGGCCAACGTGGCCGAAGGGGCATAGCGCAACGACCACGTCATCAACAGATGCGCCAATGTTCCGAAAAGTCCGATGGCGAACAAAAGACCGATTTCTTGCGAGGTTGGGGTCACGAGTTGCAGAGCAGGGATATCGGCATCGGCGGCAAGCCAAACGATTGGAATTAGGACAACACAGGCCATAACACCGCTCACGGCTTGCAGGCCTATAGGATCGGTCTCTTTGGCAATCTGCCGTGTCACCAGCATGAAGAGTGAAAAGACCACCGCCACAACCAGTGGCAACAGAGCAGGGTAGCCCACTTCGACAAAGCTGGGCTGGACCACCATCAACGTGCCGATAAAACCTACGACACAGGCCCAGATGCGGCGGCTGCCCACTTCTTCGCCCAACACGAGTTTGCCCAAAAGCAACATGAGGAACGGCATGACAAAGGCAATCGCGATCGCGTCGGCCAAGGGCAGGAATTGCAACGCAGTGAACATCGCGCCAATACCAATGATATGCAGAAAGGTGCGGAATGCAGCGAGGCCAAACACCCGACGCGACATTCGCCAGGCGCGCCCTGTCAGCACCACAAGCGGGATGAGCAACACAGCTTGAACCGCGAAACGCACCAACAGCAATTGGCCAATGGGCATTGTTTCGCCAAGCAGCTTTGCAATTGCGTCCCCGGCGGGTGCGATGACGCAAAAGCCGAGCATAAGCAGGATCCCAAGGAGAGGCCGATCTTGTGTCATGAAGCCACGCTAGAACCGGTCTGGGGGGATGTCCACACGTGGAATGCGCAGAAGTGACGCTATATGGCGTCACAACCTATGGAGTTTTTAGCGCTCAGCTAGACGCGCCAAACTGGTCCAGATGCGCGGCGAAAACTGGTCTTAGATCCGAAGACTCCTGGGTGCCGCGCAGCACCTCTACCAATTCACCCGCCCCATCAAACAACAGCAGCGTCACGTGAGGCACGTTATAGGTGCGTGCCAATTCCTGGCCTTCTTGCGTGTTCACGTTCGCCACGAGGTAGGAAAACGTATCCCCGTCAAACGGGCGAAGCGCGCGACGGGTTTGGCGCATCAGGCTTTGACACAGCGTGCATTGCGGATCGTGGATTTGCACAATTGCGGGTTTGCCGTTGCCAATCTTGGTCAGGTCGGCCTCACAAATGCTGGCCTGCACCGATTGCACGGTCAAAAATCCGCCAACTCCCACAACAGGCAGCGCCAGCGCGCCATTCCTGGCCCACCGCAAGAACGCACGCCGAGACTGTGCTTTGTCGTGCACGGGCGCCGCGACTGTGGATTTGCGTTTCGCTTTGGGTTTGCGGGATTGTTTTTTCATCGGGCGTGCCTCGCTTAGGTGCGTGTCACGCTAATGCGATCGGGCGGTCCCTGCGAAATCACATTCCCTTGATCATACGCCTTCAGCAGTTTGGCACATTTACCGCAAGCCCCCCGAGCGAGGTTTCCTTGTACTTGTCGTGCATGTCCGCGCCGGTCTGGCGCATGGTTTCGATACACGCATCAAGCGGCACCAGATGGGTGCCATCGCCTCGCAGCGCGAGCGAGGCGGCAGAAACCGCCTTGATCGCGCCCAGCCCGTTACGTTCGATGCAAGGCACCTGCACCAGCCCTTTGATTGGGTCACAGGTCATGCCCAGATGATGCTCCAGCGCAATCTCAGCCGCGTTTTCGACCTGTTGCGGCGTGCCACCCATCACGGCGCAAAGACCCGCCGCCGACATGGCAGCCGCACTGCCCACTTCCGCCTGGCATCCCGCCTCTGCCCCCGAGATGGAGGCGTTGTATTTCACCAGCCCGCCAATCGCAGCAGCGGTCAGCAAAAACTCTTCGACGCGCGATTCCGTCGCGCCGGGCACGTGATCGAGATAATACCGCAGCGTGGCAGGCAGAACGCCAGCCGCGCCATTAGTGGGCGCAGTGACAACCTGGCCACCGGCGGCGTTTTCTTCGTTTACCGCCATGGCGTACACGCTCATCCAATCGTTGATGGTATGCGGCGCGGTCAGGTTCATGCCACGCTCTTCCATCAGCTTGTCGTGAATATCCTTCGCGCGCCGCCGCACCTGCAACCCGCCGGGCAGGATGCCGTCGCTGGTCAGGCCCCGGTTGATGCAATCGTTCATCACTTGCCAAAGCCGCGCCGTGCCCGCGCTCAGGTTTTGCGCGCCGCCACGGGAAACTTCGTTGCTGCGCTTCATCTCGGCAATGCTTTTGCCGGATCTTTGGGACATTTCCAGCATTTCAGTGGCGGACTTGAACGGAAAAGGAACGGGATCGCCTTCTTCCACAAGCGCACCTTCGGCAAGCTCTTCTTCCGTGACGACAAAGCCGCCGCCGACACTGTAAAACACCTGACGCAGGATCACGTCACCCTGCGTGTCGGTGGCCATCAGAACCATGCCGTTGGCGTGGCCTTCAAGCGGCGTGTCATAGTCAAAGATCAGGTCTTTGCCCGGATCAAACTGCAATTCCGGCAGGCCGTCGACCGTGATCACGTGGGTGTCGCGGATCGAAGACAGGGTGCTTTCGGCGCGGTCGTGATCATAGCTGTCGGGTGTGAACCCGGCGAGGCCAAGGATGGTGGCCCGATCCGTGGCGTGGCCAACGCCCGTAAAGGCAAGCGAGCCGTGCAAGGACGCGCGCACGCCGGAAAAGGAAAACGGTGAGGCACGCATCATGTCAAGAAAGCGCGCAGCAGCCACCATTGGGCCCATGGTGTGGCTGGAAGATGGGCCAATGCCCACTTTGAACATGTCAAACACTGACAGAAACATGTCGGATCGCTCTCATTAGAAGTCTCGGCGGACATAAGGCCCTGCAACAAAATGAAAACCCGAAAAAGCGACACATAACGCCTCAGGACCGAAAAAGCGGCGAGTCCTGCTCCTCTTTGGTTTGATAGTCAAAGAAGGACAGGCTGTGCTTACGATAGTGGCGGCACCTCACTGGCGTGACTTCTCACAGCGCGACGCCCACCAAGGACGCGCATCACGGCTTTCGCCTCGCCAGGAGGTTCTTGTTCAATCCGTTTGTAATCGGAGCCGTCCCGCTGGCGCGACAAGAGCCCACAAGACACCATCGTTCGGCGCAAAGTTGCGGGATCGCCAAACAGATGTTCCGTGGCCAGTCGGGCGTTGACCTCTTTCTCTGTCATGTTTTGGCTGGCTGGCAGCGTCGCCCACAACGCCCAAAGCGCCAGGGTTTGCACGGCCCGCTTTGAGGGCCATTGTGTCAGGCGCCCCATCGGATCGAATTGATGCAAGGCGCGCTCCACGGTTTTTGCGTCGATCGGCGGTGCCTCGGATGTCCGCTCTAACCTTGTTGCGGCGGCATGGGCTGCGCGCATGTGCTGTACATTCTGAAAACCGGCTGCGCGCGCGGTCATGTTCATCAACGTCAAATGCGACGGGCTTGCGTCACCCAGTTGTTTCGACAGCGCGCGCGCAAAAAGTGTCAGGTCATCGGCCCGCAAGGGCAGGGGGGATTTGGGCATAGCGTATCCACATCAAGCACCGGGGTCCTCATCGGTCGCTGGCTTAATGACGCGGCGCTCTGGTCAACGTGAAAAGATGCAGTGCCGGGTATGAATTGGCAGGTTTAGCTCTCACGAATGAGCAGCGACGCCTCGGTGTCTGCCGACCGTGGCTTAGGCGTAAACAAAATTGGCGGGCGCGCCAAGTCCAATGTGAATGGTGAAACGATGGTATTTTCCGGTTTCTGCTCTCGCACCGGCCACAATATCTGCCTATAACGTCGCCCAACTTGACTAACCCGCGAGGCATTTATGAGCGGAGAACTGTCCCCCATCGACGCGGCAAAGTTCGTTGCTGCAAAACGTGCGGCTGATTTCGTCGAAGACGGAATGCGCGTTGGACTGGGCACAGGCAGCACGGCGGCCTGGCTGGTGCGGTGTCTGGGTGAATTGGTGCGCGACAATGGTTTGCGGATCAAAGGGGTGCCCACTTCGACCCGCACTGCGGCGTTGGCGCGGGATGTGGGCATCGATGTGATTGGGCTCGATGAGGCCAAGTGGCTTGATATCACCATCGACGGGGCGGATGAATTCAACGGGGACCTTAACCTTATCAAAGGTGGCGGCGGTGCGCTGTTGCAGGAAAAGATTGTGGCCACCGCCTCTGATCAAATGGTTGTTATCGCGGATATTGGCAAAGAGGTCGAACATCTGGGCTCTTTCCCGCTGCCCATCGAGGTCATTCCCTTTGGCTGGCAGACGACGCAGGCTTTGGTCGAAGAAACGCTTATTTCTATGGATGTATTGGGCCGAAACAGCACCTTGCGGATGAACGGTGAAGTGCCGTTTTTCACCGACGAAGGGAACCACATTCTCGACTTGCATCTGGCCCGGATCGGTAACCCGCGCCAGTTGGCATTGGTGTTGAACCAGATACCGGGTGTGGTTGAAAACGGCCTGTTCATTGATATCTGTGACGCCGTCGTAGTGGGCTTTGGCGATGGACGTGTCGAAGTGCGCGATATCAACGGCGGCACAGTGGAACGGGACAAGCTGGATTTTGTGGAGACAGATAACCTGTTCTCCGATCTCAGCGATTGAATAAAGGCAAACGCAGCATGGCGGACTATGATTATGACCTCTTCGTAATTGGCGGAGGATCGGGCGGCGTGCGGGCGGCGCGTGTTGCGGCAGGAGAGGCAGGCGCCAAGGTCGCGCTGGCCGAAGATGACCGCTATGGCGGCACCTGTGTGATCCGGGGCTGTGTGCCCAAAAAGCTGATGGTGTTCGCCTCTGAATTTGCCCACATGCCCGCCACCGCCGCACAATACGGTTGGGACATGCCCGAGGGCACCTTTGACTGGACCGCCTTCCGGGGCCGCCTGAATGGTGAACTGGACCGCTTGGAGGGTATTTATAAGCGCTTGCTAGACAATGCCGGTGTCGAACGTTTTGACGCCCGCGCCACGATCAAGGATGCGCATACGATCGCGCTGTCGACGGGCGAAGAAAAGACCGCCAAGACGATCCTTGTGGCCACCGGCGGCAGCCCGGTGCGGCCCGACATGCCAAATGCAGAGTTGGCCATCGTCTCGGACGACATCTTTCACTTGGACGCTTTGCCCAAGTCGATCTTGATTGTGGGCGGCGGCTTTATCGCCTGCGAATTCGCCTGCATCATGCATGGGCTGGGCGTTGAGGTGACGCAATATTACCGCGGCGAACAGATCCTGCGCGGCTTTGATGACGAGGCGCGCAATCTCGTAGCGGACCAGATGCGCGAACGCGGCATCAATTTGCTGGTCGGTACCAACATCGCTGAAATGTCGGCCGCGACGGATGACACCTCAACCGGCGCGCCTGTGCGCGTCACCTCAACCAGCGGTGAAACACAAGTCTTTGACAAGGTGCTGTTCGCCACTGGCCGTGCGCCAGCGACATCCAACATGGGTCTGGAAGAGGCCGGTGTCGCGCTGGGCCGGGGGCGTGAGATCGTGGTGAATGAATATTCCCGCACCGATGTGGACAGCATCTATGCCATTGGCGACGTGACCAACCGCATCAACCTGACCCCTGTGGCCATTCGCGAAGGCATGGCTTTTGTGGAAACCGTGTTTCACGACAATCCCACCCCGGTGGATCATGATCTGGTGCCCTCCGCGGTCTTTACCCAGCCAGAGTTGGGCACCGTGGGCCTCAGCGAAGAGCAGGCCGCCGCGCAAGAGCCGATCGAAGTCTACGCGACAACATTCCGCCCGATGAAGACGTCGTTCGCGGACCGACCTGACAAAGTGCTGATGAAGCTTGTGGTCTCAAAAGCCACGCGTAAGGTATTGGGCTGTCATATCGTCGCGCCTGATGCGGGTGAAATGATCCAACTTGCGGGCGTGGCCATCAAAATGGGCGCAACAAAAGAGGATTTCGACCGCACTGTTGCGGTTCATCCGACGATGTCCGAAGAGATCGTGACCATGCGCACTCCTGTGCGCAGCACATAATACGGCGAAAGTGGCTTGAATTGCATGTGCAAGCAACCAGCTATAAAGCAAACGCAGCGCGCAGCTGCGTGCTTATTGCAAGGGAAGAGATTCTGAATGGCAGGACAATCAGGCGGCCCCTGGGGCGGCGGCGGTAATTCTGGCGGTGGACGGGGCAACGGCGGTGGCCGTGATGATCGCCCTCAACGCCCCAATGGCGGCGGTGGCCGTGGCGGACCGGGCGGCGAAGGCCCGCAGATCCCCGAAATTGATGAATTGGTTAAAAAAGGCCAGGAACAGCTGCGCGTCCTGATGGGCGGCCGTGGTGGTGAA
>JABSSA010000055.1 GCA_013214665.1 Paracoccaceae bacterium
AGCGTGTTGGGCACATCCTGCACCGGGTCATCCGAACGGATCGCCTCCGACACCGAAGCCTGCCCGCCGAGCCGTTGCGCCAAAACACAGCGTTCCGCCACATTGCGCAGTTCGCGCACATTGCCCGGCCAGTCATAGCTGAGTGCGGCCGCCAGATCGTCCTGGCCCAGCGTGGGCGGGGCCACGTCATGGCTGCTGGCGGCGCTTTCCATGAAATGCGCCATCAACAGCGTCAGATCATCCCGGCGCTGGCGCAGCGGCGGCAGATGCAACACCACCGTGTTCAACCGAAAGAGCAGATCGGCGCGCAGCCGATCCTGATCCACCGCCTCTTTCACATCTTCATTGGTCGCGCTGATCACCTTGAAGGTCAGCGGCACCGGGCTGGACGCCCCCACCGGCAACACCTGTTTGTCTTCGATCACCCGCAACAGCTGCGCCTGCACCGGCATCGGGCAGGAACAAATCTCATCCAGGAACAATGTGCCGCCAGAGGCCGACGCCAACCGCCCCTCGGCCTCCCCCGAAAGGCCGAACATGTCAGCCTCAAACCGTTCGGGCGACAGCGTCGCGCAATTCAGCGCCACAAACGGCCCATCAGAGCCCGGCCCCAGATCATGCAGCGCCCGCGCCACCAGCTCTTTGCCGGTTCCCGTCTCACCGGTGATCATCACCGGCGCATCAATCTCGGCCAGATCCAGGATCGTCTTGCGCAGGCTGGTGATCTCATCCGTCTGCCCCAGCAGAACCCGATCCAGCCCTGACAGGCGCATCAGCCGGTTTTGCAGCCGGTCGTTGGATTGGCGCATCCGGTATTGATCGCTCGCGTGATCCAGAATGGTCAGAAACCGGCGCGGGTCATAGGGCTTTTCCACAAAGCTATAGGCCCCGTCGCGCATCGCCTCGACCGCCATCTGGATATCGCCATGCGCCGAGATCAGCACCAAAGGCGGCGCAAACTGCAGATCGAGGCTGCGCAACAGCTCCAGCCCGGACATGCCCGGCATCCGCACGTCCGAGACGATGACATCCGGATGAAACGCGGCCAGCTGATCCGCCACCAGATGGGCGCGCGCAATGTCAGACACCTCCCAGCCCGCAGCTTCCAGCAAATCGACCATGGATTGGCGCACGGATTTGTCGTCATCGACGATGAGGGCGCGCTTGGCGGCGGTGGCTGGGGTCATGCGGAAAGGTCCGGGGTCAGTGGAAACTCAAGGCGAAAGGTCGTGCCGGCATCTTGCGTACTTTGTGCGGTCATGCGGCCGCCGTGGTCTTTGACGATGCTGGCAGAAATGGCCAGCCCCAATCCCATGCCCCGTCCGCTTTCGCGGGTGGTAAAGAACGGCTCTTGCAGATCTTCCAATGTCAGATCGCCAAAACCGGGGCCGGTGTCATGTACGTTGATCCAGCCGGTGCCCTCCGTGGCCCCCAGTGTCACGGTCACATCTGTGCGGTCCGCGCCCTCGGCTGCGTCGATGGCGTTGCGCAAAAGATTGGTCAGCACCTGTTCGATGCGCAATTGAACGCCGCGCATCTCAACGGCCTCAGCGGGCGCCTCAAACCTCAGGGTAACAGGCCCATGTTCCACATTGGGCGCCAGCAGCGTGATCGCCGCCTGCACCGCATCGCGCAAATCAAAGCGGCGGAAGGGTTCCGTCTCGGACCGGGCAAAGAACTTGAGCTGGCGGGTGATGCCTTCCATCCGGTCCACCAACCCGCCGATCTTGGCGGCAAAGGGGCTTTCCACCTTCTGCCCGATTTCGGCGGCGGCCACCTGATTGCGCATGGCCGCGATGGGCTGGCCCAGCTCATGCGTGACCGACGCCGCCAATTGCCCCAGCGCGGCCAATCGGCTGGTGCGTTCCAGCTCCCCTTGCGCATGGTGCAACTGCCGTTCCGCCGCGCGGCGCTCTTCGATTTCCACGGCCAGCCGATCATTCGCAGCCCGCAAGGCCGCCTCTTCCTGTTCGGATTTGCGCAAGGCAACGCCCATGCGGCGCGAGCGCATGATTTGCATCGCAATGAACGAGGCACCGCCCAACAACGCCAGCGACGCCGTAACCAGCCAGGCCCGCGCACGGGCCGGTTCAGTGCTTGTCAGAAAATGCAGCGCCCAATCATGTGGCAGATCCCCGCTTTGCAAATGCAACCACTCTTGCCCGTCCAGCCGCGCCAACGCACCGCCTGAGGCGACCCAATCCAGCGGATCAAGCGGTTGGCCCCGAAACTGGCGCGCCGCATCAATGCTGGCGCGCTGATCCGGGGGCAGCGCCTGCATCACGCGGTATTGCCAGGCCGGGTCCGAAGCGAGGATCACGACGCCATCGCGGTTGGACAAAAACACCGCCTCACCCGAACTGCGCCAGGCCTCAGCCAGCTTGGACAGATCAATCTTGAGCGCGATCACCGCCCGCACCGCGCCCGTATCGTCGCGCACGGCGTCCGCAATGAAATAGCCGGGCAAGCCCGTGGTGGCCCCGATGCCGTAAAACCGTCCCTGCGTGCCGTTCAGCGCATCCTGAAAATACGGGCGAAATCCATAATTCTGGCCCAGAAAGGTGGTGGGCGTCCCCGCGTTGGAGGCTGAGATCGTCTGCCCGCTGCGGTCCATCAGGTAAATCGCGTCTATCCCTGCCCGGTCGGCGAACTCTGCCAGCCGCTGGTTCAGCGCATCGGTCGACCCGCCAGCCGCCACATCCCGCACAAAGGGATCTTGCGACAGCACAAAGGTCAGGTGGGAAAACCGCTCAAGCTCTGCCACCACCGTGCTTTGATACAGCGACAAACGGCCTTGCGCTTTGCTGAACTCTTCCGACTGGAAATAGCGGTAGGACAGGACAAAGGCCGCCACACAGACCAACGCCACCGCCACCAGAAACGCCAGCATCGGTGTAAACCGCCCGCCGCGCGGTGCAGGCAGGCTTGGGGTGGTGGTGTCGGATATCAGCGCCACTGGCGTCCTTTCCCGCTGTGATCCCGCCTGTGTACAATGGCCTCGCCCGCCTGCCAAGAAAGGCCAAATCGCCCCGAGAGATTTACAACATTCACAAAATTTCCGAAAAATTCAGCAAATTATTTACACCAAACCTCGCCATTTCGGCATGTGATATTTTGTTCCCCGTCACTTTGTTTATGATCACGCCCAAGGAGGCGGGTAAATCGCGGATTTGCCCGGAAGATCATTTGCGATTGGGAGGAAGAATGTCCGATACCGCAGCGAAGACCTATGCGCCATCTGCCGAGATGGCTGCCAATGCCCATGTGGATGCCGCCAAATATCAAGAGATGTACGCGGCCTCTATCAATGACCCCGAGGGGTTCTGGGGCGAACACGGCAAGCGTATTGACTGGATGACGCCCTATACCAAGGTCAAAAACGTCAGCTACGACTTTGGCAACGTCTCGATCAAATGGTACGAGGACGGTGGCCTAAACGTTGCCGCCAATTGTATCGACCGCCATCTGGCAACACGGGGCGATCAGACCGCGATCATCTGGGAACCAGACAGCCCCGAAGAGGCCGCGCAGCACATCACCTATGCCCAGCTGCACGAACACGTCAGCAAGATGGCCAACGTCTACAAGGCGCTAGGTGTCGGCAAAGGTGACCGCGTGGTCCTTTACATGCCAATGATCCCCGAAGCGGCCTATGCCATGCTGGCCTGCGCGCGCATCGGCGCGATCCACTCGGTGGTCTTTGGCGGTTTCTCACCCGACGCTTTGGCCGCGCGCGTTAATGGCTGCGACGCCAAGCTGGTGGTGACGGCGGATGAGGCCCCACGCGGCGGGCGCAACACGCCGCTGAAATCCAACGCGGACAAAGCTTTTGACGCGATCACAGGCGATTGCCAGATGCTGGTCGTGCGCCGCACCGGCGGCGACATCGCGATGGCCGAAGGCCGCGACCACTGGCTGCACGAAAAGGCCGCTGAGGTCAGCGCTGATTGCCCAGCCGAAGAGATGAACGCCGAAGATCCGCTCTTCATCCTCTACACTTCCGGCTCCACTGGGATGCCGAAGGGCGTGGTGCACACCACAGGCGGCTACATCGTCTATGCCTCGATGACGCATCAGATGACCTTTGATTATCATGACGGCGACATCTTCTGGTGCACCGCGGATGTGGGCTGGGTCACAGGGCACAGCTATATCGTTTATGGCCCGCTGGCGAATGGGGCGACGACGCTGATGTTCGAAGGGGTGCCGACTTACCCCGACGCCTCCCGCTTCTGGCAGGTGTGTGAAAAGCACAAGGTCAACCAATTCTACACCGCACCCACCGCCATTCGTGCGCTCATGGGTCAGGGCGATGATTTCGTCACCAAATGCGATCTGTCCTCCCTGCGCATCCTTGGCACAGTCGGCGAGCCCATCAATCCCGAGGCCTGGAACTGGTACAATGACGTCGTTGGCAAAGGCCGCTGCCCCATCGTGGACACCTGGTGGCAGACCGAAACCGGTGGCCATCTGATGACCGCCCTGCCCGGCGCACACGCGACCAAACCGGGCGCGGCACAATATCCGTTCTTTGGCGTCAAGCCTGTGGTGCTGGAACCCACTTCCGGGGCCGAGATTGACGGCAACGGCGTCGAAGGCGTGTTGTGTATCGCTGACAGCTGGCCCGCGCAGATGCGGACCGTCTGGGGTGATCATGAACGGTTCGAGAAAACCTATTTCTCGGATTACAAAGGCTATTACTTCACCGGCGACGGATGCCGCCGCGATGAGGATGGCGATTACTGGATCACAGGCCGCGTGGATGACGTGATCAACGTCTCAGGCCACCGGATGGGCACCGCCGAAGTGGAAAGCGCGCTGGTTGCCCATGACAAGGTGGCTGAGGCCGCCGTGGTGGGCTATCCGCACGACATCAAAGGGCAAGGCATCTATTGCTATGTCACGCTGATGGCCGGTGAAGAGCCCACAGACGAGCTGCGCCTTGAGCTGCGCAACTGGGTCCGCACCGAGATCGGGCCGATTGCTTCGCCTGACTTGATCCAGTGGGCGCCTGGCCTGCCCAAGACCCGCTCGGGCAAGATCATGCGCCGCATCCTGCGCAAAATCGCCGAAGATGATTTCGGCGCGCTGGGGGATACCTCCACCCTCGCGGATCCGTCTGTTGTGGACGATCTCATCGAAAACCGGATGAACCGGTAACGTTTCCTCCCCGTCGGGGGCTGGGCACATCTCGTGTCTGGCCTCCGACCCCTGAGATCCCCCCAATCTCTGGACAAGCCGCCATCGCCATGGCAATGCGCGGCCCATGTCTGAAACATCCGCATATTCCGGCGAAACGCCCCTGTCCTCACAGACGCTGCGCCGCGCGTTTGGGATGTTTCCAACCGGTGTAACCCTCGTGACCACCCATTCGGCCATCGGGCCGCTTGGCATGACGGCAAATTCCTTTTCCTCCGTCTCGCTTGACCCGCCGCTGATACAATGGTCCATCGCGAAACACTCGCGCCGGCACGACGCCTTCGCGCAGGCACAGTACTTTGCGATCCATATCCTCGCCGCGGATCAGATCGACATCGCCCGAACCTTTTCCAAAGATGGCACGGCCTTTGCCGCGCTGAACTGGCGGTTGGACGATAACGGGGTGCCCGTTATCGCGGGCACCTCCGCGCGATTTGATTGCAAGACCTATGCGACGCACCTTGCCGGGGATCATACGCTGATCCTGGGGGAAGTCTTGAATGCTGAGGCCTCGGACACAGAACAAAGCCTCGCCTATGCACGCGGCCGCTTTGCGCAGGTTACTCAGCTGCCGGATTGAGCGTCCGCATTGGGAAAGAACACCTGCTGTCCGTCTACGCGGTAACCTGCAATCGCCGCCTGACCGCCTGGGCCCACCAGCCAATCCACAAAATCCTGCGCGGCTTCAACTTTGACATGCGGATGGCGCTCAGGATTGACCACGATCACCCCATATGGGTTGAAGAGGCTCGGATGATTTTCATACAGAATGCGCAAATCTGACTGGTTGCCAAACGCCGTCCAGGTGGCGCGGTCGGTCAGCGTGTAGGCGGCCATTCCCACGGTGATATTGATCGTTGTGCCCATGCCAGCGCCCACTTCGCGATACCATGGGCCACTGGGCATTTCACCGGTCTCAGCCCAAAGGCGCAGCTCGGCCTGATGGGTGCCGCTTTCATCACCACGGCTGACAAACAGAGCGCGCTTTTCCGCAATCCGCTTGAGCGCGTCAAATGGTGTGGCAGCTCCGGCGATACCGGCCGGATCGCTTTCCGGGCCGATGATCACAAAGTCATTATACATCACATCCTGCCGCGCCACACCGTACCCGGCTTTGACAAAGGCCTCTTCGGCTAGCCGGGAATGGACCAGCACAACATCCCCATCCCCGTTTTGCGCATTGCGCAAAGCTTGCCCGGTGCCCACGGCAACCACGCGAATTTCAAGGCCCGACAGCGCCGTGAACTGCGGCAGGATCGCATCCAGCAAACCGGAATTCTGGGTCGAGGTCGTTGATTGCAAAAGGATAAATGGCCGATCTGCGGACGATGGCACGGGGGCTGCCAGCAGGCACAGCACCGCCAAAAACGTCATCAAAACTTTCAAACCAGCAGATCCCCATTCACAAAGGCACGCGTCTCGCCGCGTTCGGCCGCGCCCATTAGGACATCTGCCGGACCAGTTTCAAGCACCCGCCCCTGATGCAACATCACAACCTCTTGCGCCAAACGGCGCACCTGTCCGATGTCATGGCTGATCATGATCACCTGCACCCCATCCTGAACGGCACGGGCGATCAGGCCTTCGATATGCGCCGTGGCCGCCGGATCAAGCGCGCTGGTCGGCTCGTCCAGAAACAGTGTTTTCGGTCCAATGGCCAGCGCCCGCGCGACGGCAAGGCGCTGTGCCTCACCACCTGACAGGCTCTTGGCCGGTTGATGCACCTTGTCCTGCAGGCCAGCGGCCTCCAGCCATGTCGCCGCCTCTGACGCGGGTCGCCCCGCCACGTTGAGGGCGAAATCGAGATTGGCCTGCACAGACCGGCGCAGCATGACCGGCTTTTGAAACACCATCGCCTGCGCGCGGCGGGCGGCCATATTCAGCGGTCTGTCGTCGACCAACACCGCGCCACTGTCGGGCTGCAAAAGCCCGTGCAACATCCGCAAGAGCACGCTTTTGCCTGCGCCATTGGGCCCGATGATGAAGATCGGCCCCAGCCCCGCAAAGCTGAGCGAGACCTGATCCAGGATCTGACGCCCACCTTGAGACCAGCTCAGGTTATCGGCACGCAAGCGCGTCATGATATCGCCCGCGTGTCTTGCGGGCCGCCTTGCAGCAATCGCACGGCCAGCGTGACGCCCAGCGCCAGCACCAGCAAGATCACCCCAAGCGCCAGCGCCAGCGCAAGATTGCCCTTGGAGGTTTCCAGCGCGATTGTCGTCGTCATAACCCGCGTGACATGGGCGATGTTGCCCCCCACGATCATCACAGCGCCCACCTCGGCAACAGCACGGCCAAAGCCTGCGAGCAATGCGGTGATGATGGCCGGACGCGCCTCCCAGATCAGTGTGGCGAGGGCCGCGCGTGGGCTGAGCCCGAAAGAGGCAAGCTGTTCGCCATATTCTTCGTGGCTCGCCGCCACCGCCTGCCGCGTGAGCGCGGCGATGATCGGGGTCACAAGGATCACCTGCGCGATGATCATCGCGGTGGGTGTATAAAGCAGGTTGAGCACACCCAAAGGTCCCGAGCGCGACAGGATCACATAGACCATCAGCCCGATCACCACAGGCGGCAGCCCCATCAGCGTGTCGACAAGCACCTGCACGGCCCCGCGCCCCGGAAACCGAAAGACAGCCAGACTGGCGCCCAGAGGCATTCCGATGGCGGCGGCGATCAAAACGGCAGACAGAGACACTTGTAGCGACAGGCCGACCACAGCCCACAACGCCGCGTCGCCGCTGAAGATCAGGGCCAGCGCCCCGGCCAGTTCTTCTGTGAATCCGCTCATCTTCGGCTCGTCGTCTGCACCTTGCGCGGATACCGCGCCTCACCGCGCGGTGGCAAGAGCCGAACGCGCGTCAAATTCGCCCGCGCCATGTCAGAGCACGGGCGTGTGTACGGCATCATAGCCGTAAACCGGATCCTGACGCCCGTGTACAATCCCCGGCATCAGCGCGGCCACAATGGCCATCGGCGTGTAATACGCCAACCGCCCCAGGGGTGACGCCCGGTGGAACATACCTGCATTGGCCAGCGAGACGCGTTGAATATGCAACGTGCGCGCGATCCTGTCCTGAAAGAAGCGGGCCAAGGCCTCGGGCACGTCCTGAGCACTGCGTGCAGGCGCCAACGCCATCGCCAGCCGCCAGGCATCTTCCATCGCCTGCACAGCCCCCTGCGCCATCGATGGCATCATCGGGTGCGCCGCATCACCCAGCAACGTGACCGCCCCCTCAGACCAGCGCGGCAGAGGCGCGCGGTCAAACAAGGCCCAGCGGTGGAATACGGGGGCTTTGGCCACGACCTCGGCCAGCGATGCATCCCAGTCGTCAAACACCGCCGCCACATCGGCGCGGTCCCCTTCCTGTCGCCAACTTTCCTCGGACGGGGCTGGCGTTTCGACGACGCCGACAAAGTTCACCATAGAGCCTGCGCGCAGGCGGGTTGTGACCGCGTGACAGCCTTGGCCGACCCAGACGCACGCAGTCGGCGGCGGCGGGGATGAAAGCGCCTCTGTCGGGACAACCGCGCGCCAGGCCAGGTTGCCGGTATAGCGTGGCTGTTCTGGCCCCAGCATCTGTTGGCGTAAGACCGAATGCAGGCCATCCGCGCCCA
>JABSSA010000056.1 GCA_013214665.1 Paracoccaceae bacterium
AAAATCACAACCGACCGCAAACCTTGGGCAGCGGGCAAACCACATGCCTTTGGTGACGAGCCTGATCTTCCTGCGGGGGAAGCCAAGGCTCTAATCGACAATGGCTTTGCGGAAAAGCTGAACGCAAAGAAGGCTGACGATGGCGGCGAGTGAAGCCATCACGGGCGGGGTTCGTCCCCGCCTACTCAACGAGTTCGGCAATCCCGTGCAAACTCAGATTTACGAGGATGCAGAGCGGCTTGTCGTTTCCCGCACACAAGACACGCAATTCATTCTGGATGACAACAACCGTCTATCCAGCGAATTGCAGCATCACCGAGGCGATTTGCGTCTAGCGGGGCGGGTTCCATTTGTGGTGGCCGAGCAATGGGCGCGCGAATGTGGAGCGCGGATAGGGTCCAAGGAATTTGGCCTCTACTGCAAGCAAAAAATGATGGACGGGGAGTTTGCGAAACTCCGAGTTCGTGGGTTCTGACAGCCAAAAACCTTCGGGTGAGGCCGCGTGAAAGGAGTAACGCACAAATGAATTGGTCAGAAGTTTTCCAAAAGGTCAGCGAAAGCGTATTCGGCTGGGCTTTCGTTGGTATTCTTGGTGGGCTGGGTTGGCTGGTCAGGATGGTTTTCACAAACCACAAGCAAATCGAATTGTTGCAGCATGAGCTGCGAAGCCGCGAAGAAATGAGGGAACGGGATCGACAAGACTTGCAGGACGTTAAAACGGACGTTCGAGAGCTTCGCGACCGCCTTCTAACGAAATAGCCCCCCCCAATCTTGTACGGAGAGCCATTATGGCTGAGCCAACTATCACCGTATCGCAGCCCGATACGTTTTGGACCTTTTTGCAAATGATCTGGTCAATGGAAGTGCCCTTGGGCGTGTTCCTGATCGTGCTGGCGGTAACTCATTCTGACCGGGCCATTCGGCTCATTCAGGCGTGGCGCGGTATCTATCCAAAGGACGCAAGCTCATGAAAATCAATCAGGCAACCATTGACCTTGTGAAACGATTTGAGGGCCTAGAGCTACATGCCTACCGTGATCCTGTCGGTGTTGTAACCATCGGCTACGGATACACAAACCGGGCGAGCTTTGGGCCGGGCGTGTCCATGGGGGATACCTGGACAGAGCAGCAAGCGGACAACATGCTGATCGAAGGGCTGGAACGCTTCGCAAACGAAATCCGACCCCTGTTAACCCGCGCAGCGAATGAAAACGAATTTGGGGCCATGCTTTCACTGGCTTACAACATCGGAACGGGCGCTTTTGCAAAGTCTACATGCCTTAAACGGTTTAATGCGGGCGACGTGTTGGGCGCGGCTGATGCGCTGACGTGGTTTAAAAAGGCCGGGGGCAAGGTGCTACGCGGCCTAGAGCGGCGCAGGGCGGCGGAACGCGAGCGTTTCCTTGCAGATGCCCCTGTGGAAGTTACCCCCATTCCTGACCCAGAAAGAGGGGTCGGGAAGTCCAAAACACTTCGGGCGCAGATCACGCAATGGGCGGCGGGCGTCGGCATGGGCGCGCTAGCGTGGTGGAATACACAAACAACCGAAGTCAAGCTTGCGCTAATCGGAGGCGGTTTGGTGCTTGTGATTGCGGGCGCGGTGGTGTTCCGCGAGCGACTGAAAAAGATGGCAGAGGGGGACACCTGATGCTGATCCGACTTATTCAAAGCATATATTTCCGCTTCGTTGACAAGAACGACACACCGCAGCGTTTAACGGTGCTTGGGCGCGCGCTGGGGCTGGGGTTTCTGCTTTTGCTGGTTCTGGCGGTATGGCTGGCCTTCTAACGCCCCTGCGGCTGTACATGGTCGGTGGCGTCGTCGTTGCGTTTATTGCGTTTGTAGGGTGGGTTCGGTGGGACGCGCGCCAGGACATTCGCAACGACCAAATCTTGAAAGAGAAAGAGACGTTGGAGCGGATCAATGACGCGCTTACTAGCCCTAGAACCCCGGATGAGATTAGAGAAAGGCTTCGGCAGTTAGCTAGATAGCATTCTGAAATGTGATTTTGCCATCAAGTTCTCTGGCGGCCTTGTTGTAGGCAAGCGCTGCGCTTTCTTCGGTATCATGGTAGCCAAGAAAGTGCCTTTTACCGGATCGGGTTATGGATGCGGACCACCTTCCGTTTCTCAAGAAAAAGGTCACTCCTTTGTATTTGCTATACACCGATGTTGCTTCCGCACCTTTGTTGACGTTATTTTTCAAAGGGGAACAATCGCGGAGGTTTGCGAGCCGATTGTCTGATGGGTTGCGGTTTATGTGGTCAATCTGTTTTCGCGGCCATTGCCCATAAGCTATCGCCCACGCAACACGGTGTGCTTTGAAGGTGTAGTTCAAGATGCCACCGACTTTGTAGCCCTTTTTGTCAATTGTCGTGAACGCTGGTTTTCCCGCAAATTGACGATTGAACGAGCGGACGCCAACGAGGGGGTCCAGCTTGGTAGACAAATACAAACAAGGGCTGCGCTTACGCCAAGTTAACTCACCGGTTTCTGGGCAATAATCTAACAATAGCCTGACAATTTCGGGGCTGATTTCGCTTCGTTTGAACATGTGGGAATTATACATGAAACGGCTTCTAAAAACAGCCTCAGTTCTGACATTCGTGAGCGGTTGTGCCGATACGCTGGCGATGGGGCCAGCGATTTGTGCGGGGACTGAGAACGCGCGTAAGGCGCACGCACAGGCCCTATTGGTCGACGGTGGGCCTCAGTCACAGGAAACGGGCGTACGCC
>JABSSA010000057.1 GCA_013214665.1 Paracoccaceae bacterium
ACGCTCAAAGACGGGCGTAGCCTGCCTTGCGATCTGCTGGTCATGGCGGTGGGCATTCGTCCTGCGACAACGCTGGCCACTGAGGCTGGGGTGCAGGTCGACCGTGGCATCGTGGTTGACGATCAGATGCGCACCAGCGATCCGGCGATCTTTGCGATTGGCGAATGCGTGGAACATCGCGGCGCGCTCTTTGGCCTTGTGGCCCCCCTTTATGATCAGGCGCAGGTGGTGGCGCGCAGCTTGTGCGACCAGCCTGCGTCTTTCACGCAAAAGGCGCTGTTCACCAAACTGAAGGTAACCGGGTGCGATCTGTTTTCCGCCGGAGATTTTGCGGATGCGCCGGGGCGCGACAACATCATTTTCCGCGATGCAGAGGCGGGGGCCTACAAACGGTTGGTGCTGGAAGATGACCGGCTGATTGGTGCGGTGATTTATGGCGATGTGGCTGATGGCGCGTGGTATTTCGACCTGATCGAAACGCAAACACCCGTTCAGGCCCTGCGCGATACGCTGATATTCGGGCCGGACTATGCCCCCGCAAAAGGCGCACCGCCGGACCCGCACCGGGCCGCTGTAGTTTGGCTGCATAAGCCTCGCCACAGCGGCGCATCACACACCTTGGCAGATGATTTGAAAGTGGCCGCATGATGGACGGAACGCACCTAATTTCCACGCGCTCAACTTGCCCCTATTGCGGGGTGGGCTGCGGTGTTCGGCTGACCCAAGACGGAGCAGGCGGCGTTTTGGTGGCGGGCGATCCAGATCATCCCGCCAATCACGGGCGGCTGTGTTCGAAAGGTTCCGCTCTGGGCGAAACCGTGGGGTTGGATCATCGCCTGACTCAGCCTTTGGTACAGGGGCAGGCCGCAACCTGGGATCACGCGCTGCAAACCGTGGCTGAAAGGTTTGCGCAAACGGTGGCTGAACACGGACCGGATGCCGTTGCCTTTTACGTATCGGGCCAATTGCTGACCGAAGATTATTACGTTGCCAACAAGCTGATCAAAGGCTTTATCGGCACAGCAAACATCGACACCAATTCGCGGCTATGCATGGCCTCGACCGTGGCGGGCCACAAGCGTGCTTTTGGCACGGATACAGTGCCCGGCACGTACGAGGATTTGGACGAGGCCGATTTGATCGTGCTGGTGGGCAGCAATCTGGCGTGGTGCCATCCGGTGCTGTACCAACGTGTGCGCGCCGCCCAAGAGGCGCGGGGCACCCGGTTGATCGTGGTTGATCCGCGCCGCACGGCCAGTTGCGACACCGCCGAATTGCACCTTCCGCTGGCACCAGGCAGCGACGTGGCGCTGTTCAATCATCTCTTGACGCAGATCGATGCGCGCGGGGCGGCGGCCTCGGGTTTCTTGAGCCATACCAACGGCTTTGAGGCCGCTCTTGCCACGGCGCAACAAGATGATGTTTCGGCCACAGGCCTGTCACCAGAGGCGCTGGCCCAGTTTTGCGAGGCCTGGATCGGCACGGAAAAGGTGGTCACGATCTTCAGCCAAGGGGTCAACCAATCCACCAGCGGTGCGGATAAGGTGAACGCCATTCTCAACTGCCATCTGGCCACCGGGCGCATTGGCACGCCGGGCTGTGGGCCGTTGTCAGTGACGGGTCAACCCAATGCGATGGGTGGGCGCGAAGTGGGCGGGCTGGCCAATATGCTGGCCTGTCATCTGGATCTGGAAAACGCAGATCATCGCGCGGCGGTACGGGACTTTTGGCAAAGCCCGCAGATGCCCGAAGCCGCAGGG
>JABSSA010000058.1 GCA_013214665.1 Paracoccaceae bacterium
CCGCCTGTGACCTATAAGTTTCCTATACGAAACTACATGTAGGACCCGCCACATGCCGAAACCCAACCGTATGTTTGAGCTGTCGATCGATGATCTTGCTTTGATCGAAAGCGCATTGCGCGAAAAAAAGCACGCCCATTCCCATATTGTCCCCGAGGTTGCTTCGGGCGAATCCACAGCGCGGGATATTCACGATCTTCTGGGCCGCCTGCATAACCAAAAGGTCTTTTACCGGCCTGCGTCCGGCCCATATGTCGGCGGATGAAAAATCCGATGCCTGCCACGTCAGGCAAACTTTGATTTGAAGCCATCCCCCGCGTCAGGCAGAGTGCTAAAAACGGTGGGGGGATGCGATGCCAATCGTAGAATGGGCGCACATGAAGGCGCAGGAGGTGCAGGCGCTGGCTGCGGAAAACACGGTGGTCATCCTGCCTGTCGCCTCAATCGAACAACACGGGCCGCACCTGCCTGTCATGACCGACACACGCCTTGGCCACGAGGTGGCGATCCGCGCTGCCAACAAGGCGTGGAGCCAACGCAAGACACTGGTGGCGCCTGTGATCTGGTCGGGGCTCAGCGAACATCATATGGCCTATGGCGGAACGCTCACGATATCACATGCCACCTTTCGCGCTTTGCTGACTGACCTGATCCAAGCGATCACGCGGCACGGGTTCCGCGACATCCTCATTTCCAACAGCCACGGCGGCAATGATATCGCCCTGAAAAGCCTGTTGGATGAGCTTGCTCCCACGCTTGATGCCACTCTGGTTGCCACCACCTATGTGATGGAAGCTGGAGATCGCTATCACGGGATCATGGAAGATCAGAAATCGATCATGCACGCCGGTGAAGGCGAAACCTCAATGATGATGGTCTGCGAGCCGGGTTTGGTCGATACGTCTGATCTTGCCGCGCTGAATGTGCCTTCTACCGGGGGACCGGCGTTCCTTGGGGCTGGGCGCGCCTCGTACCGGTGGCGGCCTTTGCCACATGTGACACCCAATGGTGTGATTGGGGCGCCGGAAAAGGCAAATGTCGAAAAAGGTGAGAAGCTGCTGGATATCGGCGCACAGTCTTTGGCGGAATTGATCATCGATCCGGCAACATGGGCCGCTCCGCAGGATCTGCGCAACCCGCAGAACAATGAGGACGCGACATGACCGAAGCCAGCCGCCTCGACACCCCGCAAGGCCGCAGCCTCGCCTACCACCGCACCGAAGGCACCGGGCCTTGGGTGGTTTTCCTGGGCGGGCTGAAATCCGATATGGAAGGCACCAAAGCGGTGCATCTGGAGGCCTGGGCCAAGGCGCGCGGACAGGCGTTTTTGCGGTTTGACTATTCGGGCCACGGCGAAAGCTCTGGCACGTTCGAAGAGGGGTGCATCGGGGATTGGGCCGAAGATACCGCAGCGGCGCTTGCCACGTTGACGGAAGGGCGTGTGATCCTTGTTGGGTCGTCGATGGGCGGTTGGCAATCGCTGCTATTTGCGCGCGCGCATCCCGAACGCACGGCCGGTTTGGTCACCATCGCCGCCGCCCCTGATTTTACCGAAGACGGGTATTGGGCCAGCTTTAACGACGCCCAAAAAGCGGAAGTGATGGAGCAAGGTCAGATCGCTATGCCGTCGGACTATATGGAGCCCTATATCATCACTCGGCGTTTGATCGAGGATGGCCGCAACCAGCTGGTTTTGCGCAGCCCCTTGCC
>JABSSA010000059.1 GCA_013214665.1 Paracoccaceae bacterium
CACAGGCGCTTAGCACAACAGTCGCAACGGCGGGTGTGGCCAGTCTGGTCGGGCATCATCGCCGCTATCACGCGCCCGTCTCACAGTTGAAAGCGCTTTTGGCGGACGGGCAGATTGGGGATATCGTCACCGCAACAATGATCTGGGCCATGCGCAAACCTGACCCCTATTTTGAAGGCAATTGGCGTACCGCAGGTGGCAGCCCAGTGATGATCAATCTGGTGCATGACATTGATCTGTTGCGCTATGTGATCGGAGAGATCGCCGAGGCGATAGCCTTGCCCGGACGGCCATTACGCAACGCGGGGCGCATCGAATCCGGTGCCGTGGCGCTCGCCTTTGAAAACGGGGCCGCGGCGACGATCAGCTTTGCCGATACGGCGCCAAGCCCCTGGGGGTTTGAGGCGGGTACCGGCGAAAATCCGAACATAGGCACGACCGCGCAAGACATGTTGTGGATCACTGGCACGAAAGGCGCCGTAAGTTTCCCGTCGATGGCCTACTGGCGCGGCACCGACTGGGGGCAACCAGCCACGCGGCACCCTCTGAACGTTAAGGCCAACACGTACACGCCTCTGCGCGCTCAGTTAACCCATTTTCTAGAGGTCATGGACGGCGCCCCCCCGCGTATCGATATCGCTGATGCGGCCCGAACATTGGAGATTGCGACCCAAATAGAAAGCCAGCTGAGCAATGCCTTGCGCGACCCGGCCCAAGTTGAATTGGAGCACGCCTCATGACCGAACACCTGACGCGAACCCAGATCGACCACTACAATGCCGAAGGTTATCTGGTTCTGGAGCGGCAAATCCCAGAAGACTGGCTGGCCAAAATCCGCGCCGAAATCGCGCGTTTTGAAGAAGAGGCCAAAACCCTCACCGCCTCCAATGACCGGCTGGATTTGGAGGACACACACACGCCCCAAGATCCGCGCCTGCGCCGGATCAAGCTGCCGCATACGATATCCGACGTTATGCGCGATCTGATGTATTCAGATCACGTGCTTGGCCCGGCGCGTGACCTGATCGGGCCGAACCTGCGCCTGCACACAACCAAGCTCAACATGAAATCCGCAGGTTACGGCGCAGCGGTCGAATGGCATCAGGACTATGCGTTTTACCCCCATACCAACGATGACATCCTGGCCATTGGCATTTGCATCGACGACATGGCCCCGGAAAACGGACCCCTGATGGTCTTTCCCGGCTCACACAAAGGGCCAGTCTATGATCACCATGTCGACGGCGTTTTTGCCGGCGCGATGCTGCCCGAAGCAAATGGCCTCAGCCAAAGCGACGCGGTTCAACTCACCGGGCCTGCCGGATCCATGTCCATCCATCATGGACGCATCATTCATGGCTCAGCGCTCAACACATCCGCGCACCCGCGGCGGATTTTGTTTTATGAAATGATGGCTGCGGATGCGTTTCCGATCATGGGGTCCATGACGCGGTGGGATGGGATTGAAGATTACGACACCCGCATGCTCTGCGGTGAAAGCACCAAGAACCCACGCCTCAAAGACATTCCCGTGCGCATTCCACAACCGCAGCCTGACGTTCCCATTTCGATCTACGAGATTCAAAAAGGCATGAAACAGCGTGCCTTTGACACCATAACCCAAAAGGACACATGACATGAGCAAACCAGCTATTGGATTTATCGGATTGGGCTTGATGGGCGCAGCGATGGTCGGACGTCTGCAGGATTTGGGCTATCACGTAACCATCACAGCAAACAGATCACGCCCCAACATCGACGCCGCCGTCGCGCGCGGCGCGACCGAAGTCGGCACGGCCCGCGACGTTGCCGCGGCCAGCGATATCGTGATGTTGTGCATGGACACATCCGACAGCGTTGAATCGCGGATGCGCGGCGCGGACGGTGTGATTGCTGGGCTTAAGGCGGGTGCCATCGCTGTCGATTTTGGCACTTCTCTGCCGGGGTCAACCAAAGCTCTTGGCGCCGAAGTTTCTGCCGCAGGCGGCACCTATTTGGACGCACCTTTGGGCCGGACGCCTATGCACGCCAAAGACGGGTTGCTCAACATCATGTGTTCTGGCGACAAGGCCGCCTATGATCAAATCGAACCCGTGTTGAAAGACCTTGGCGAAAACGTATTCCACTTGGGCGCTTTGGGCGCCGGGCACACGATCAAGCTCATCAACAATTTCTATGCGATGACCAGCGCCAATGCCATGGCCGAAGCCTTTGCCATGGCTGATGCCGCTGCAGTTGACCGAAAGGCGCTATATGACGTGGTCGCCGCAGGGCCGAACCATTCGGGCATGATGGACTTTGTCAAAGCATACGCCCTTGAAGGAGATCCCAACATGCTGGCCTTTGCCGTCAAAAACGGCGCGAAAGATGTGGGGTATTACCGGCAGATGGCCGAAGATCTGGGCTTTGCCACCATCATGTCAAACGCAACCATCGAAGCGCTGACCACAGCGCGCGACAACGGCATGGCAGACAATATGGTCCCTGAAATGGTCGATTTCTTTTCCACGCGCGCCAAACGCTAAATGGCATCCGCGCCCGAAACCGTAGAAGACAGGCCGCATCACGGTATTCTTCTGATGCTGGGCGCGTGGTTTATGTTTTCGCTGGTCGACACCGGTGCAAAGTGGTTGGCACTGGCCGGTGTTGCCGCGTTCCAGTTGGCGTTCATGCGCTATTTCGGCCATTTCGTCATCTCTTTTGGTTTGGCCATTCGCGATGGTCTAACGATGGACATTTTGCGCACTGGCCATCCCTGGCAGGTGATCACCCGCGCCATGCTGTTAATCAGCGCGACAATCTCCAACTTCTATGTGCTGCAGTTCCTGCCCCTCACCGTCACCGCCGCGATCATGTTTTCCAGCCCGGTTATCGTGTGCTTTTTGTCGATTTGGCTGCTTAAGGAACAGGTCGGCCCGTGGCGCATCGGGGCAATTTTGTTGGGGTTTGTCGGCGTCTTGATCATCATCCGCCCCTTTGGCACCGCGTTCCATCCAACCATGCTCATGGTCGTCTATAACGCGACAGCCCTGGCGCTTTATTCCATCATGACACGGCAATTGGCTGGCGTGGTCTCGACCGACAAGATGCAGTTTTTCATGGGATTCCTGGGCACTGCGACGCTGTTGCCGTTCGTGATCTTTGTTTGGGAAAATCCTGCGACCTCGCTGGATTGGATAATCTTGATCAGCATCGGTGTTTTTGGGTGGGCTGGGCATCAGATGCTTACCGTGGCCCATCGCTTTGCCACGGCCAATACGCTGATGCCGTTCACCTATTCGTTCATGATTTACCTCGCAATCCTCAGCTTTTTTGTATTTGAGCACGTGCCAGACGTATGGACGATTTTGGGCGCACTTGTGGTGGTAACCTCTGGCCTGATCATCTGGAAAAGGGAGAGCCGATAATGCGCGTTGCATGCATCGGAGAAGCGATGATCGAAGTGTCGATGGCTGGCACCCATGCGCAGGTTGGCGTGGCCGGTGATACGCTCAACACCGCCGTTTATCTCAAACGCACGGCACCGAATATGACCGTCGATTATATCACTCGGTTGGGCGCAGATCCGTTCTCGGATCAAATCGCACAGTTCATCGGCGCAAACGGGATCGGCTGTTCCAACATCACGCGAGACGCAGGAAAAAGCCCTGGGCTTTACGCCATCACCACATCAGACAGCGGCGAACGCAGCTTTACGTATTGGCGTGATACCTCTGCTGCGCGAGATCTGTTTGGGGACCGCGATTTTTCAATGCTCGATGAGTACGACGCCATCTACATCTCTGCGATTTCCATGGCGATCCTACCGCAAGAGATCAGATTGGCTTTGGCCGAATATCTCGCACATGCAGACGCCCGCCTGATTTACGACAGCAACTATCGCCCGCGCTTATGGGAAAACGTGGAAACCGCGCGTCAAATCACCGGGCGCATGTGGGAGATCGCGGACATTTTATTGCCTTCGCTGGACGATGAGATGGCGCTGTTTGACGAAACCGCTGACACAGTCCAAGCACGCTTTGCCCAGTCTTCCGGCATAGGCGCGCTAAAACGCGGTGCGTTGGGGCCGATGTCTATCGGATCAGATGTCACCCAGAGCTATCCACCGGCCACTACTGTCATAGACACCACAGCCGCCGGTGACAGTTTTAATGGGGCTTATGTCGCCACTTTGTTAAGCGGTGCCTCGCAAGCGGATGCCTTGATGGCCGGGCACATGTGCGCCCGGTACGTGGTTGGCAAAAGGGGGGCAATCGTCAGCGACAGCGTTTCAGGGTAGGCCTGAAAATCTCGTGATACGAATGCCCCAAGAGCGGCGCAGCCGTGGCAGGGTATGCCTGCTTTTAGTTTAAACTGAACCGCGTCAACCGCCTGCTAGGTCAGGCTGGCCGGACTACCTGCAACAAGGCGGCCCAGAAGTTCCGACAGTGTTGCAAGCTCTTCTGGTTCCCACCTGTCCTGAAAGGCCGCTTCAGCCCGTTTGGCAAAGGTCGCCTCTGCCTCCTGCAGCCGGGTTTGCCCGGTTTCGGTGAGCACCACGAATGACAGCCGCGCGTCGCGTTCAACCACCTCACGGCCCAACAGGCCCAGCTTTTCCATCGGCGCCGCCATGCGTGTGACCGTGGATGCGCTCAGGTGCATACGTTTTGCCAACTCAGCCCGTGACAAGCGGTTGAGAGAGGCGCTTGCCAGATGTTTCATTAAGAAGAATTCGTTCACAGATACCCCGTGAACGGACGAAAATTCACCCGAAAGCCGCGCCTTGAACGCGTCAGCGGATTGCACAAGACGCAGTGCATTTATGACATGTGTGTTTTCCATGGACGACGATCTAATGCATTATACTTGCATATGCAAGTATAATGCGGTGCAATCTCATGGAAATGGTATATTCCCTTGGCCACACACCGTATTCTTGTAATCTGTTGGCATCCGCAAAAAGCAAAGAGGCACGTGCGACATGACATATCCATCGATAAGTATCGTGCATTCTTTTCAAGGGTTTACCACATGATACGGGTCGCAATATTGGGCGCGGGCATCGGGCGCGAGCATCTGCAGGCCTATCGCAAGTTGCCAAAGCTCTTTGATGTCCGCTGGATCGTCGATCAAGACGAAGCGCGTGCCGAAAGCATCCGAAGCGGCGCTGATTTTCAGGTCAGCGGCGACATCGGCACCGTTTTGCAAGACGCGCAGGTCGATCTGATCGACATATGTTTGCCGCCCCAATTGCATACAGATGTGGCGGTTCAGGCGCTTGGCGCGGGCAAACATGTGATCTGCGAAAAACCGCTGGCGACGTCGCTCAAGGATGTCGCGCGGATCGCCGTTGCACAGGCCGCCGCAAACCGACAGGTGTTTCCCGTATTCCAATATCGTTGGGGGCCTTCCCTGGCGCAATTGCGCCATCTGATCGCCCTTGGCCTGACCGGTCAGCCTCAGGTGGCCAGCCTTGAAACCCACTGGTCACGGGATGCGGACTATTACGCAGCCCCATGGCGAGGCACGTGGGCCGGTGAAAACGGAGGCGCGGTTTTGGGCCACGCCATCCACAATCACGACCTGCTGACCCATATCATGGGGCCCGTTGCGACCGTCTCGGCTATGGCGTCGACTCGGATCAATGACATTGAGACTGAGGATTGTGCCGCCATCAGTTTCACCATGGAAAACGGCAGCTTAGCCACATCCAGCATCACACTCGGCGCCGCCTTTGACCGAACCCGCCTGCGGTTTGTGTTCGAACACCTGACCGCAACATCGGGCGACGCGCCTTATGCGCCCGGCTCGGATCCGTGGCGGTTTGAGGCGCGTGACCCAAGTCAACAAAACAGTATTGATGCCGCAGTCGCAGCGGCCCCGGACGAAGCTGTTGGGTTCGAAGGGTTTCTGTCGGAAGTGGCCAAGGCCGTCGCGGGGCAGGAAAATCAAGCGGTACGCATGGCCGATGGGCGGGCTTCGATTGAGCTGGTCACGGCGATCTATCACGCGGCGCGCACGGGTCAGCGGGTGCATTTGCCGATCGAAGATCGCCACCTCCTTTTTGATGGCTGGCGCCCCTAACCCGCTCAAGTCTCTGCGCCTCCTCGATTTTGAAACTGGTTAATACTCCGTTACCAATTCTACATTTTATGGATTTATTACAATAACTTGATACCTTTTCGACCGCCGTCAAGTTTGGTAAATTGCATCGGTGGGTGACGGAAAGGACAGTGAAGATGCAACGCTTCACCTCTCTCGGCTGCGCCCTGATCACTCTGTTTTTGGCGGGCTGTGGCGCCACTTATGTTTCCCCCACAATCGGGCCTGAGGCCGCGGGCGCGCAGGTGCAAATCGTGGCGCTGGATATCGCCTCAGTGGCGCGTGCGAATGCTGTGCCTTACACGCCGCGCACCTTGCCTGCGGTTTTCTTTGCCAATGCGGGCACAGGCGCGGGCACTCGCGTATCGCCAGACGTGCCAGATGCCCCGCTTGCTCTGCCAAGCCATCCGGCTCTGACGTTTAACCCGCCACCACAGCTGGCGGCGGCCCCCTACAGGATCGGTGTTGGGGATGTTGTGCTTTTGGCCACCCGGCGCGGTGACGGCACGGCGGCGGATCTGGCCGGGCTGCTTGTGGCGCAGGCCCAGCGACAGGGGTATTCGGTGCGGGATGACGGGCAAATTACCCTGCCTGATATCGGGCAAGTGCGATTGGTCGGGCTGACCATGGAAGAGGCGGAAATGGCAGTGTTTGACCTGCTTGTCGCACACCAGATTGACCCAGCCTTCAGCCTCGAAATTCAAGAGTTTCAATCCCAGTTTGTCGCTGTCGGAGGCGCCGTTCATGCCCCAAAACGCATTGCACTCGCCTTGCAGGCCCCAACGCTGGCAGACGTGTTGGCAGAGGCGGGTGGGCTTGATGTCAGAGATCGGCCTTACGCCTCTATCCGCCTGTATCGAAACGGAAACATCTTTCAAATCCCACTCGAAACCTACTTGGCCACACCGGACCTTCAGGCCCGCCGCGTGCAATCTGGCGACGCGATTTTTGTGGATACCGGCTATGATCTGGACCGGGCGCAAGACTTCTATCGACACCAGCTGGACCTGATCGCGCTGCGCGCCGAAAATCGCAAGGCAGCGCAGATTGTGCTGGAAAGCGAAATCCGGCTCCGGCGCGATGCGTTGGATGAAGCGCGGGCCAATTTCCTGACCAAACAAAAGCTGGAGGCGGATGCGCGCGACTATGTCTATCTGACCGGCGAGGTCGACGTGCGCGGACGCAAAGCCTTGCCCTATGGCAAGCAGGCGAGTCTGATGGATGTGCTTTACGGCGACGGAGGGTTTTCGCCAGAAACAGGCGATCCGTCGCAGATTTACGTTCTGCGCAAAGGGGGGCCAGGGATCGTGGCATGGCATCTGGACGCGCGCAATGCGGCGGCGTTGGTGGTGGCTCGTGATATGCAGATGCGGCCCGGTGACATCGTGTTTGTGGAAGAGCAGCGGATCACCAAATTCCACCGCGCGCTGAGCCAGACGTTGCCCGCACTGATCACCACGACGGGCCGGATTGCCACCCAGTAGCCCACTCTGATCTGGGACCCAATCGGGATACACATGCGATGCACGGGCTGTGCACCGCCCATGCA
>JABSSA010000006.1 GCA_013214665.1 Paracoccaceae bacterium
TTTGGCCCGCAGGTGGTGCATGACAATCTGGATCTCGACGTGTGGCGCGGTGAGGTTCTGGGCATCGTTGGCGGATCGGGCACCGGCAAATCGGTGCTGTTGCGCACGATTGTGGGCCTGAACCGGCCTGCCGCCGGCAGCATCAAGGTGCTGGGCGTGGATGTGCTGAATGCCTCAGAATCAGAGCGCATCGCCGTGGAAAAACGCTGGGGCGTTGCGTTTCAGGATGGGGCGCTCTTCTCATCGCTCACCGTTTTACAAAACGTCATGGCTCCGATGCGCGAGCATCTGAAGTTAAGCCCCGCGCTGATGACCGCCATTGGTCAGCTCAAGATCAGCCTCGTTGGCCTGCCACAGCTGGCCTGCGGCAAATACCCATCCGAGTTGTCAGGCGGGATGCGCAAACGGGCGGCATTGGCGCGCGCGCTGGCGCTGGATCCGCAGATTGTCTTTCTGGATGAACCCACCGCCGGGCTGGACCCCATCGGGGCAGCAGCGTATGACGATCTGATTGGGGAACTGCAACGCTCACTTGGGTTAACGGTATTTATGGTCACACATGATCTCGACAGCCTTTATGCGATCTGCGACCGCATTGCGGTGCTTGCGGAAAAGAAAGTGCTGACCACCGGGCCCATTGAGACGATGACTGATGTGGATCATCCCTGGGTGCAGGAATATTTCACCGGCCCCCGCGCCCGCGCAGCACAAGCGGCGGAATAGGGGCGCGCCGGGGGGATGGAAACACGTGCCAATTACCTGCTGATCGGCCTCTTCACCCTCGGGGGAATCATTGGCGCCTTTGCCTTCCTGCTTTGGTTCGCCAAGGTCGAAGTGGATCGGCAGTACAGCTATTATGACGTCCTATTTGACAATGTCGCGGGCCTCGGGAATGCGGGCGATGTGCGGTACAACGGCTTGCCTGTCGGACAGGTCGTGGATCTGGAGCTGGACGCAGACAACCCCTCCAAGGTGCGCGTGCGCATTGAGGTCGGTGCCGATACACCGGTGAAAACCGACACGGTGGCCGTACTGCAATCACAGGGCGTGACTGGGGTGAGCTATGTGGCCTTGTCGGGTGGCAGCGCGGCTGCGTTGGACTTGCAGGATGGTGGTGTGATCCCGTCAGAGCGCAGTGCCTTGCAAAGCGTGTTTGAAGGCGCGCCAGAGCTTTTGAACAAGGCGATTGCGCTCTTGGAAGACATCAATGATGTGGTCAACGAAGAGAACAAAGCCGCCGTTTCGACGGTGTTGACCAATCTCGCCTCCGCCTCCGGGCGGCTCGACACCGTGCTTGAGGATTTTGAAGGGTTGTCTGGCGACATTGGCACCGCTGCGCGCGAGATTGCGACCTTTTCCCAACGGCTGGGCGCACTGGCCGACACCGCAGATGGCACATTTGTCAGCGCAACCGAAACCTTTGAAACGGCGACCGTCACGCTCAATTCAATCAACACCACGGCGCAAACCATCACCTCTGCTGCGCGCGACGAACTGCCCGGTCTGATCGCCGATGTGCGTGACACGGCGCAAACCGCCACCCGCGTCTTTACCGATGTGGGCACCGAAGTCTCTGGCGTGATCGCCCGCGTCAACGGGTTGGTGACGCGCGGCGAAACGGCGGTGGATACGGCGACCCAAACGCTCACCGCCGCAACGCAGACCTTTACCAACGCCAATACGACGCTGGCGGATGTGAGCGCGGCAATGGTCAGCGCGCAAACCACGCTGGATACGGCAAACGGCACGTTCAGCCGCGCCAACACGCTGCTGGATGAAAATGTGGGCGAGGTTCTGGCCTCGGTCCAGCGGGCGGCAGACGGGCTCGCCACCACGACCGAAACGCAGTTGCCCGCGTTGATCGCGGATATTCAGACCGCTGCGCAAACCGCCAACCGGGTTCTGGATGAGGTCGGCGGATCGGTGCAATCCGCAGCCACAAATTTTGACACCGTCATGGGCGAAGGCAGCGTGGCCATTGCCGCCATCACCGCCACGATGAGCGATGCCTCGACCACATTTGCCAACGCCAACGAAGCCTTGGGCGCGATATACACCGCCATGGAATCGGCGGATGTGACCTTGAAAGAAGCGCAAACCACCTTCACTTCGGTCAATGCCTTGGTAGAGGAAGATCTGGATGCCGTCATCTCGGATGTGCGGCGCGCGTCGGATGCGTTTACCACCACGATTATCAGCGCCTCTGAGGACATTGATGAAATTTCGGCCGAGGTTCTGGCGGCGGCGCGCTCTGCGTCCAGCTTTGTCGGATCGCTTGATTCCATCGTGTCCGAAAACGAACGTCAGGTGTCGGGCTTTTTGCGGGTCGGGTTGGGCGAGATCACGCGCTTTATGGAAGAGGCGCGATTTCTCGTGAACAATCTGGATCGGTTGGTGCGGCGGGTCGAACGTGATCCGGCGCGGTTTCTTTTGGGTACAGGCAGTTCGGAGTTTCGGCGATGACCATGTCACTTAAATCCTGTGTGGCGACGGTTGCGATGTCTGCCCTTTTGGCGGGCTGTGCCGGGCTTGATACGCTGACCTCTGTCGCCACGCCGATTGAGCTTTATTCGCTGACACCGAAAAGCACATTCTCGTCCAATCTACCGCGCCTGCGGCAACAGATCGTCGTCTCGGAACCTACGGCCAACGCCTCGGTGAGCAATGACCGGATCACGGTGCAGCCCTCACCGCTTAAGGTGCAATACTTGCCCGAAGCCCGCTGGGTCGACCGCGCGCCAGCGATTGTGCAGACGCTGTTGGTAGAAAGCTATGAAAACACCGGCATGGTCGATGCCGTGGGTCGCTCTGCTGTTGGGCTGAGGGCGGATTTCCTGATCGTGACCGAACTGCGGGAATTTCAGGCACGACTGCCCAAAACAGAGACCAGCGCAGCCCCACTGGAAGTGCTTGTACGGATCAACATGAAGGTCGTTGACGCATTCGAAGATCGCATCATCGCCTCCCGATCCTTCGAAGAAATCGCACCCGCCGGCAGCGATGACGCTGATGATGTGGTCGCCGCCTTTGACGAAGCACTTGGCGATGTGTTGCGCGACAGCGTGGAATGGAGCATCCGGCGTATGGCGGGCCGTGGATAACGCGCCACATTCCGCATTCTGCGACACTTCTACCTGAGATTTAATCTTTTAAGTTCCAAATCTTTACATATCTTCTGTTTGTGAACAGGGGGTTAGTGATGATTAAGCGGATTTTCCTTGGGCTTTTGGGTCTCATTGTTGTGGGTGCTGGCGCGGCATGGTTCGTCATGCGCGACATTGGCCCCACCCATCCCGGCCTCGCCAACAGCGACCTGCCGCCTTTGATCCCCACATACGCGACCTACGCCAATCCACGCTCGGCCTCGGGCTATGTGCCATCATCCGATGGCCGATATGTCTGGTTTGAAAAGGCGAGCCTGCGCGGGCGTGCCACCGCGGTACGCGACATGCAAACCGGCGACATCATCGCGGAATTTCCAGCCAACGTGAACCACCGGCGCTGGCATCCCACAGAGCCGCGCGTGCGCTTTATCTATCAGGGCCACGACTGGGAGGCCGATATCTTTAACCCGGAGCAGGAAAACTGGATCCGCACGAGCCCCGCCGCGCTTTCGGGTGGGTGGGTCAAGAATTCTGTGGCGCGCAGCCCGGATGAAAAAATCCTGATGTGGGGGAAGACATCCAACCGCTCCACCGCGAACCTGTATCTCGTGTCGCAAGACGGTCTGGATGTCGACAAGATCGCGGACGGGACGGATGACACGTATTTCTGGATCATGGACAAACACCAGACCCCGCGCGTGCGCGTAGACAGTTTGGACGAGGCAACCGTCCGGTTTTCCCGCACTGACGATGATGGCGAGACGTGGACAAAGCTGGTCGACATGGATGTGACCGACACTTTTGAGGTGCAGTCCAAAATTCGCGACGATGGCACCTTTTTGGCCCGGTCTTCTCGCGGACGCGACAAGGTTGCCTTGGTGGCGTTTAACATCGAAGACGCGCGCGAAACGGTCGTATTGGAAAACCCCAACAGCGATATCGGGTATATGACCACGCTCACCCATGACGGGTTTCCGGATGTGTACCGGATGGGCCCGATGACAAACGAACGGGTGGCGCTTACAGAACGCGGTGAAGTCTTTCTTGATATCATCTCGGACTACGAAGAGCCTTATTCGCTTGGCTTCACCAGCCCCAGCGCCGATGGCCGCTATGTCGCCGTCGCGCTCTCGCCGGCTGAGCAATCCTGGGTCTATCTGCTGATTGATTTTGAAACCAAGACGCACACCAAAATCAACGAATACAATTTCCGGCGGTTCAAGGATCGTCTGGCGCTAGGCGCGCCTGTTACTGTGCCCGCGCGCGACGGGTTGGAATTGCCTGCGGTGATGTATCGGCCCAAAGGGGCCGAAGGGCTTGTGCCTTTTATCGTGATGATCCACGGTGGACCGCAAGGACACGAAGGGTTGAGCTATCGCCATCAGGCACAGTTTCTGACGAACCGTGGCTATGGACTTCTGTATCTGAATTTCCGGGGCTCGGATGGGTTCGGCAAAGAGTTCCAGTCCAAAGGGTTTCTCGAATATGGCCGAGCAATGCAGGATGATATCACTGACGCCGCAAATTGGCTGGTCGACGAAGGCCTGGCCGATCCCGATGGGTTGGTTGCGATGGGCGGCAGCTATGGCGGCTATGCCGCGGCTATGGCGATGACGCGCGATCCGGGGCTCTTTGACGCGGCGGTGGTGATGTATCCGATGCTGGATGTGGAATTTCAAACCAAGCATTACCCGGGCTTCTGGAACGGCGGGCTGGCGCGTTGGTGGAACTATTTCGGCAAACTTGATGACGAAGCGCAACGGGCCGACATGAAGACATTTTCACCGGTCAATCGTGCCGATCAGGTGCATGGCCCAATCATGGTGATCTATGGCGCGCAAGATCAGGTCACCGCGCCGCAACAGGTACGGGATTTCTCGGATGCGATGGAAAAGGCCGGAAAGCCGTTGATCGTGCACAGCCTGCCTAATGCGGCCCACGGCGCCAACCACTGGCGTGACCGGTTCCAGGAGGCGCGCTATATCGAAGACTTCCTTGCCGACACGGTAGGTGGGCGGTCAGGCGGGTTTGACCCGGTTGAATGGGCACCTGAATTTATCGATTAGGGGGTTTCGGGCGCGGAAAGGTATTCGCGTCACAACATCTTGCAAGGTTAGGCCGCCGCCATCGCATGCGCCACAGCCTGCAAGATCACCCCGTTGGTGTTCAGATCGCTGTAGCCCTTTGTGACACGGCCTGTTTTGCTGAATATGCTCGAGGCAAAGCCGCCCTCGAACCGGGACTTTTCCCTCACGTAATCGAGAAGCTTGTGCGAATAGTCGTGCGGGCGATACGCCGCCCAAAGGAACGCGGCCTTGCTCGAAATCACCAGATTATCGCGCCAGAAATCCGGGTCGGCATATTGCGGCTCATACCCGACGGTATCCAACGCCCATGTCCGCTCTGTCGCGTCCAATTGCAGGCCCTGATAGGTAAACCAGGGTGAGACGTCGATTGGCCCTTCGGAGACGGCAATCAAACGGCCCGTTTCGGCATGTTCTTCGACCTGCGCGGCAAAGAGCACTTCGGCCAGATAGGCGCTTTCGCGGGACATGCCCAGTTCCATCGCCTCAAGCAGCAGCGGTTCCGCCCCAATCGGCCCGATCCATGCGCTGGCCTCCAAAAGCGCCATCTGATCGTCATAGTCCGAACGGCCTTGAAACACCTCATAGGGGCTTTTGACGTCCACACCCCAAGCGCGAAAGGCGCGGGCCGAATAATGCGCGGAATGCGAACGATAGACCGAAGTCATTTCGCCATCAGTGACGGAATGCACCTCTCCGTCGACCACGATCTGGTCCAGATCCCAGGAATTGACCAAAGCGTTCAGGCGGTCTTCCATCCCGGCATAGCGGCGCAGGTTTTCAAGAGAGGCCAAAAGGCGGCCCGCGTCGCTGCCATCAAAGTCTTTGGTGCCCCATTTGTTGCGGTCCACCCGCAGCCAGCCTTGCGGCAAAAGCCGACCCTGCGATTTGCGGCCCCGGATCTGCGGCAGGATTTTTGCAATACGCTGTTTGAACTCACGCTCAGAGATCAGCCCCAATTGCGCGGCGGCGACCAGCCCGTTGATATGGCTGCCCACGTCCCACATGGTCACGGCGGCATGGCCCTCCCCGCCGGCCAACGCGCTGTTGACCGTAGCGGGGCACAGGCCCGTGGTGCGGTTGGTGTTCCGCTCAATATAGCTCCAGGCGATGCGCGCATCTTCCATCAGCGCGGCGCGGTGGCTGTCGCTGCGGCGTGGGCGCCGGGTGGTGGTGTCGGGCATCGCAGCCTGTGTGCGCCGCTGACGCTCAATCTCAGCGCCTTGCGGCATCATCATCTGGCCCAGCACATGCAGCGGCACAAAACGGGTGATGCCGTCAGAGGCCAGCAGCTTGAGCTGGTTGATCAACGCGTTTCGCGCAAAAGGCTGCACCATCGCTTCGGCGCGGATCGAAATCACCAGATCGTTGGTGCGCCCCACATGGTCCGACAACGTGGCGGCGGTATCGCTTGTTGCCACTTCAAAAGACGGCAGCCACAGCACCGCACATTCATCAAACCCCGGCACGGCGGTCGCAGCATCGCCGAAGGCAAGGCTATGCCCCGCAGGCAAAGCGCGATCCGGCGCAAAAGGTGCGCGCACGATCCCTCCAAGGCAGGCGCGGGTGACGGGCAACAACGGATCGCTTTCTGCGCCTGTAGCCTGCGGCAGCCAGTAATCCGCTTTTCGCTCAGGCGCGAAAACGCCGGCCTGATCGCCAACGCTGGCAAAAATACCCTGCTCGGTCAGATCGGTGAGAATCTGGTCAAACCCTTGCATCAAGGCCGCGTCGCCCCGCGCCGGGCGGGTCAGGTGCACCGCGATGGAGCGCTGAAAGCCATAGCTGTCGCGCAGTTGCAGATCCGCTGCGCGCTGGACCGAATTGCGGCCGGTGTTTTCAGAGGCCAGAAGATCGCCAGCAAAGGCCACCGCTCCGTCTGCAACGCGTGACGGGCTATGCGCCTCCAGATCAGCGGCAGAGATGTAGAACAGGGATTGCGTCGCCTCCGGCTGAAACCGCAACCCACCGGCACGGTAACGGCCCAGCGCGACGCGGGTGCCGCCATACAGGCGTACAACACCGTTCGGCCACAACTCGGACGTGACGGGTTTGTCGTTGGTAGGGATGGCCAACAAGGTCTTTACCCCGGCAGAGCGCACGCCCGAAGGGGATTTCGGCTTGGCGATATCATCGCAGGCCGCGACCTGAAGCAGCGTTTGTGCGTCGCGGGGCGCGCGGTTGCCGGAGAGGCTGGCGCGCAGCGTGGCATGGGCATCGCGGATCAGGCGACCCTGAAAATACTCAGAGCGCGCACTGATGTCCGGCACATATCCGGCCACGTCGATGCCACGCCCTTGCAGCGTGTACCCGGCAAGAAGTGCGGCCAGCCGATCTTGCCCGCGCATCGCACGGCCTTCGGCATCCTCGGGGCGCACAACGCAGGTGAACGGCAAACCGCGCTCGCTGAACGCGTCAAAGAGCGCCAACAGATGGGCGATTGAGCTTTCTGGCGTGACGTCATGCACCACCACGCAAGAGACGTTGTTGCGCATACCAAATGTGGCTGCGGCGCGGGCCATGGGGGCCGCGGTAATGGCTGCGGCGGTGCCGAAAAGGAAACTGCGACGGTTCATGTGGCCCTCTGACTGGTCAGCAGATCGCTGCCATGACGTTTGGATTTCCCCCAGACCGCAAGCGTGCCTGACATGGCGCGCAATAGTGCGCGGAACACGGTGAGGTACAGGATCGGGCGATAGAAAATACGCTGGAACGGCCAGATCAGGATCAGGCTCTTTTTCGCGGTACGGTCGGACAGCACCGCAAAAGTGGCAATCGCAAACTCAAGCGCAGGCAGCGCCAGATAGGCCCAGAGCATATCAGGCGAAATCAGTGCCGCGCTGGTGCCCACATCGCCCGCCCAGCTGCCGGAGATCAGAGTGTAGATCAAAAGCAGCACAAAGAGATCAGCAATCGGTGCGAGCAGCGGAAAGAGATAGCCAAAGACGAACATATCCGGGATCGAGACAAGGCCCACAGCGCGACCGCGCAAGACGGAGGCCTTGTGCTTCCACGCGCTTTGGAACATGCCCAAAGACCAGCGCAGACGTTGACCCATCAGCGCGCGCAGGGTTTGCGGCGCCTCAGTATAGGCCACCGCGTCTTCGTCATAGATCACGCGGTATCCGGCGCGGTTTACCGACACCGTCAGATCGCAATCTTCGGTCATCGTGTCCTGACAAAAGAGCCCCGCCTTGTGCAACGCAGAAACGCGCCAGGCCCCGATGGCACCGGGCACCACGAGGATGCCGTTGATCCGGTCAAAGGCGCGGCGTTCAAAGTTTTGCGCAGTCACATATTCCAGCGCCTGCATCCGGGTCAGCAGGTTCACACGGTTGCCCACCACGATCTTGCCCGCCACCGCGCCCACGCGCGCATCATGGAAGTGTGCCGCGAGTTTGGAAACCGCATCGGGCGTCACTTGCGTATCTGCGTCGATGCAAACCACAACATCCGCATCCAGCGACAGGATCGCACGGTTCAGTGCGCTCCACTTGCCCTGATTGGGCTGGCTGATCATGCGCAAGTTTTTCTCAAACTTGTACTCGAGGATACGGTTGAGCGTGTCGTCAGATGATCCATCATCGACCACCACGATCTCCATCCACGGATAGTCGCTGGCCATGACGCTTTCGATACATTTGCCGATTGCCGCCTCTTCGTTAAAGGCGGGGATGACGACGGCCAACTTGGGGTGTGGCCCGACTTGTGGGACGCGGTGGCGCGTATGCATGGCGGCAAAGACAAGAATGCAGAACGACCGAACAAGGCCGATCACCAGCACAATCCAGAAGATCGCCACCACAGCCTGCATCGCGGTCGAGGCCAGCGAAAAGGACACGCGGTCAAAAACCGGCTGCACACCTTCAACGGTCGGCATCAGCACATCCGGTTCAGTACCAAGACCTGCGGCGGCGGACACAAACGTATAGCCGCGCGCCCGCAGTTCCGAGATGATGATCGGCACTGCAGCGACAGAGGCGCTGCGGTCTTCGCCGCCGCCGTCATGCAGCAAGATCACGTTGCCGTCGCCCGCTTCGACTTTGGCGATCGCATAATCTGCGATCTCTTGCGCCGTGAGGCCCAGCCAGTCTTTGGGCACCACATCCATGCCATAGACCATCTGCCCGCGCGCCTGAACGGCGGTCAGGGGCTCAATCCGGTCTGCGCTGATCGGGCCACCGCTGCGCAAAAATGGCTCGCGATACAGCAGCGTGGCGCGGCCCGTGGCCCCGGCAATGGCGCGATCGGTAAAGTTGTGCTCGAAATGGGTGCGGGCTGGTGTGATCTGGTCCATGCGCGGATGCGAGAACGAGTGCCCGCCGATCTCGTGGCCTTCCTCCACCACGCGGCGCGCGATGTCGGGGTGGTTCATCACGTTCTGGCCCATCAAAAAGAAGGCCGCAGGCGTTTCCGTCTCGCGCAGGATGTCCAGGATCTGCGGCGTGAACTCAGGGTGCGGGCCATCATCAAAGGTCAGCACAACCTCGTTTGGTTTGACCGCACCGTAGCGGCGCATGTGATAGGGCTTGGGATAGACCTGATAGGTCTGATTGGTGATGCGCCCCGTGGCCGGGTCGGTATCAAACACGCGCTGACCATAAACGGCACGCTCGTCGACGCTCAAGGCGGGTCCGGTCCCGGAATATTCGACGTAGGTGTCGATCAGCACATCGGAGAAAAAGGGTTCGGTAAGGTCAGCAGCATCTGCACGACGTGTCAGTAAGGGCCAAACGGCCGGGTCTTCCATACCCAGCGACCATAGCCCCACGCTATGGACGCCCACCTGATCCAGCATCGACAGGTGATTGAACACCGATGCTGCGTCTTGCAACCACGTTTTTTGCCGTTGCCCGTGCTCGCCCCTGTAGGCTGCATAACTTCCCGATACGTCTGGGTTGAACACGAGGCTGGCATTGGCCGTGGCAATTTCTGCCATGACCTCACCGAAAGGCCGCTTGCGCGGCAGCGGAACCCCGGTTTCCCAGGTGGCTCCGAATGCGCCCACTGCCAGCACCAACCGCTCTGTCCCAATTGCGGTGGCTGCGTCTTTTGCAGTGTCAACGACCCATGTGTTTTCACTGAGTGGCGCTGGCGCGGCACCGACCCAAGGTTCGTTGAAGAGTTTCAGAATGATGGTGTCAAAATCGCTTGCATAGCTGTGATCGCGCTGTGCGGGGTCCAGCCCCGACGCGATCAGGCAAGAGGCGAGGCCGCCAGCGTCGAGCGCTGATTTCAGCTCTGCCATGAACGGGGTCAGCGCCTGTTCGGCGGTCGCAGGGATCTGGCCCAGATCGACACAGAGGCCATCGGCATCCATCGTATCAAGTGTTTGTATGACGCCCGCGATTGTCGCGAACCGCGTGTCTTCATCGGCCAGCTTTGCCGCAAAGGCGCTGTCAAACGTGCGCGTGTCGGTCAAAAGGCGCGGCATGACCTTTAGCTTGGCGCCGTCGGCCTGATAGTCGCGCACGGGCTGGCGCGTCTCCACTCCGGCCTGTGTCACAGCGAGCCCCGTGGCGGTTTCTTCCAGTGTGATCCAGTCCGTGACCAGCACGTCGATCACATCACAGCTTTTGTCGAGTGACAGATGTGCCCATTCGAGAGAGGCGGGCAAATGTGCAAAGACGCGGGCTGTGCCTGTATCCGCAGCCATCGCCGCCATCGGCGGCTTGGTCGGGGTGCAGGCATCTGGTGCTGGTACGTCGAGCGCCAGAATTTGGTCGCTGGCATACTGCACCGGAGTTAGCGGCTGCTCGGCCAGGCTATCGACGCGCAAATTGGACATAGTCGCGTTGGAGCCCAGCGGTTGCGCACCGCTCAGGAAGAAAGACATCCACACCACCAGCGCAGAGAGAAGAACCGCAAAGCGGCGGCGCATACGGCGGCGGCGGATGTTACGGGGGTCGCTGAACACGTGGCTGTTGGCCGACGGCGTTTCCAGCAGGTCGAGGTGGAATGCAAATCGTTTGGCTGTCATGCACGGCCTCCGATCAGCGGAGGATGAGCGGACGGAACGCCATCGCTGGGTAAAGAGATCCGAAGATCAAAACAGGGCACTGGTTAATCCACCAACTCGGGCCAACAACATACCATCGCTGTCAGCAGTAAGGCCCCCACCCTACGTTCCGTCTGCAGCTCGACGCCGCATGACCGAAATAGTTAATAAACCGTTAACGGGTCAAACTAATGCCGCAATCTCTGGGAAATTTGCCTTTTTTTGGGCGGAATTGGTGGGCGTTTGGAAACAAGCCTGGAGCACAATTGGATCTGTTTCCAAGATGGAAACTAAATCAAAGCGATTTTGAGGCACACCGCCAGAATCAGTTCACAAACTGCAGCCGCGACGCACGGGTTTGGCGGGGTCCGAGCTGTCGAGGGCTGGAGAGGCTGATGTTGCCAGGTTTGGGTGTGGGGTTAGGGGGCAAAAGGCCCTTTCGCGGCTCAGGCACCAGCGGCTGCTTAACTGACATGTAGTGCAAAAACCCTATTGGCTTTGGCACTTGCTCAGATGACGATTTCAATTCTGGGTTGTCCTGTTTAATTTCCATCTACAGATGCTGGCTTAAAGTAAACCTGGAGATCACCGTGGATAAGAAACTGCTCAGCGCATTGATACTAGCTGCTGCAATGATCACCGGCTGTGCCGATGACACGCAAGTTGCAAACAAAAGTTCCCGCAACTTTCATGCATCCAAAGCTGCAATTTCGGAAGCACGAAAGGTCGCAGAAATCTGCGCGAGACATGCTCCAGACGGTAGTAGGGCTATCGCTTCTTTGAAGTCAGTGGGTTTTAAAGAATCTCCCAATTTCACAAAGGAACGGTCAGAATCTGTACCAAAGCCGTCAGGCAAAATATCATTAGAGTACCTTGAAAAAAGAAACCTCGGTTTGGTCGTCTATGTTTTTTCCCATATCCCCGCTGACAATGATCATATGTTTCTTGACAACTTTTATTGCTCGATCGCCGTGCAAAACATGAGCGCAGAGCAAGCTAGCCTCTTATCAAAAACCTGGATTGATCGGTTCGAAGCTACTGAGGACGACCTATTTCGAGGGGTTCATGTTCAAAACCAAATTTTGGAGTTTCAAGCCCTGACCGAAGGAAGCCAAATCCAAATTCATATTCTTCAATCTACGTCTCACATTGAAGGCCGAGGCACTGCTGTTGCTCTCAGATATCAGGAAAGAGGTCGTAACTGAATTCGGCTGACAAATGTGGCGTGGAATGATGAGCGTATGAAGCCGAAGACGCAACAAGTCAGAAAATGCGAGTGGAGTATGCATGTCCCGCAGCATCAGTCACTCCGGCATCGAAGGACCGGCACGCAAACCCGAGGGCCTCAAGCCACATCACTTGCCGCGCGCTAGGACAACGGCGCCTTTTGAGACCACCACACCAGTCAGCGCAAATACACCCAACGCGTAGACGCCAATCATCCCGCGCAGCGCCTCTGGATCACGGGCGATGGACCAAAGGCCGATCATCAGGAGACCGGCTCCACATAGGGTCATCCCGGCGGCGAGGATTAGCCAGGGGCGCAAACGGTATGCCAGTCCGTCAAATGTACACGACAGGGCAAAGCCCACGAGCGCTGTGGCCACTAGGGGGCCTGCAAAGGCGTGCCCGAAGATCCAGAGGAATAACTCGACAAAGGTGTCCATACGTCTTCTCCGCGCCGCGACGTGCTGTGGATCACCTTACATTAGCACACTGAACCGAAATTTGCAGTGACACGTCTTTAGAGTGCGCGCGCCATACGGACGGCGGGAAAGCTGATGCCGGGGGCGAGGTTCACCTCAACCGGGCCCACCGAGAAAAATCCGCGCGATTCGTAAAACGGCACGGCCAGACGCGTGGCATCGCACGCCATGCGCGTCACACCTTCGTTGCGGGCCTGGGCCAGAGCCGCATTCAGAATGCGGGTGGCGATCCCACGGCGGATCAGGCGATGATCGGTCACCAGATGGCGCACATGCCCAAGGCGGTGCAGCCTTGGATCAAGGCTCCAACCACCTGCGCCGACGATCTGGTCGTCTTCTTCCGCCAGAAAATAGCGCCCCGAGCGCAAAAGCTCGGGCTTGGCGCGGTTGAGACGCGGCAGGGCTGTCACTTGAACAGAAGGCGGGTATTCGTCTTTCAACAACCGCGCGTAGCTGCGCGCAAAAAGCGCGTCCACCTGGGCCAGGTCATCAAACCGGGCCAACCGAATGTCGAGAGCGAGGGGCATGGACGGGTTCCGTTTGGGATAGGGTACCACAGAAGCGGGTGATTCCCCTAGGCAATGTCAAACTCTGGCCCAGCGCAGCCGCAAAACGCAAAAAAGCCGCGCAAGGCGCGGCTTAATGATGCGTTGACGCAGAATAACTTACTTGATTTTGCCTTCTTTGTACTCAACGTGCTTGCGTGCGACCGGGTCATATTTCCGCACAGACATTTTTTCGGTCATGGTGCGGGCGTTTTTCTTGGTCACATAGAAGTGGCCGGTGCCTGCGGTCGAGTTCAGGCGGATTTTAACTGTGGTTGGCTTCGCCATAATGCATCTCCTGCGCAGGGGCGCCATTGGGCGCCGCGAGAAATTCTTGAAGCCCGCCTCTTAACGGTTGGGCGGTGCGTGTCAACCGCAAAAGGCGCGTGGAGGGCCTGTAAGCCGGATTCTGTCTGAGATGGCTCCGAAGAACCACCCGAGATGACCATTCCTCTTGATGTCGGATTGCTCCGACACCTCTAGCTGCCGACCCGGACCTGCTGGGGCTGAAGCGGCCCCGCCCCCAGCCCGAAGGATGGCGGCGCGCGGTCCCTATTTGGCATTGCTCCCGGTGGGGCTTGCCGTGCCCGTCCTGTTGCCAGTCCGGCGGTGGGCTCTTACCCCACCGTTTCACCCTGGCCCCGACATACATCGGGGTGGTTTGATTTCTGTGGCGCTTTCCGTCGGGTTGCCCCGCCCGGGTGTTACCCGGCACCGTTGCTTCACGGAGTCCGGACTTTCCTCTGGGCCGGGTTCCCCAGGCCAAGCGGCCATCCGGCCCTCCACGCGTCGGGCGACATAGGCGGGTTGGGCGGGGCACGTCAATGGCTCTGTGGCGTTGTGTGGCAGAGCGGCCCTTCGGGGAGAGTATTTAGGATCCAGAAGAAACAGGGAGGACTGCGATATCTTCGGGGCTGAGCGGCCCCGTTGCCTTTGGGCGCCAGCGCAGGCGGATGGCCTGGAGGAGGTCTGCGTCATCTGCGTCTGCTGTGTAGCCTGCGGCGCGGGCGCGGCTGCGGAACTGGGTGAGATCGGTGGTTCCGGGTGTGGCGTTGGCCGGGGCGGCGAGGCCAAGGGCCGCGAGGCGGGGCCAGTCAAACAGGGGGCCGGGGTCGATTTTGCGGCCCGGGGCCATATCGGAATGGCCGATGACGTTTTGGGGCGGGATGGCCCAGCGGTGCAGGATGTCGGCGAGCAGGGTTTCGAGGCTGCGCATCAGCAGGCGCGTGAAAGGGGTTTGGCCGTCGTTGTCCAGTTCGATCCCGATGGAGCGAGAGTTGATATCATGGAGGCCGTGCCAGGCGCCTGCGCCCGCGTGCCAGGCGCGATTGTGTTCGGCCACCAATTGCAAGATCTGGCCATCTTGCGCGATGAGGTAGTGGCTGGAGACTTCGGCCGCAGGATCGCTGAGGCGGGCGCGGGCGGCCTCAGCCGAGGCCATGGCGGTGTAGTGCAGGATCACAAAGCGTGGCAGAAGCCCGTCCCGGCGGGGGCCGTGATTGGGGGACGGGTGTTGCCGGATCACCGATCAGTTGCGGGCGGCGCGCCGGAAGGGGGCCGGATCCCAGGCGCAGGCATAGCCATCGCCATCCGGGTCAAGGCCGCGCCGATCGCGGGACGGCCCGCCGCGTTCCAGAAAATCAATCTGGGCCAAATCGGCGGAGGCATAGCTGGCGCAATTGCGGGTGTGGCGCGCCTGATTGAAGAGCGCAAGACGCCGGTGCACCTTGGTTCCCTTTGGATGTGATGTTTGCAGCGCGTAGGCGACGATGTTGGTGTCAGTGCCACCACGGCTGGGCAAGGCGGTGGGTTCGACCACCTGATATTGCTGACGGTTGGCCTCGATGCGCGCCGCATCACTGGCGATGGTTTCGCGGGACGCGACCGCATCGAAGTCCTGTTCATCGGAAATACCGGGATTGTTCAGGATCGGGGGCGGCGCGTTGGCCGGGCTTGCCTCAACCGGGGCGACGCCGGAATTGGCGGCAGCGGCTGTGGAGGCCGCCTGTGCCTCTGTTTCAGAGACCGGGGCCGGGAAGGTTGGTGTTGGCACCGACGTGACCGTGACCGGATCAGGCGAAAGCGGCGCGGAATTGTTGAGCGCGGCATCGCGTTCTGCCTGGCCCGGATCTTCGGTGTTGAACGCATCGAGGTTCACCAGATTGCCAATCGCATTGCCAAATCCGGCGCCGGTGCCGGTGTCTGGCACATTCGCCGCGCTGTCTGGCACGGCAGGTTGGCACGCGGCCAAGGCGGCAAACGCCAATGCAACACAGGTGGTCCGAAGCTTCATCACTGCTCTGCCCTTTCAGCGGGATCTTTGGGGCGTGTTTACCACCATTTCGCGGGTTTGGCCACAAATCCTGCTGCCTGTTCAACCGCATAGGCAAGGTTCAGCAATTCGCCCTCTTCCCATGGCTTGCCGATCAGCTGCAGACCCAGCGGCAGGCCCTGTTTGTCGAGACCTGCGGGCACCGACACACCGGGCAGGCCGGCCATGTTGACCGTCACGGTGAAAACGTCGTTGAGGTACATCTGCACCGGATCGGCATCCTGCATCTCGCCCAGCCCAAAGGCCGCAGAGGGCGTGGCGGGCGTGAGGATGCCATCAATGCCTTGGGCAAAGACGTCTTCGAAGTCTTTCTTGATCAACGTCCGCACCTTGCGGGCGCGGTTGTAGTAAGCATCGTAGAACCCGGCAGAGAGCACATAGGTGCCGATCATCACGCGGCGCTGCACCTCTGCGCCAAAGCCTTCGGCGCGGGTCTTTTCGTACATCTCGGTGATGCCATCGCCCTGATCCAGCTTGGCGCGGTGGCCGTAGCGCACGCCATCATAGCGCGCGAGGTTGGAGGAGGCCTCCGCCGGTGCAATCACGTAATAGGCAGGCAGCGCATATTTTGTGTGCGGCAGGGAGATATCGACGATCTCAGCACCTGCGTCGCGCAGCATGGCGGTGCCTTCTTGCCAGAGCGCTTCGATCTCACCCGGCATCCCATCCATCCGGTATTCCTTGGGGATACCGATTTTCTTGCCCTTTACATCACCGGTCAGCATCGCCTCAAAATTCGGCACGGCGAGATCGGCAGAGGTGGAATCCTTGGGGTCGTGGCCGCACATCGCTTCGAGCATGATGGCCGCGTCGCGGACGGATTTGGTCATCGGGCCCGCCTGATCCAGCGAGGAGGCGAAGGCCACGATGCCCCAGCGGGAGCAACGCCCATAGGTGGGTTTGATGCCGGTAATGCCCGCAAATGCCGCAGGCTGGCGGATCGAGCCGCCGGTGTCAGTGCCCGTTGCGGCAAGGCAAAGATCAGCCGCCACAGCCGAAGCAGAGCCGCCAGAGGAGCCGCCCGGTGTCAGCGCAGCAGCATCATCCGCGCGGCGCCAGGGGTTGATCACGTTGCCATAGGTCGAGGTCTCGTTCGAGGAGCCCATGGCGAATTCATCCATGTTGAGCTTGCCCAGCATGACCGCGCCAGCGTCAAAGAGCTTGGACGTGACCGTGCTTTCGTATTCCGGCTTGAACCCATCCAGAATGGCGCTTGCGGCCTGGCTTGGCACGCCCTTGGTGCAGAAAAGATCCTTGATGCCCAGTGGCAAACCGCACATGGCGGGCGCATCGCCTGCCTGAATGCGGGCATCGGCGGCTTTGGCCTGTTCCATCGCGATTTCAGGCGTGTTGTGGACAAACGCATTAAGCGCAGAGGAGCCTTCGATAGCGGTCAGGCAGGCTTCGGTCAGCGCGGTGCTGGTGGTGTCGCCTTTGCGCAGCGCGTCGCGGGCTTCGGCCAGACCCAAGGTGTTGAGATCGGTCATTGGTCTTACTCCACCACTTTGGGAACGGCAAAAAAGCCTTCGCGCGCATCCGGCGCGTTGGCGAGCACTTTGGGCTGCTGATCGCCATCCGTCACGCCATCGGTGCGCCGCTTCAGGCGCTGGGGCGTGACCGATGTCATCGGTTCGACATTGTCCACATCCACTTCGCTCAGCTGTTCGATAAAGCCCAGGATAGTGTTGAACTCATTGGCCAGCGCAGGCAGGGCATCAGGTTCGACTTTGATGCGGGCCAGCTTGGCCACGCGGGCGGCGGTGGATTCGTCGATGGACATGGCTTTCTCCGATATGACCAGCGCCATGTATCGCCCTGTGCAAAAGGCTTCAAGAGTGGCTGGCCCTGCCAGCCCCCTGCCAGCGCCGGAAATGGTCAGACGATGGGACTTTGGGCGGAAAAAGCCGCGTCGACGCGGCTTGGGCCAAGCGAAATGCGCTTAGCTTCGGCAGGCGGCAGGCTTAACGCAGGATGGGCACCGCCCCGCTGGGCCGTCGTACATCAGCCACGCCCATAGACAGGCCCCGCCCGATCCGACGCGCTAGCAACGACCAAGCTTCGCTTTGAGGGGCAGGTACTTTTTCTGTTACCGTTTCTTCGAAAATATCGAGCCAAGCGGCGAAATGCGAGGTGTGCACATCGCCTGCCTGCATGTGGATTTGCATCGGATTTCCATCATAGGAGCGTTCATGCAATATCGCGCTGGCCCAAAAGCGGGTGATCTTTTCTTCGTGATGTACCCAATCGCTGACATGCGCAGCAAAAACCGGGCCCAATACAGGATGTATGCGGATTTTGGCGTAAAATGCAGCGACCACATCAGCGATCACTGCACGCTCAATATCAATCCGCGGCGGCATCAGATGGCAACGATCCAAACCACAACCAAAGAAACGATGAGATAGACCAAGGTATTGATCAACCAGCGGATCAGCCCCGCGTCATTCATCGGGTCGATGCCCACACGCTCGCAGAATTTGGTTCCGGGCCACAGCAGCATTTCAGCAAAAGACATAGCGATTCCTTTCGGCTTTCGTCTTTCAGTTGGGACGGTTTGTATTTGATCTACATAATATGCATTGTCAATGCTTATTATTTCATTCAAGACATGGGCCTTGTGCCAAAGCTTAAATTCTAGGAGCACGCGTAGCCTTGGCAGCAACATAATTGAGGTAGATCACGTCGCGGAATAACAGCGCCTGTGCCGCAAAAACACGGCGATCATCCAGCCCAACATGAGCGCATTCAGAATGTGCCACATAAAATGCGTACCCAGCTTGAAGGTGTCGCAAAGAGGCTCATCAATGCTGCGGAACGTAAGGGATACCAACAAAATCGCCGCCCCAGTCACGAACCCCCTTGCCGTGAGCGGCGCGCGCTTTCGCAAAAGCCAAGCGTAGATCAGGATCAGGGCAGGCACGGGCAGATAGGCGGCGGAGACGTGCAGCACTGGCACCTGTTGCCACAGCGGCATGGTGATCGCGGCGAAGGGGAAAAAGCACAAGGTCAACGCCAGCGCGGGCCATGGCCGCATCAGCCAGACATGTTGGTTCACAGCCTGAATGTAGACGAGGATAAAAAGCACAATCGGCAGCACATCGGCAATGGCCGCCCAAACCTGTGCGTGGGTGTGAAAGAGGTAGCTGCCCACCCCGATCAGGGCCAATATGATGCACAACGCTTTGGCCCATGGGTCCATTCGGCTGATCCGCCAGACGATCAGCGCCGCAAGAACAAAGGCCAGATTGGTGACAGCATTGACCGGCTCGGCCCAATAGCTTGGGTCGACACGCTCGCAATACCCGTCGATCTGTTGCAGAAGCTGGTCCATCACACCGAAACTCTGTGTCGTCCCAATCGTATGTAAGCACGCCGAGATGAATTGCCCAGCGCATTGCATTTGCCTTTTGCAACTTTCGGCCAGAGCGCTAGGCTCACCCCAAACACGGGAGAATGATCATGAACATCATCTGGCTGGGCCACGGCAGCTTTCGTTTGGAAATCGGGGATCAGGTGATCCTGATTGACCCATGGGTGACCGGTAATCCGATGCTGCCCGAAGATCAGGCCAGCGCGGCCACAGCGGGCGCGACGCATATTCTGGTCACCCACGGGCACTTTGACCATACGGCAGACATTGTGGAGATATCAAAAACCACCGGCGCGCCAGTGTCCGGGCCTTACGAGCTGGCCGCGGCGCTGCACGGGCAAGGCGCGACCGAAGGCAACACCTTTGGCCGGGGCGGCACGATTGCGCTGGGTGATGTGACGGCAACTTTGGTGCCTGCGTCACATTCATCTTCGATGCAGGTCGATGGCGTGTCGCGCTATATGGGCGCGGAATGTGGTTTCATGATCAAAGGCGAAGGCAAATGCGTCTATGTCTCGGGTGACACGGATATCATGGCCGACATGGATTGGATGGGTGATTTCCACAAACCCGATGTCGGCATCCTGTCGGCGGGCGGGTATTTCACCATGGACATGGCGGGCGCGGCCTATGCCGCGAAACGCTATTTCAACTTTTCAACAGTGATCCCCTGCCATTACCGCACCTTCCCGCTGCTGGAGCAGAGCGCACAGACGCTGATTGACGGGTTGCCAGGTGTGAATGTGGTCGAGCCTGAGGTGATGCAGGCCATCACCGTCTGACGACTACCGGCGGTCTGCAAAAAACGCTTTGAGCAAGGCGGCAGCGGGGTCGGCCCCGATGCCGTCATACACTTCGGGCTGGTGATGGGCTTGCGCGTGCGAAAAGACCCGCGCGCCATGGGCCACGCCGCCCGATTTCGGGTCGCTGGCGCCATAATAGACCCGCGCAATGCGGGCCGCCGCAATCGCAGCGGCGCACATGGCGCAGGGTTCCAGCGTCACGTAAAGATCATATCCCGGCAACCGGTCTGAGCCCGCCGCCGCACAGGCCGCACGGATCGCCAGGATCTCGGCATGGGCTGTGGGGTCTGACAATTCCCGCGTCTGGTTGCCCGCGCGCGCGACCACCTGGCCGTTTGGGTCCACAACCACAGCGCCCACTGGCACTTCGCCCCGGTCGCCAGCGGCGCGGGCTTCGGCAAGGGCATCTTCCATGAACGAACGAAACGGCATGGCCCAGCGATGCCATGCGCGCAGACCTTTCGCAACAGCCGCCAATCGGATAAGCGCGGGCTATGACCTCTGACACCCCCAAAGGCGACCGGATCGCCAAAGTGATTGCCCGCGCAGGCCATGCCAGCCGACGCGATGCCGAAAAGCTGATCCTGGCCGGACAGGTCAGCGTGAATGGCCGCGTGATCGACAGCCCCGCGCTGAATGTCACCGCAGGTGACAAGATCATCGTGAACGGCACCCCTTTGGCCGAGGCGGAGCCGACGCGTCTGTGGCTGTATCACAAGCCAACCGGGCTGGTCACAACGGCGCGCGACGAACAGGGGCGCGCGACGATTTTTGAGAACCTGCCCGAAGATCTGCCGCGCGTGATGTCTGTGGGGCGGCTTGACCTGAATTCCGAAGGTCTGCTGCTACTCACCAATGACGGCGAGATCAAACGCAAGCTTGAGCTGCCCTCAACCGGATGGCTGCGCCGCTACCGTGTGCGCATCAAAGGCGCGCCCAAAGACGACGATCTGAACCCTTTGCGCAAGGGCATCGACGTGGAAGGCACGAAATACCAACCCATGCAGGTCACGCTGGATCGCCAACAAGGGGCCAATGCCTGGTTGACGGTTGGCTTGCGCGAAGGCAAAAACCGCGAAATTCGCCGCGCGATGGAGGCCATCGGCCTCACCGTGAACCGGTTGATCCGCATCAGCTATGGGCCGTTTCAGCTGGGGGATCTGGCGTCTGGCGCGGTGGAAGAAGTGCGCCGCAAAGTCCTGCGCGATCAATTGGGGCTGGAAAGCCCTCCCCCGGCCAAGCCCAAAGCGGCGCGCCATGCATCAAGGTCACGAAAACGGCGCTGATATCGGCAATCGCGCGAATTGCTACATTTTCTTTGCCACTCCACTGATATCACGCCGATTCGGCGTGGTTACATTTGTGTGATGACCTTGCAGTACCTATACTTGTGTCAGGCAAAGGAGACTTTGATGGACGCCAATTCGTTTCAACGCATCGCCTATGCGGCGCTGATCGTGGTGATGTTCGGCATTACGACCGGCTGGCTCAGCGCGGTTGCCAGCTGATGGCAAAGCGGTACGGCGGCAAATACAGCCCCTCTGACGATCTGGACGTGACAGAGCCAACGCCTGCAAAGCGCCGCCGCGCACGCGGGCGGATCGACCTGGCTGGCGCGCGGGCCAACGTGATGTTCATTCCTGCCATTCCAATGGTGTTCATGTCGCTCAACGATGGCGCTGTGGGCCTGACCCTCGCGGTTGTCTCGGCTGGCATTTTGACGGCTGCTGCGGTTTTGCTGCGCGAAGGGCTGAAAGCCGAAGCCGCGTTCAACGACCGCAAAATCGCCAAGCGTCCGGCCTTTCCGCGCAAGATGTTTTCCAGCGCGCTCACCGGCTTGGGCATTGCCATCGCCGCCTACAAGAACGAACCGGGCCTGATTGCCCCGCTGCTTTTTGGCGCGGTGACCGCAGGCCTGCATGTGGCCGCCTTTGGCATTGATCCGCTGCGGTCCAAAGGGGCCGAAGGCATTGATGCCTTCCAACAGGACCGCGTGGCGCGGGTTGTGGAAGAGGCCGAGAAATATCTGCGCGAAATGACAGACGCAATTTTGCGCGCCGAAGACCGCGATATAGAACGCCGGCTGGAACGGTTTCAGGACACGGCCCGCGAAATGATCCACACCGTCGAAGATGACCCGCGCGATCTGACGGCGGCACGCAAGTATCTGGGCGTCTATTTGATGGGCGCGCGCGATGCGACGGTGAAGTTTGCCGATATCTTTGCCCGCTCCCGCGATCCACAGGCCTGGCGCAGCTATGCCGCGCTGCTGACGGATCTCGAAGAGAATTTTGCCGCCAAAACCAAATCGCTGATGATCGAAGACAAAAGCGATCTGAACATTGAAATCGACGTGCTGCGCGAACGGTTGCAGCGCGAGGGGGTGCGCCTCCCTGTTTCTGACGACATCTGATTAGTACAAAGGAAGTTCCATGTCCGACACCGTACGCAAGAAGGCCGAACAATCCGTCGCTTTGGTGGAAGAGGTCACGGCCATCACCCTGCCCGAACCCATGCCCGCCGATGAGGTGATCACGCTGGAAGCCGCCGATCCGCAGGTGAGCAGCGAAATTCAAAGCCGCATGGATGAGATTGATATGATGGACACCAATTCCATCGTATCCTTCGGCTCTGCTGCGCAGGCCGAATTGCAGGAAATCAGCCAATCCATGTTGGCCGATGTGCGCAACAAGGATGTGGGCCCCGCGGGCGACAGCCTGCGCGACATCGTGACGACAATCCGTGGCTTTTCCGTATCCGAGCTGGACGTGCGCCGGGATCAATCCTGGTGGGAACGTCTGTTAGGCCGCGCAGCCCCCTTTGCCAAGTTCAGCGCCAAGTTTGAAAAGGTGCAGGGCCAGATTGACCGGATCACCGATGATCTACTGTCGCATGAGCACACGCTGTTGAAAGACATCAAATCGCTCGACCTGCTGTATGATAAAACGCTGCAATTCTATGACGAGCTGGCGCTGTACATCTCCGCCGGTGAGGCCAAGCTGGCCTCGCTTGACGCCAATGACATTCCAGCCGCCGAAGCGGCGGTGGAACAGGCCTCCGAAGAGGATCAGGTGATGAAAGCCCAAGAGCTGCGCGATCTGCGCGCCGCGCGGGATGATCTGGAACGCCGGATGCATGATCTCAAGCTGACGCGTCAGGTGACGATGCAATCGCTGCCGTCGATCCGGCTGGTTCAGGAAAATGACAAGTCGCTGGTGACCAAGATCAACTCGACCCTCGTGAACACCGTGCCTTTGTGGGAAACGCAACTGGCGCAGGCCGTCACGATCCAACGCTCTGCCGAAGCGGCAGCGGCGGTGCGTGATGCCAATGATCTGACCAATGAGCTGTTGACGTCGAACGCCAAGAACCTACGCGAGAGCAACAAGATGATCCGCCAGGAGATGGAGCGCGGCGTCTTTGATATCGAAGCGGTCAAGCAGGCCAATGCCGACCTGATCGGCACCATTCAGGAAAGCCTGCAAATCGCGGATGAAGGCAAAGCCAAACGCGCTGCCGCCGAGGAAGATCTGAAAAAGATGGAAGCCGATTTGCGCGACACGCTCGCCGCTGCCAAAGCCCGCCGCGACGGTCTGGGCGACACAGCGGCCGCATCCGCGCCTGCCAACTAAGCGCGACAGCGGGGGTGAGACGTGCGGCACTGGTTCACATATGCGGTTGCGGGCGCTGGGCTTTTGGCCCTGTCGGCCTGTGATCTGCTGAACCCGGTTGATCCGGTCCGCACACCGCAACTGCGCCCCGCGGCACCCGCGCCGCAGGCCACATCCGAACGCAGCGCCGCCTTGCGTCAATATCTGCGCGAGGTGCAATCCATCCAGCTGTCACAAGGCCTGTTGCGTCAGGATGGCGGCGGGCCGGACACGCCGTTTTCCGCCAACACGCTGGCGCGCAATTTCGACCGGATCGTCTTTTTTAGCGAATATGAGACCGCCGGCACCGCAGCCGGTGTGTCGGGCAAGCTGCGCCGGTGGGACATACCGGTACGGATGCGCGTTGAGTTTGGCCCATCGGTGCCACCAAGTCAGGCGCAACAGGATCGCCGGGACGTGGCCGCGTATGCGCGCCGTCTGGCGCGGGTAACAGGACATCCGATCACGACCACGCGGGTGAACCCGAACTTTCTGGTGTTCTTTGTCTCCGAAGATGATCGCGCCGCCACCATTGACGCCATCGCAACCCGCCTGCCCGGCGTGACGACAACCAACCTCAGCCCGATCCGCAATCTGAGCGATGATGTGTACTGCGCCGTCGCCGCCTATGCGGCGGGGCCTGATCCATCGACCTACACCGCCGCCATCGCGGTGATCCGGGCCGAAAACCCCGATCTGCTGCGCCTGTCATGCATCCACGAAGAGCTGGCCCAAGGCCTCGGGCTCGCCAATGACAGCCCCGAAGCGCGCCCGTCGATCTTTAACGATGACGACGAATTTGCGCTGTTGACCAACCACGACGAGCTGTTGTTGCAAATGCTCTATGACGACCGCCTGCGCCCCGGTCAGACATTGGCTGAGGCGCAACCCGTCAGCCGTATCATCGCCCGCGAACTCACGCAGGGCCCGCTTTAGATCACGTAAGGAGACTGCCACAGATGGGCATTTTCGATTTCCTCTCAGGTGAATTCATCGACGTCATCCATTGGGTGGACGACAGCCGCGACACGATGGTCTGGCGTTTTGAGCGCGAAGATCACGCGATTAAATATGGCGCCAAGCTCACCGTGCGCGAAGGGCAAGCGGCGGTCTTTGTGCATGAAGGGCAATTGGCGGATGTGTTCACGCCCGGTCTTTATATGCTTGAGACCAACAACATGCCGATCCTGACGACGCTCAATCACTGGGATCACGGCTTTCGCTCGCCCTTCAAATCCGAGATCTACTTCGTCAACACGACGCGGTTTGCCAATCTGAAATGGGGCACCAAGAACCCGATCATCTGCCGTGACCCGGAGTTTGGCCCGGTGCGCCTGCGCGCGTTCGGCACCTATACGGTGCGCGTGGCAGATCCCGCGAATTTCCTGGTGGAGATCGTGGGCACCGATGGCGAATTCACAATGGATGAGATCAGCTATCAGATTCGCAACATCATCGTGCAGGAATTTTCACGCACCGTGGCCCGCTCGGGCATTCCAGTGCTCGACATGGCCGCCAACACCCGCGAACTGGGCCAGCTTGTGGCGCGCGAAATTGAAGCCGTGATCGCGGAGTATGGCCTGTCTTTGCCGGAGCTTTATGTCGAAAACGTCTCTCTCCCGCCTGCAGTGGAAGAGGTGATGGACAAACGCTCGTCCATGGGCGTGATCGGCAATCTGAACGAATATATGCAATTCCAGGCCGCCGAAGCTCTGGGCCGCGATGGCGGCGGCGCGGCGGCGATTCAGGCGGGCATGGGCGCCGGTCTGGGTATGCAAATCGGCCAGGCGGTGAGCGCGGGCAGCCCGTGGGGCGCACGCCCTGCGCAGGCTGAGGCGCCACCGGCGCGCGCAGCCGCCGCGCCGCCACCTCCGCCGCCAGTGGAGCATGTCTGGCACATCGCCAAAGATGGGGCGACGACGGGACCGTTTTCCAAAGCCAAGCTGGGCCGGATGGCGACCGAGGGCGAGCTAACGCGGGAAAGCTATGTCTGGACCGCAGGGCAAGACGGCTGGAAAAAGGCCGAAGACGTGGCGGAACTGGCGCAGCTTTTCACCGTGTTGCCCCCACCCCCGCCACCGGGCGTGTAACGCCGCGCGCGCGGCGTTGCGCCTGCGAAAATTCCCACGTGTTGCGCCTGAGGAAGAGCCATGCCTGACGTCACCGAAGCCGCCCCAGCGGCCCATCGCTTTCCCTGCGATAATTGCGGGGCGGATTTCCGGTTCAACCCCGCGACCGGCGGCCTGATCTGCGATTTCTGCGGCAACACATCAGAGGTGGAAGGCACAGGCCCGCAGGTACGCGCCATCGAAGAGTTGGATTTTCAGGCCGCGTTGAACGCGGATCTGCCCGAAGCGGAGATGGAGGAAACTCGCGTCTCGGCCTGCCCCAATTGCGGGGCGCAGGTGGAATTTGACGCGGATGTCCACGCCAAGGAATGCCCGTTCTGCGCCACGCCGGTTGTGACCGACACGGGCGTGCATCGGCATATCAAACCCGCTGGCCTGCTGGCCTTTCAGCTGGACGAAAATCAGGCGCGCGATGCGATGAATACTTGGCTGGGGCGGCTCTGGTTTGCGCCGAACGGGCTGCAAGACTACGCCCGCAGTGGCCGCAAAATGCAGGGCATATACGTGCCCTATTGGACCTATGACGCGGACACCAAAACCGCCTATTCCGGCGAACGCGGCACAGTTTACTACGAAACCAAAACCGTGACGCGGAATGGAAAGCAGGAACAGGTACGTGTTTCAAAAGTGCGCTGGCGACGGGTCAGTGGCAAGGTGGCGCGGTTCTTTGATGACATTGTCATTCTGGCCTCAAAATCGCTGCCGAAAAAGTACACCGACGCGCTGCAGCCGTGGGATCTGTCGGCGCTGGAGCCCTATCACCCTGAATTCCTCGCGGGCTTTCGCGCCGAAGGCTATCAGGTTGAACTGGCCGATGGCTTTGATGAGGCGCGCGCGCATATGGATCAGGTGATCCAGCGGGATATCAAGTTTGACATTGGCGGGGATCGGCAGCGCATCCATCAGGCCAAGACCGATGTGCGCGATGTCACCTTCAAACATGTGCTTCTGCCAGTCTGGCTGGCCGCCTACAAATACCGGGGCGAGACCTATCGCTTTGTCGTGAATGGCCAAACGGGCCGGGTACAGGGTGAGCGGCCCTGGTCGGGATGGAAAATCGCTGTGGCGGTTATTCTGGGCCTGATCGTCGCCGCGGCCGTCGGCTATGGGATTGCACTGTCGGAAGGCTAGAAACCGGCCCCATTCACTTACAACGCTCAGCGCGGAAACGAAGTTCGGTTCCTTCGTTGGAGACCCGGCACAGGGGGCGAAGGGTGCTGCGTTTCGTTCTGAGAGGACCAGGTGCAGACGCTCTATGGGGTTAGCCCCCTTGCACTCCCCTGCCCCGCGCGGCACTGTCGCCCGGCCTTGTCAGGAGCCTTTGCATGACCGCTGCATTCGACACGCTGAACGATATCCTTGATGCCCGGTATTCTTGCCGGGGATACCGCACCGATCCGGTGCCGCGCGACACGATCCAAGCCATCGTGCGCACCGCGCAAAAGGTGCCCAGCTGGTGCAATGCGCAGCCCTGGCAGTTGACCATCACAACCGGCGCCGAAACCGATCGGTTCCGCGAGGCGTTGTATGCCCACGCCTCTGAAAACGCGCCGGTGCCCGATTTGCAATGGCCCGAAGGCTATCCCGGCATTTACGGTGACCGCCGGCGCGCCTGCGGGTTCCAGCTTTATGGCGCGGTGGGCATCGAAAAAGGTGACCGTGCGGCGGGGGCCAAACAGATGCTGGAAAACTTCCGCCTGTTTGGGGCACCCCATGTGGCCATCATCACCACACCCAAAGTACTTGGCCCCTATGGCGGCGTGGATTGCGGCGGCTTTGTCAGCGCCTTTGTGATGGCCGCGCAATCCCATGGTGTGGCCACCATCCCGCAAGCCGCAGTCGCCTCCCAAGCTCCGTTTGTGCGCGATTGGTTCGACCTGCCCGAAGACCGCGATGTGCTTTGTGCCATCTCGTTCGGCTATCCCGACCCGGACCACCCCGCCAACCAATTCCGCACCGACCGGGCCAGCCCGGACGATGTGATCGACTGGCGCGACTGAGGAGAGCGATATGCGGGCACTTTTGCAACGGGTCAGCGACGCCGCTGTCCATGTGGATGGCGCTTTGATCGGGCAGACCGGCCCCGGTCTTTTGATCCTTGTCTGCGCCATGCCGGGCGACAGTGAGGCGATTGCCGAAAAGCTGGCCGAGAAAATCTCGAAACTGCGCATTTTCAAGGATGATGCAGGCAAGATGAACCTCTCGCTTGTCAATGCAGGCGGCAGCGCGTTGGTGGTCAGCCAGTTTACGCTGGCCGCAGATTTGTCGCGCGGGAACCGCCCCGGCTTTTCCGGCGCCGCCAAACCAGATGAGGCAAAGGCGCTTTATCTGCATTTCGCGCAGGCCCTGCGCGATCTGGGCATCGCGACCGAAACGGGGCAGTTTGGTGCGGATATGGCGGTGAGCCTGACAAATGATGGGCCGGTGACGATGTGGATTGATACCAATGACGGATGATGCCGCCCTGCTGAGCACGCTCTGGCACGCCGGTGTGAACGCCGTCAAAGGGGACGCGGCTGTGAAAGCCGCGTTGCCGCTGCCCACACCGCCCACGCATATTATCGCCGTCGGTAAAGCTGCGGCCGCCATGGCCGCCCCAGCCGCAGCCGCCTATCCTGATGCGCCCTGCCTGATCGTGACAAAATATGATCACGCCGAAGGTGCACCCGCCGATGCCACCGTGATCGAGGCCGCGCATCCCACGCCCGATGCTGCCTCTTTGCAGGCCGGGCAGGCGCTGCTGGAGGCCGTCGCCGCCTGTGGGACGCAGGCGCATCTGTTGATGCTGGTTTCTGGCGGAGCCTCAGCGCTGGCCGAAGCCTTGCCCGAAGGCTGGGATCTGGCGCAACTCAAGGCCGAGACACAGCGGCTGTTGGCCTCTGGCGCTGACATCCACGCGATGAACACGCGGCGCAAAGAGATCAGCCGGATCAAGGGCGGCAAGCTTTTGGCCGGGTTTGGCGGGGCACAGGTGACCACTCTGGCCATTTCGGATGTGGAAGGGGATGCGCTGGGGGTTATCGGGTCTGGCATCGGGGAGATGGGGGAAGGCTCAAACGCGGCTTTCACAGCTCAGATTGTGGCCTCCAATGCTATCGCGCGGGGCGCTGTCGCGGCGGCGGCTGACTTGCCGATCCACACCAACGAAGAAGCACTTTACGCCAACGTGACAGAGCTGGCCCCGGCCATTGCGCAAAAGCTGCGCGATATGCCGCCCGGTCTGTTCGTCATCGGGGGTGAGCCGACGGTGCTTTTGCCCGACGCCCCCGGCCTTGGTGGGCGCAATATGGCGCTGGGGCTGATGCTGGCGCGGGAGCTCGCAGGCGTCGAAGGTCTGAGCGTGCTGGTTGCCGGCACCGATGGCACCGATGGCCCAACCGATGCGGCGGGCGCGTTGATCACGGGGGCCACCTGGGACCCAAGCGGGGAGGACGCGCTGAACCGTGCGGATGCCTATCCGTGGCTCAAGGCGCATGGTGCGCTTTTCACAACCGGGCCGACAGGCACCAATGTGATGGATCTGCTTTTGGCGATCAAACGCTGAACCGTGTCGCATCCCGGCTTGACACCGGGCGGGCCCATACGCCCCATAGGCCCATGACCCAAACGAATACATTGCGCGACATTGTCGACCTGCCTGATGAAGGCATCACCCTTTCCGATGGCACCCGGCTGAGCGCCCGCATCTGGCGGCCCACGGACGCGGACGATGATCCGGTGCCGGTGATCCTGGAATATCTGCCCTATCGCAAACGCGATGGCACCTGTGCGCGCGATGCGCTGACCCATCCCTATTTCGCCAAGCGCGGCTATGCCTGCCTGCGCGTCGATATCCGGGGCAATGGCGACAGCTATGGTCTGATGGAGGATGAGTACAGCGAAGCAGAGCTGGCCGACGCCGAGGAGGTGATCGCCTGGGCCGCAGCGCAGCCTTGGTGCAACGGGCGTGTCGGTATGATGGGCATTTCGTGGGGCGGCTTTAACGGCCTGCAGGTGGCTGCGCGCCAACCTGAGGCGCTGAAGGCGATCATCACGCTGTGTTCCACCGTTGACCGGTTTGCGGACGACATCCATTACAAAGGCGGTTGTCTGTTGAACGAAAACATGGGCTGGGGGGCCACGATGTGGAGCTATTCCTCACGGCCGCCGGACCCTGACCTGCGCGACGATTGGCGTGAGATGTGGCTGGAGCGCTTGGAGGCAGAGCCTTTTTTGCCGGTGACGTGGTTGGGCCATCAGCATCGGGATGCCTATTGGAAACATGGGTCGGTCTGTGAAGATTTCAGCGCGATCAAGGCCAAGGTTCTGGCTGTTGGCGGTTGGGGCGATGCCTACAAGAACGCGGTGCCACAGATCGTTGACGCGGTGCCGGGCGCGAAGGGGATCGTTGGCCCTTGGGTGCACAAATATCCGCATTTTGCGGTGCCCGAACCTCGCATCGGTTTTCTGCAAGAGGCGCTGCGCTGGTGGGATCAGTGGCTTAAGGATGTGGACACAGGCGTTGAGGATGACCCCGATTACCGCGCCTATGTAATGGACGGGGTGCGCCCGGCCACATGGTACACCGAACGCACCGGACAATGGTGCACGCAGGATGCAGGCACCTGCCACACCGACCCGGCGCAAACCGGTGCAGGCCTCACATTGCATCTGGGTGACGCGGGCCTTGGCTCCACTCCGGCGACGCAAGACCGGCTGGTCGCCTCGCCCGCCCACACCGGGGCTGCTGGCGGCGAATATTGCGCCATCTGGCTTGGCCCTGAAATGCCCGGAGATCAGCGCCCCGATGATGCGCTCAGCACCTGCTGGACCTCGGCGCCCTTAGCTGATGAGGCGCGCATTCTGGGGCAACCAACGCTGCGCCTGCGCCTGTCGAGCGATCAGGCACAGGCCCAGATAGCCGTGCGGCTGTGCCATGTGCACCCGGACGGGGCCAGCACGCGGATCACCTATGGGGTTTTGAACCTGTCACATCGTGACAGCGCGGAACACCCGGAGGCGATGCCCGTAAACACGCCCGTGGATGTGACCATCGCGCTTGATCACATCGGGTATCAGGTGCCGGCGGGGCATCAGCTGCGGGTGTCGATCTCAAATGCTTATTGGCCGCTGATCTGGCCCTCGCCTAACAGCGGTACGATCACGGTACACGCGGGCGATATCGCCCTGCCTATTGCTCCACCCGAAAACACTTCTGTCGCGTTTTTGCCCCCTGAGGCAGAGGCGCCTTGGAACACAGAAACCCTGCGCGAAGAATCACATATCCGCCGGTCCGAGACCGACCATGTGACTGGTGCGGTGCATTTGATCATTGAAGATGACTTTGGCGAAGTGCGAGATTTGGATCATGGCCTGATCAACGGATCTATCGCCCGCGAACGTTGGACCATCCATCCTGATGACCCGATGTGCGCCAGCGGCCAGTGCCATTGGACTGACGAAACGCGACGCAATGACAGCGTTTTGCGAACCGAAGCACAGTGTTCCATGCATTCAGATGCGTCAAACTTCTACCTCAGCGCGAAGCTGGACGCGTACGAAAACGAAAAGTTGATCTTCACCAAAGACATAAAACAACAGGTTCCCAGGCAGCTTTTGTAATTTCAGAACTTTCACAGCCCGTATTAAATCTTGTCATACCTTCGCAAATACGCAAACTTCGTGAGGTACACGTCTGCGGCATAAGCAGAGTTAATTTCGGGAGAACCAAATGTCCAAAGAACTAGAGCACCTGTCAGCCAAGGTGGCGGCAGGTCAGATGACACGTCGTGACTTCATGGGTCGCGCCGCTGCGCTGGGTGTCAGCGTTGTGGTTGCGGAATCCATGCTTTCCTCCGCTGCACAAGCGGCCACGCCCACCAAAGGCGGCCACATGAAAGTGGGCCTTCAGGGTGGTGAAAGCACCAACTCGCTCGACCCGGCTCTGGCCGCGTCAACTGTGCCATTCCAAAACCTGCGCGCCTTTGGCGAATGCCTGGTGAACGTAGCCCCAACCGGTGACCTTGATTTCCGTGCGGCTGAAAGCGTGGAAGCAGACAGCGAAGGTAAAGTCTGGACCTTCAAGATCCGTAAGGGCGTTGAGTTCCACAACGGCAAAACAATGACATCGGAAGACGTGCTGAAAACCATGCAGCGTCATTCCAACGAAGATGCGACCTCGGGTGCTTTGGGCATCATGCAGGGCATCGAATCCATGAAGGCCGACGGTGATTACTTCCAGGTCACCCTGGGCACAGGTAACGCTGACTTGCCGTACCTGCTGGCTGACTATCACCTGGTGATCCAGCCTGATGGTGGTATGGACAACCCTGGTGCCGGTATCGGCACGGGCGCGTTCAAGGTCGAAGTAGACGAGCCCGGCGTACGCCACGTGTTCACACGCTTTGAAAACTACTATGGCGAGATGCCACACATCGACTCCGTTGAGAACATCGTGTTGAACGACAACACCGCACGGACAGCGGCGTTGCAATCAGGTCAGGTGCACATGATAGACCGCGTCGATCCAAAGATCGCTGCTTTGCTGTCGCGCGCGCCTAACATCGACGTACGGTCCGTGGCCGGCCCAGGCCATTACGTGTTCATCATGCATGTAGACACAGCGCCGTTTGACAACCTCGACCTGCGTCTGGCTCTGAAATACGCCATCAACCGCGAAGAAATGGTTGAAAAGATCCTGCGTGGCTACGGCTCTGTCGGCAACGACTTCCCGATCAACGCGGCTTACCCGCTGTTCGACGCTTCGATCCCACAGCGCCAGTATGACCCTGCCAAAGCGGCAGAGCACTACAAGAAATCTGGCCATGATGGGTCGCCCATCATCCTGCGTGTGGCCGATGGCGCCTTCCCAGGTGCGGTTGACGCAGCCGCGCTGTTCCAGCAGTCGGCCCAGGCGGCTGGCATCCCGCTGGAAATCAAGCGTGAGCCAAACGATGGCTACTGGTCCGAAGTTTGGAACAAACAGCCGTTCTGCGCATCCTACTGGGGTGGCCGTCCGGTGCAGGACCAGATGTACACCACCGCGTATCTGTCCACCGCAGACTGGAACGACACACGCTGGAAAGTACCTGCGTTTGACGACATGCTGCTTGCGGCACGTAGCGAACTGGACCCGGTCAAGCGGAAAGAAATCTATTCCAACATGGCCAACATGCTGCGTGATGAAGGCGGCCTGATCCTGCCAATGTTCAACGACTTCGTTGAAGGCGTTTCCACAAGCGTCAAAGGCTGGATCGACGATCCGAACTTTGGCATGATGAACGGCTTTGCACCGCACAAGTGCTGGCTCGAAGCGTAAGAGCTTGCACACATCATGCATCCCATTCTCACATTGGTTGTCCAGCGCTTAGCGCTGGGCATCCTTCTCCTTATTGCTGCATCCGCGCTGATTTTTGGCCTTACCGAAATCCTGCCCGGCGATGCAGCCCAAGCCATCCTCGGACAAGCTGCCACCGAAGAAAACCTCGCCAATCTGCGGGCTGAGATGGGGCTCGATCGCCCTGCTTTGACCCGATATTTTGAATGGCTTGGCGGTATTTTGACCGGTGATATGGGCAATGCGCTCACCAACAAACTCCCGATCGCAGATCAGATCGGCAAGCGCATGAGCTATACTTTATTCTTGTCCTTCTGGGCCGCTTTGATCTCGGTTCCGCTGGCCATCCTGCTTGGCCTAATCGCGGTGCGCTATCAAAACCGCTGGCCAGACAAATTGATCTCGGGCGTCACTCTGGCCAGCATCTCGCTGCCTGAATTCATGATCGCCTATATCCTCGTGTTCTTCTTTGCGGTGAAACTGTTCTGGGCCCCGTCGTTCGCCAACATTTCGCCCGGTATGCCGCTCTTGGAACAACTCCACGCCATCTCACTGCCTGTGGCGGTGCTGACGCTGGTGGTTTTGGCCCACATGATGCGGATGACCCGCGCGGCGATCCTGAACGTGATGCAATCGGCCTATATCGAAACAGCCGAGCTGAAGGGTCTGACGACCTTCACCGTCATCTATCGCCACGCCTTCCCCAACGCGATTGCCCCAATTGTGACAGTTGTCATGCTCAACCTCGCTTATCTTGTCGTGGGTGTTGTCGTGGTGGAGGTGGTGTTCGCCTATCCCGGCATGGGGCAGTATCTGGTGGATGCGGTGGTGAAACGCGATGTGCCAGTGGTCTTGGCCTGCGGTGTGATTTTCGCAGCCGTCTATATCGTGCTCAACATCATTGCGGATCTGGTTTCTATCCTGGCCAACCCGCGTTTGCGGCACCCGAAGTGAGCGGAGAGATATCATGCTAAAGAACTTACCTCTCTCCGCCGCCATCGGCCTGTCCTTCACGGCCATCTATTTCCTCGCGGCTATTTTCGCGCCGGTCATCGCGCCATATGGCATGGCCGACGTGGTGGGCGACGTCTGGGAACCTTCCTCAGCCGAACATCTGCTGGGCACGGATCAGATTGGGCGCGATTTGCTAACCCGCATGATCTATGGCGGGCGGACAACCATCTGGATCGCGACGCTGGCCACCATCCTCAGCTTTACCACAGGCTCTGTGCTTGGGTTCCTCGCTGCGGTGACTGGCGGCTGGTTTGATCAGGTGATGTCACGCTTCGTGGATCTGATGATGGCCATCCCATCCCTGATCCTCGCGCTTGTAATCCTGTCGTCCATCGAAGCCACGGTGATCACCCTGATCATCCTCATGGGCCTTTTGGACGCGACACGCGTCTACCGTCTGGCCCGTGCGGTCGCGGTGGATATCAGCGTGATGGATTACGTGGAGGCCGCCAAACTGCGCGGTGAAAAGCTGGGCTGGATCATCTTCCGGGAAATCCTGCCAAACGCCCTGTCGCCGCTTGTCGCGGAAATGGGCCTGCGGTTCATCTTTATGGTGCTCTTTATCTCGACGCTGTCGTTCCTTGGCATTGGCGTGCAGCCGCCGCTGGCCGATTGGGGCGGGATCGTGAAAGAGAACAAGGAAGGCATCAACTTTGGTATCGGTGCGGCGCTTTACCCCGCGATCGCCATCGCCACGCTGGCCATCTCGGTCAATCTGGTGGCGGACTGGATCCTGAACCGAACCACATCACTGAAAGGGGGCCGGGGATGAGTGAACAACCACTTCTCAAGGTTCGCGGCCTCAAGATCGGGGCGACTGTCTATCCACCCGGTGAAAAGCCGCACAACATCAAGATCGTGCATGGCGTCGATTTCGATCTGCAACCGGGCAAGGTTCTGGGTCTGATCGGTGAATCCGGTGCGGGCAAATCCACCATCGGTCTGGCCTCCATGGCCTATGGCCGCGGTGGCGTGGAGCTCACCGGGGGTGAGGTCTGGGTCAACGGGCGCGATATCCTGCAAGCGAGCCTTGGCGATATCCGCAAGCTGCGCGGCGGAGAGGTGACGTACGTCAGCCAATCCGCGGCGGCGTCGTTCAACCCGGCCAAGCAGATCATGGAACAGGTGACCGAAGCAGCCATCCGCCAGGGCAAGTTCGCCAAGAAAGAGGCCGAACTGCGCGCGGTGGAGCTGTTCCGCAAGCTTGGCCTGCCTGATCCGGAAAACATCGGCAAACGCTACCCGCACCAGGTGTCGGGTGGTCAGCTTCAACGCTGTATGACGGCGTTGGCGCTGTGCCCCCAGCCGGATCTCGTGGTGTTTGACGAACCCACCACGGCGCTTGACGTGACCACGCAGATCGACGTGTTGGCCGCGATCAAGGAAGCGATCCGCGACACAGGCGTGGCCGCGCTTTATATCACCCACGATCTCGCGGTGGTGGCGCAGGTCAGCGACCACATCATGGTGCTGCGGCACGGCAATATGGTCGAATACGGTGACACCGATCAGATCATCAATGCCCCAAAGGAAGAGTACACCCAGGCGCTTGTCTCGGTCCGGTCCATCACCCACGAGGAAAAGGCCCCAACCGATTCACCGTTGTTGCGCGCAGAGAACATCACCGCGCGCTACAAGGGCACAAACTTTGACGTGCTCCACGATGTGTCGATGGATCTGTCACCGGGTCAAACACTGGCTGTTGTAGGCGAATCCGGGTCGGGCAAATCCACGATGGCACGGGTGATCACCGGGCTTTTGCCACCGCGCGATGGCAAGCTCACCTTTGATGGGCGTACGCTGACACCAGACCAGCCCAGTCGCTCCATCGAAGATCTGCGCGAATTGCAGATGATCTACCAGATGGCCGACGTGGCGATGAACCCACGCCAGACCGTGGGCACGATCATCGGGCGCCCGCTTGAGTTCTACTTTGGCCTCAAGGGCGCGGAAAAGCGTCAGCGCACGATTGCGCTGTTGGATGAGATCGAACTGGGCGAAGAGTTCATTGATCGCTATCCAGCGGAACTATCCGGCGGGCAAAAACAGCGTGTTTGTATCGCCCGCGCGCTGGCTGCAAAGCCTAAGCTGATCATCTGTGACGAGGTCACCTCGGCGCTTGATCCGCTGGTGGCGGATGGCATCCTGAAACTGCTCTTGCGCCTGCAAGCGGCAGAGGATGTGGCCTATATCTTTATCACCCACGATCTGGCGACGGTCAAAGCCATCGCAGACAGCATCGCGGTGATGTATCAGGGCCGCGTTGTGCGCTACGGGCCGAAATCCGAAGTGCTATCCCCTCCGTTCGATGACTACACAGACCTCCTGCTCAGCTCAGTGCCGGAAATGCGGCTGGGTTGGCTGGAACATGTGCTGGCCACCCGGAAGATGGAGAGCGCGGGGAACTAAACGTACGCGCTTTGATTACGGTAAAAGCCCCCGGCCTATACGGCTCGGGGGCTTTTTCTTTGCGGCAACACCTGTTGCGATTCTACCAAAGCCGGGGCGTTCACACTGTGCGTTCTGCGTTGCATCCCCCAGCACTCTGGGAAAGACTGCGCAGACCAAAGCAAAGGATGCCCGGGCATGGACAACAAGCTTCTTCTCATCATTCTCGACGGCGTGCCCTATCGCAACTGGCGCCGCCTCTTCGGCAATCTCGAAGGCTGGGTGGACAGCGGCGCGGCCCGTGTCTGGAAAATTCGCTCGGTTCTGCCGTCCACGTCCGCCTCGTGCTACGCCTCCATCCACACGGGCGTGGTGCCTGCGGAACATGGCTGCACCGGCAATGGCAATGTGTTTCGCCTCAGCCACCCGGATGTCTTTTCCCAAACCCGGCAGGCCGGTGGCATCACCGGCGCTGTGGCGCACAGCTTTTGGTCAGAGTTTTTCAACCGCCACCCGTTCGATTTTGTGCGCGACGTGGAATATGACGAACCCGAAAGCGACACAATCAACCATGGCCGGTTTCACACGATGACGGGCTATGGCCTGACCAATCAGATGACGCCATCAGACGTTGACCTCTTTGGCTCACTCACCAACCTGTGCCTGCGCTTTGGCCTGAACTACGGAATGCTGCACACCTGCACGCTCGACAGCATGGGCCACCGGTTTTTCCACGAAAGCCAAGAGATGGACCACGCCTGTTTCGTGATGGACGAAATGCTGGCCCCGTTTATCCCGCGCTGGCAGCAGATGGGCTATGAGGTGATCGTCACCGCCGATCACGGGCAGGACGAGCGCGGCCACCACGGCGGGCGCGGCGCGCTGCAACAAGAGGCCGCCTTGTATTACTTCGGCCCGGCCAAAGGCCCCGCTGAGGATGTGGTGATCGACCAGCTGCAGCTTGCGCCAACCATCCTGTCACGGCTTGGAGCAGAGATCCCGGAGACGATGAAAGCATCTGTGTTTTTGGAGTAAGCCCGGTTGCGGCGTCACAGCCCTTGCGCCGTCAGCTTTGCCAGAAAGCGGGCCAGTTCAGGCTCTGTGCGCTCTGTTGGGGCGCTGTTGCGGGGGAACCAGCGCACGCCTTTGAACTCTCGACGGTCATAATCTAGCACCTTTGTCTGATCCCCTTGCAGGACATACCACAACGACACATCCGTGTGCCGCTCCGTCGCCCCCACCGTTCGGGTCGCAGTGATAAAAAGTGGGCCGGGCTGCACAAACCGTGCCGGAATGCGCAGCTCTTCCATCACCTCGCGCTCGACTGTTGTGCGGGGATGTTCGCCGGGGTCCACATGCCCGCCGGAAGGCAGCCAAAGGCCTGAGGTGATGTGATCGACCAGCAGGATGTGATCCCCGTCGATCAACAGGAAATAAGACACCAGATGCTTGGGTGGCGTTGCGGGTTTAACCACCCGAAACAGCGGCGCACCCTCATCAACCCAGCAAAGCGCATCGGTCTGCACCAACTGCTCAGCGGTATCAAATGGCGTGATGCCCGCAATCTCTGCCCGGATCTGGGCGCGCAGGGCGGTGTCTTGGGATGTCATTGCGTCCTCAGCAGTACCGCTCCGGCCCTTCCCATTGGCCCACGGAATAGCGGTCGCCGTGGGCCCAACCGATGGGCAGGACGGCTTCGATGCGGGCCATGTCTTCGGCGCTCAGTTCCAGCTTGCCGCCTTCGACCAACTCTTCGAGATGGCTGACATGGCGAGTTCCCGGAATGGGGATGATGTGATCCCCCTTATGGATCACCCAGGCGATGGCGAGGGCTGCGGCGGTGGTGCCCATCTCGGCTGCGAGTGCCCGGAACGGGGCGCTGAGCGCGATGTTGGTGGAGATGTTGGGCTCCATGAAGCGAGGGCTGTTTTCCAGAAACGGCATTTGGGCCGCCGCAGCGCGGTCGTGGGGCCGGTCGGTCAACATGCCACGGCCAACGGGTGAGAACGCCACAAGCGCAACTCCCAGTTCGGCACAGGTTTGCACCAGCCCCATTTCAGGTGAGCGGGTCCAGAGCGAGTATTCCGATTGCACCGCCGCCACGGGATGCACAGCGTTTGCCCGCCGCAGAGACGACGGTGCGATTTCGGAAAAGCCGATGGCTTTGATCTTGCCCGCTTTCACAAAGCCGGCCAGCGTTTCGGTGACCTCTTCGATGGGGATCGAGGCTTCGCGGCGGTGCACGTAATAGAGGTCGATCGCCTCCACGCCGAGCCGCGCGAGGCTGCCATCCAGCTCTTGGGCCATATGGGCGGGATCGTTTTTGAACCGCCGCTCCGGGTCGCGGGTGATGCCAACCTTGGACGCGATCACAAACGGATTTTCACCGCCACGCGCCTTGAGCCATTGGCCGATGACCGTCTCGGACCGGCCCATGCCATAGACGTTTGAGGTGTCGAGATGGGTGATGCCGCGATCCAGGCACTGATCCAGCATACGCAATGAGCTGTCATCCTGCGCCGGGCCATAGAAATCGGTAAACGACATGGCGCCATAGCCCACGACGCTCACAGACGGTCCGGATGTGCCAAGCTGACGGTGTTTCATTACGCGCTCCTGTGTTGAGTTGGGCGATAATGACGCAAGACTGCGCGGGGTGCCAGCCAAAGACGAATGCGTATGTAGGCACACGGGTTATCATTGGGGGGCCAGCCCCCCAAGCCCCCCGGAGTATTTGCATCCAAAAGAAGTCAGGAGGTGAACGTGGGCAGGTGGCCGGATTTCAGGCTGGTGAGCGATGCGATCATACGGGCAAAGCTGTCGCGCGCTTTGGCCGACATGTGCCGGGCGCGCAGGTGGGCGTGGACGAGGCCCTGATCTTCGTGCCAAAGGGCCGCGCCCCCCGCTTCGGTGAGGCGGCGGGCGTAGACATCGCCGTCGCTGGAGAGCGGGTCGCATTGAGCCGTCAGAATCACGGTGGGGGGCAAGCCGCTGTAGTCTGTGTCTTGCAGCGGAGCGTAGGTTGGATCATCCGTGATCTCTTTGCCTCCAGAGCGCACAAGACGGTAGAATTCCATGTCTTTCACAGTCAGCCCCGGCGCTTCGGGATGTTCTTGGTAAGACCGTTCTGTCCAGGGGCCACCGAGCCCTGGATAGATCAGCAGTGCGCCGGTGATACGGTCAGAGATCCGACCCCGAGCGTGGTGAGCCACGGCAGCAACGAGGCATCCGCCTGCGCTGTCGCCTGCTAGAACCACGGGGCCATCAAAGGCCGCACAGGTGGCGGCAAAAGCAGCCCAGGCATCGTTAAAATCATTCGGGAACGGGTGTTCAGGGGACATGCGGTAGTCGGCGGCCACAACGCGCATACCCGTTTGGTCGCAGAATTCGGCGCAAATGCTGTCGTGGCTGTCGAGCCCGCCTACGACGAACCCACCACCGTGGCAAAAGTAGATCGTGGCCTCAGGTGGTGTGGCAGGCGTGTAGATGCGGCAGGGCACGCCGTCCATATCCGTATCTTCGGTTGTTACCCCGTCGGGTCGGCCCACATCGAACGCGGCACACATTTCGTCATAGACGCGACGTTGATCTGCAACGGTGAGGTCGACCGCATCGGGGGGATAAAACTCTTCGGTCCGGGCCAGAAAAGCCCAGACCTCTGCATCCAGCAGTTTGGTGTAGTCAGCTGTCACTTATTCAGCCGCCACCGCCGCTGCACCAGCGCCTGCAGGCTCCCACGCGTTGATGAAGCCACCGATGACGCCTTGGACATCATCCTCGGATGCGCCGTTCATCTCAACCTGAGCCACAAGCCCCCGCTTTTTGTCGTCAATCACGGAGACCACGCGCGCCGCAGAGCCTGCGCCTTCGAGCGTTTCATTGAAAATCCGGGTGATGGCGCTTTTGCGCAGGTCAGGCTTGAAGACCTTGCCCACCGCGGTTTTGGGCAGTTCGGTCAAGATTTCCAAGTGTTTGGGGTGCGCAGCGCGCTCGTGGACATTATCCTGGCAGAACTTCATCAGTTCGGCTTCTGACACTGATGCGCCTTCAACCAGTTCGACAAAGACGCAAGGAATTTCACCGGCATGAATGTCGGGCTGACCAATCGCCCCCGCAAAGGCCACAGCCTCATGGCCCAGCAGCGCCTCTTCAATTTCTGCCGGGTCAATATTGTGACCGCCGCGAATGATCAGATCCTTGGCGCGACCGGTGATCCAGATGTAGCCATCCGGGTCGATCCGGCCCAGATCGCCTGTGCGCAGGTATTTGTCGAAGTGAAACAGATCTTTGTTCTTTTCCGCCTCGGTATAGGTATTGCCCGCATAGACACCTGGGTTGGAGACGCAGATCTCACCCACCTCGTCTGTCGCACATTCCGCCGGGCCATCCGCTGTGCCCTTGTAGATTTTGACATCCGTATAAGGGAACGGGATGCCCACGGAGCCGATACGCTTTTCGCCATCCACCGGGTTGCCCGAGACAACACATGTGGCTTCGGTCATGCCGTAGCCTTCGACAATTTTGACCCCGATGGCTTTTTCGAACCGCTTGAACAGCTCTTGTGGCAAAGGGGCCGAGCCAGAGAATGCGTATTGCAAGGTGGAAACATCCGCGTCCACCGGGCGCTGCATCTTGGCGCTGATCGCCGTAGGGACGGTCACGATAAAGGTGATCTTCCAGCGTTCGACCAATTTCCAGATGTTATCAAAGACACCATCCCCACGATAACCTTGCGGCGTTGGATAGACGGTATGCGCTCCAGCCGCGATGGCGGGCATCAATAGCGCCTGGCAGGCCATCACGTGGAAGAGCGGCAGAGGCACCAGTAGATTGGAATTTTCGTTGAGCAAAATCGTGGAACCGACCCAGCCGTTGTACATCATGCCGGAATAGAGGTGCTGTGCCACCTTCGGCATACCTGTGGTGCCGCCGGTGTGGAAATAGCAAGCCACGCGGTCTTGCTGCACATCCTCGAACTCAAGGCTGGTCCGGCATTTCGCGATCTCTTTGTTGAAGTCCTTATAGGTCGCGCCAGATGCCTTTTCCGCCTTTGGGCGAATGAGAGGCACGATCAAGGATTTCACGCCGCCGAGATGGCGGTTCAGGTCAACCTCGAGCACGGTCTTGACGCCGGGAGCGAGATCGACGGCCTTGGCCACTTTGTCGGCCACGTCCGTTTTCGGGAATGCCCGCAATGTGACCACTACTTTGGCCCCGGTTTCGCGCAGGATGGCGCCAATCTGTTCTGGCTCAAGCAGAGGGTTGATCGGATTGACGATGCCCGCAATGGCACCGCCCAGAAGCGTCAAGAGGGTTTCGGTGCAGTTTGGCAAAACGTAGGCGACCACGTCTTTTTCACCGATCCCATGACGGCGCAGCATGTTGGCCGTTTGCGCGACCTTCTCTTGCACCTGTTTCCAGGTCAAAGTCTCGGCCTTGTCGGTCGGGCCCGACGTCAGCTGGAACGAAATCGCTTTGTTGTTGGGCACCCGGCTGGCCGTGCGTGAGATCATCCCAAACAACGTTTTGGGAACGTCACGGTCTTCCCATGACATTTCATTTTCAAGGCGCAGGCGGTCTTCGTTCCCGGCGTAGGGCATTTTAGCTTCCTCCCATGGTGCGCTTAAGCGCGGTTCTCCTCTTGCAGGTATAATTGAGAAGCGCCGTGCGTTTCGCAAGGTTAGGCGACGTAAAGTTGCCCTCAACCTTGCGTAAACCAGCATGAAATGGGCCAAAGATACGTAGTTTTGCGCAATATTTGCGAAATATGGGCGGAACGAATGCTGGAAACCGGCCAGGTTATACGTGAGTCTCTGGAAACTGGCGCCAGCCGAAAAAGTCGCTGTCGCGCTGGTTTACGCCAGCGCAAACACTATGCCACCTTGATGCGCTCCAGGCTGTCACGCGGGAGTGTAGTGCGGACCTGACGCCCCATGAGTTCCAACAGGACGGCCACCCGAGACGCATCCGGTAGATCATGAATGCGCGCGATAACCCCTTCGAAGGGACCAGTGATCACGCGGATATCGTCCCCGCATTTCAAATCCTCCGGCGGATGCAATATTTCATACTCGTCAACACGCTCCAAAAGCGCCGTCATGAAGTTTGAAGGGAGCGAACTTGGACGGCCCGCACCGGACGTGATCAGCCGAGAAACACCACGCGTTGAGTTGATTTTGGCCCATGCGCCTTGAGCCGGGTCAAATGTCACAAAAAGGTACCCTGGAAACGCCGGGCGCGGAGATTTCTTAGCTTGGGACGGCGCGAGTGAAGGGGAGAAAGTTCTAAAGGCTTGCCGCGCCAGATGGGTGCGCGCCATGCGTAAACCATGGGGTTTGAGTTGGACAACGAACCACGGGTCGCGGTCCGCTGCTGCAGATCGCGTTGTCATAGTTAATATACCGTTTTTTTTTGAAAGATCCGGCGCACGGGGCGCGCCCCAAATCTCAGGTTGGCGAGATCACTTTCGAACCGATTAAGCTAAAGACGAGCGGCCACGCCATGCCATAGCGGAGCAACGCAAAGAAGCTCAGGCTCAGTCGTTTCGAACCTGCAATGACGCTGGTTACTGTGTGTCAGACGTGCTGGACCCACTTGCGACCGCAGCTAGCGCACCAGCCCCGACAACAACCGGGATAGCCGCCGCGGCCAAACCACCAGCCACCGCCGCACCGGCCACTGCCGCGCCTGTACCTGCGGCTGCTGCGCCGGTGCCCGCTGCTGCGGCGCCAGTCGCGGCCCCACCAGCAAACAAACCACCGTTTCGCGAACAACGAACAGCCAGAGTGTTGTCCCGCGCCCAGCGCGCAGAAATAATGTCGCGATCCCCGCAAGCTTCGACCTGTTGCGCCACAACCATGGGGTCAGGACGCTCTTGCGCCGAAACGGTCGCCGGAACCAAAGCCAGACACATCGCCGTTAAAAAGTACGTTCTTCCAAACATCATGCCAATACTCTCTTTAAGATTGTTTCAACCTAGGCGATTCCGTCAAAAAGCGCGACCAAAAAATATCGAGACAAGGATTAACTATCGCTTAAGGCGATTAAAAATTACACTTAAGCGTATGATTGGTGGTTATTTTACCACATTCAATATTCGGACGAACAATCAATAAGAGAATCACTCAACCCATAGCTTATCTGTGATAACACATCCTCAACGATAGTTGGGGCAGTTAACCGTGTTAATCTGCGTAACGGCGATTGTGTATTTTTGTGCAGCTGGCAATGTGTTAGCGCAAAGCGCACCGATCTTTACATCTTACAACTCTTACGGTCAGCCAGGTTTGATCGACTTGCCATCAGCCGTCAGCCCAGACGACGCTGAGTTATCCTTCACGACCAGCCATTTTGGCGGGCAAACGCGCAACACTTTATCGTTCCAGATCTTTCCCAGGCTGTCCGGGTCTTTCCGCTATTCGATCCAACGCGACATTCGGCGGACACCTTCGTCTTCGCCTGGCGATCTTTTCGACCGCAGCTTTTCTTTGCAATACCGGTTCGTTGATGAAACGCGCCTGCGCCCGGCAATTGCCGTTGGCCTGAACGACTTTCTGGGAACCGGGATTTACTCCTCCGAATACTTCGCTGCCACCAAAACATTTGGCCCGCGGCTGCGCGTGACGGGTGGGATTGGCTGGGGCCGATTGGCTGGGGTTGGATCTTTTGACAACCCGCTGTCATTTCTGGGCGACCGCTTTGAAACACGTCAGGCCCTGGATGTTGGCAAGGGCGGCACGGTCAGTACCGACCAGCTTTTCACCGGGCCTGCGGCCTTCTTTGGCGGAATCGAATACCAGCTATCAGACAAGGTGAAGCTGCTCGCGGAATATTCGTCGGACGCCTACCCATTCGAAGATGGGTCAGCCTTTGAGCGGAATTCACCATTTAACTTTGGCCTGACGTACAAGGCCCGCGACAATATCAACATATCGGCCAACTACATGTATGGCTCCGAAGTTGGGGTGACCGCCTCGTTCATCACCAATCCGAAAAACCGGCGCATCGGGTCAGGTCGGGAATCCGCGCCTCTTGGCGTTGTGCGTCGGGCCCGTGCCTTTGCTTTCCCCATTGATGCCGAAGAAAGCCGCCGCCAAACCCAAGAAGGCCTCAGCGCGCAAGGTATCGAGCTGATCGGTTTTTCCGTCACAGGCGATACGGCGCAAGTCGAGATTGCGAACGATACGTATTTCCAAAACGCCCAAGCCATCGGTCGAACGGCGCGCACACTTAGCCGCAGTACACCGCGCCAAATCACAACATTTGTGATTGTACCGGTGGTGAACGGCATTCCAGGCGACGCGGTGTTTATCCAGCGTGCCGATCTGGAAGAGCTGGAGTTTTCGCCTGATAACGCATGGTCCAGCTTTGCGCGCGCCCGCTTTGACAACGATCCGAGCTCTGTCCCTGCCGTGGCCGAAGCTTATCCGCGCACGAAACTGTCCGTTGGCCCCTATGTCACGCCAAGCCTGTTTGACCCGGATGATCCGCTGCGCGCGGATGCCGGGATTTCGTTCAAGGCAGACGCCGAAATCGCACACGGCCTGGTCCTGTCGGGTGAATTGCGGCACCGGCTGATTGGTAATCTCAGCGAAAGCACGCGGGCCTCCACCTCAGTGCTGCCGCGCGTGCGCAGTGACTTTAACCTATACGACCGCGAAGGCGAAACCGCCTTGGTCAACCTGCAAGCCGCCTATTACTTTGATGTCGCACCCGAAGTCACCGGGCGCGTGACCGCTGGCTATCTGGAGCCGATGTTTGGGGGTGTTTCGGGTGAGTTGCTTTGGTCGCCGCGCAACAGACCCTATTCACTTGGGGTCGAGGTTAACTACGTCAAACAGCGTGATTTTGATCAGCAGTTTGGCTTTCAAGATTACGAAATCGCAACCGGGCATGGATCGCTCTATTGGGATATGGGCAACGGATTTCATACCCAGTTAGACGTAGGCCGCTATCTTGCAGGCGATTGGGGTGCCACCATCGGGGTGGACCGGCAATTCAACAATGGCTGGTCGATTGGAGCCTTCGCCACCTTTACCGAAGTCTCATCGGAAGAGTTTGGCGAAGGGTCGTTTGACAAAGGTATCCGGCTGACCGTGCCGCTTACTTGGGTCACAGGGGAGCCTCGGCGCGATACGTTTTCGACCACCATTCGCCCAGTACAACGGGATGGCGGTGCGCGGCTGAATGTGAATGGCCGCCTTTATGAGGTGACGCGCCCGCTGCAGACCGAAGAATACTACAAAGGCTGGGGGAGGTTCTGGCGATGAAACCTTGGGCCTCTTTATGTGCCGCCTTTGCTTTGGTCGCTTGCGGTCAAACTGCGTCTGTCACCGGCGACGTGCTCAAAGCGTCTCTCGCGCGGCAAGATCTCGGCACCAAACCGCTTTTGTTGGCAGATGTGGCTGAGCTTGGAGTGGCTGCGACGTTGCAGATCGGCGCTCAGGATCGTGGTATCACCACCTGGCAAACGGCAGATGGTGTCACGCTCAGCTTTCGCAACGGGATCGTCACAGCCACGCGGGGTTTGCCCGAAGATCTGATGGTTTCAGATACCGCAGCGGTGGCCCGTGCGGTGCGCACGGGTGGCGCGTCTTACAATCGCATCAACGACTACATTGGCGGCGAAGATCAGACGATCCGAGTGGTGTTTGAATGCACGCAAACCGGCCGCAACCGCGAAACACTTGCCACTTTGCGGGCGCAGGTCACGGTGACCAAAGTCACCGAAACCTGCCGAACATCCGCGCAAAGCATTGAAAACACCTACTGGATCGGTGGGGACGGGATCATGTGGAAATCACAACAATGGGTCAGCCCCCTTGTTGGATATCTGAAGACAGAACGCCTTGTGCGTTAGACTATTTGGGGGACGAACAAATGTTGAAAAGCCGTTTGGCCATTGCGCTTTTGGCAGGCACCGCTTTGGGAGCCACTGGGTGTGGCATCACGTATACCAGCCCCTCGGTTCAGGAAGCGGCAGGCGATGTCGCCGTGCGCGTCGTGCCGGTGACAGGTGAGAGCCTCGCCATTGCCAACCGTTCGAGCTATCGCCCAAAGTCTTTGCCGGCGGCGTTTTATGGCAACGCAGGTGTCGGTACGCGCGGCGTTGTGGGCGCGGGCGCCTTTCCCGACGCGCCGTTTTTCCCCGATCAACAACCCGAAGCGTTGGAGTTGCGTGCACCCCCACAAGTGTCCCAACAGCCTTATCGGATTGGCGTGGGCGACGTGCTGTTGTTGGCCACGCGCGGTGAAAGCAACACGGTCGAACAATTGTCGGGGCTTCTGGCGGCACAAAACCGGCGACAGGGCTATACCGTGCGGGATGACGGCGCGATCGCCCTGCCGGAAATCGGTGCGATCGATGTCTCTGGCCTGACCATCGAAGAGGCCGAAAACGCGGTATTCCAACGTTTGGTAGACAGCCAGCTTGACACCTCGTTCAGCTTGGAAGTGGCCGAATTCAATTCCCAGCGTATTGTTGTGGGCGGCGCAGTTGGCAACGCAACCGCCGTACCAATTGGGCTTCGTATGCCCAACTTGGGCGAAGCGATCACCGCATCCGGCGGAGCGCAGGTGCCTGATACGGAATTTGCCTCGATCCGCATTTATCGTGGCGGCACGATCTATCAAATCCCGCTCGAAACCTATCTGACCCGTCCCGATCTGCAGCGGCTGCGGTTGGCGGACGGGGATGCGGTTTACGTCGACACGACCTATGATCTGGACCGGGCGCAGCGTTTTTACGAACAACAAATCAACATCATCGGCTTGCGCCGGGGTGCGCGCACGGCGGCTTTGGCAGAACTTGAAACCGAAGTGTCCTTGCGCCGCGCGGCCCTTGTGGAAAGCCGGGCGACATTCAACGAACGCCTGACCTTGGGTGCCGAAAAACGGGATTATGTGTATCTGGCCGGCGAGGTCAGAAATCAATCGCGCGTGCCATTGCCCTATGGCCAGCAGGCCAGCCTCGCGGACGTGCTTTATGACTCGGGTGGATTCCAAACACAGACGGGCGATCCTTCCGAAATCTATGTGTTGCGTGCCTCAACGAACCCAGCCGAATTTGGAGCTGTCACGGCATGGCATTTGAACGCCGGGAATGTGGCCAAAATCACCTTGGCTACGCGGTTTGAAATGCGGCCCAATGACGTGGTCTTTATCCGCGAACAGCCCATCACCGCGTGGGGCAGATCATTGGCTCAGATCTTCCCGACACTTGTGAATGTAGGCGCGTCAGGCATCGTGGACTGACGCCGCCGCAATTTCCACACCGGAAAAAAGGCGCGCTATAGCGCCTTTTTTTGTGCCACGTTCAAAGGGTCAGTTTTCGTAGTAGCTGCGGCCGTAACGAGAATAGGCCCCATAGCGCCCGCCATAGCCATAGCGCGAGATTTTCTTTGGATCGATCTGCGACAGAACCATACCGGTTGGGCGCAGGTTAACGCTGGCCAGTTCGCGCATTGAGTCGGCGACTTGCGCTTGGCTCGTCCGATCCCAGGCCACGGTGAACATGATGGCATCCGCGTGCTGCCCGATCACCCGCGCATCCGGCACAACCAACACCGGCGGCGTGTCGATCACCACGTAATCGTAATTGGCCCGCAAATGATCGATAAACGCCTTGAACCGCTCTGACGCAAACAAATCGGCCGCGTTGATCTTGGTTTTTTGACCCACCATCACATCAACACCCAAACGTTCACTGAAAAACATCGCGTCTTCCAATCGTGCACTGCCGCTAATGACCGAGGCCAGACCCGCCACAGGTGATTTTTCGAAGTAATTGTAAAATGTCCTGCGGCGCACATCTCCTTCCAACAGGAAGACCTTTTTGCCCAAGCTACCAAGGTTATGGGCCAGTGATATGGCTTGAGTGGTTTTCCCTTCACCCGGCACGGATGAGGTGGACATGATCACTTTGGGCGGGTTGTCCACATTCGACAAAAGGATCGAAGTGCGCAGATTTCGCACCGCTTCCGCGGCCGCGGATGTGGGTTTGTCGTTCAGGTATCCAATCAGATCGCCACGATTGCGGATTGGAATTTGCGGCACTTGCCCAAAAACCGGCAAGTTGCTCGCCTGCTCCAGTTCTTCGGGAATCCGAAAACCACGGCGCGTCATTTCGTACAAAAGCACGCCGCCCGCACCGATCATCAATCCCAAGACAATCGCCAACGCCAATGTTCGACTTGTGCGGGGTTGCACTTGCGCAGCACTTGCCGCCGCAGACAGAACCCGTGCATCCGCGGTTTGAATACCTTGCTGGACCGAGGTTTCTTTGAGGCGTGTGAGAAACGTTTCGTACAGGATCGACGTGGCTTCCAGATCGCGTTGCATCTGTTGGAATTGGGCCAGCTTGCTGGATTGCACATCGAAAGTTTCCGACAGTCTTGTGATGGTGGCGTCCGCGGCGTCTTGCTCCGCTTGAGCCCGTGCAAGATCCGTTTGAACGCGTGCCTGAAGCTGTTCAAATCGGCGCATGAACGCAGACCCAGGCTGCGATGCATTTTCAGCGCCGGTTTGGTTTAGAATGCGGCGCAAATTCGGATCACCGATTGTATCAACCATTGTCTGCATGTCGCCGGTGCTTACCGCTGCCTTCAATGCGGCCGCCTCCACCGTCAACCGTTCCTGGTCCGACGTGCTTTGTGTCGAACGCAGTCGCGCATCTTGCAATTGCAAGTTCAGGGCATCCAACGTTTCAACGGATACAAAGTCAGAAGACACTTGCAGATCTTGCAACGCCGCTTCGCGATCCTGCAGCTCGACTTCCAGATCAACCACACGCTCAGACAACCATGCCGCCGCATCTTCGGTTGCTTCGAATTTCACACGGATCTGATCGTCAATGTAAATCTGGGAAAGCGCGTTCACCATCTGGACTGACTTTTCACGCGACCACGTCGTGGCGCTCAGTGAAAAAACATAGGTGTTGCGCTGCAACGTGGCTGTGAACGCATCTGTGACCGCAGCAATCGTGCGGTTCAAAACCATTTGCGGGGTATCCACCTCGACCGGCGGCACCGGGATACCCAACAATCCGCGTGCACGATCCACCGTCTTGTCGAGCGAGATCCTAGGCTCTGGCCTCAAGGCACTGTTGAACTCGGGGTCCTCAGTCAGGTTCATCTGGTTCACGAGCCGTTCGATCAAGGTCCGGGATTGGATAACTTCGATCTCTGTGTTCAGCGAGAACGTATCGCTCGACACCCCAGACAGCACGCTTTCTACGTCAATGACCTGGCTTTCCCGCGCCTCAATGGCCAGTGTCGCTTCTGCGCGGAACATCGGGACGATCGCAACCTGCACCACGGTCAGCGCAAGAAGCACAGCGAGCAACATACTGGTCAGAATATACAGCTTACCACGCCACAGGGTGCGAATGAGAGCGAGAAGATCGATCTCGCCATCTTCGACATCTGGCGCGGCCACCATTTTTGCGTCTCGAAACGCTGTCATATCCTGCATGGCCCATGACCCCATAGGTAGAAACTCAGGATGTCACAGACACGCTATGTTAGCAACCAATTCAGACACGTTTTTAATGGATCAGCGGCCCTTCGACAAAAATACAGTCTGTAATGTTCTGAAAAAGATCCATGTGTCTAACAATGCGCTTTGTCGCTTGATGTACTGCAAGTCAGCAGCCACTTTGCGGCGCGGGTTTCTTCAAAGCCCTCCGCATACCCGACTTCGGTTTGCGCAAGGCCCGTAATACCGGGTCGGACGGAAAATCTCTTTGAATATCCTGGAATTGAATCTCTAAACTCCAATGCATGATCAAACATGTCCGGACGCGGACCAATAAAGCTCATATCCCCCTTCAATACATTGAAAACTTGAGGAAGTTCATCAACCCTGGAACGCCGTAAGATGGCGCCAAGCTTGGTGATCCGGTGAGTTTCCAGCGGGTCACCAGCGCCACGCGCTTTGGTAGAAAGCGTCATCGTTATAAACTTGTAAAGGTTGAAAGGCTGACCGTTTTGCCCCATTCGTTTTTGGATGAAGTAAATCGGCCCAGGGTTGTATCTCTGATTCACCCACCAAAGGACAACCCAAGCCACAAAAACAGGCGGCAAGAAGCAAAGCCCGAGACCAACATCGATGGACCGCTTCGCCAAAGCAAAGAAAACAGTAGGCTTTTGGGGAATTTTCTGTGTCTCGTCAGACAGACTGTCCACGTCAGAAATTTGGGAGTCAAGCATGACGCCTCCACAAAAATGAACAAAATAACAACTTAAAAATGCAAAATTTCTTTCACCCAGCGTTAACCCCACCACCCAAGGTATGTAAAGAGATTCGACACTCTCCCTTAAATAGAGTTAGCTGAAAGCCTTATTTTCATCTATAGGTTGCTGCTCAAATGCTCAAAAATTAGGCATTTCTGAGACATGCGGACGCGGGGTACATCTTTACACATGCAGTACCTGATGCCGCGAAGCAGAATCGCTCGGCATGAAAAGGTGAGTCGACGCTTTAGATTCGTGATTTGTGTTTGTTTTGGAAAATCTGTAATGGCCGGGCCGCTGCTCACCGACAAATGTGCAGCACCCAAGATTTGAGGTACGGCTATCTTGAGAAAACTACTTCATTCGATTTTCGGCAAAACCAAAAGCGCCTCGGCAAGAATGGATTGGCAAACGCCATCATTCGGTGATCCTGTCTATGTTATAGGTGATATCCACGGCAACATTACCGCTCTAGAGGCGTTGAATGAGAAACTGGATCCATCCATCCCAAGAATTCTCGTGGGTGATTATGTGGATCGGGGGCAAGACAGCGCAAGAGTACTGGAATACGTGTCACAGTCAGCCGAGATGACCTGTTTGATCGGCAACCATGAGCAGATGCTGTTGAACTTTCTCGACCGGCCAACCGAGGCCAGCAAGATGTGGTTCAAGAACGGCGGCTTGCAAACCTTGCTCAGTTACGGCGTGCCTGTGCCGAGCACTCCAAAAACAGCTGATGCCCAGATCGACATTGCCGAAGCCCTGCGTGCCAAGATGGGTGATACGACAGTATCATGGTTGCAGAACCTGTCCCACTATCTTCATTTGGGAAATGTTGTGGCCGTGCACGCGGCGCTTGATCCAGGGGATGCGGTTTCTAACCAAACAGCCGATACCATGCTGTGGGGGCACAAAGACTTTTTCCAAAAAACCCGCAGTGATGGGAATTGGGTGGTGCACGGTCATACCATCGTGCCTGAACCGCTTTGCGAGCAAGGACGCATATCCATTGACACAGGGGCCTATGCAACCGGTGTACTAACCGCAGCTTTGCTTGGGGACGGCGCGCCGCGCTTTGTGCAAAGCAAGTAGCTTTAGCCGGGTATCAGCAACGACGTCGCAACCATGTCAGCCGCCGCTGGGCTCAATGCCACCGGAGTGTCATGCAGGATAGCTAATCGCGTCAGTGCCTGTAGATCTGCATCGCCTCCGTGGGCGATTGTCGGATCAGCAAAGAACACCACCGCATCCAACTCACCCGTTGCGATCAGAGCGCCGAGTTGCTGATCACCGCCCCGCGCGCCGCGTTGCAGGCGGTGTATCGACAGATTGGGCGCAACGTCAGCCAACATCCGCCCCGTGCCACCCGTGCAAATCAAACGATGCCCCTCCAGGCTTTGGGCATGGCGCATCACCCAGGCCTGCAAAGCGGCCTTACGCGTATTGTGGGCTGACAAAGCCAATCGGCGGGGCGATGTGGATCTGGCGCGTGCGCGGGTCGTGATGTCGAGGATAGACCGCACTTGCGAGACAAACCGATCATCAGGCGCCGGGAAAGCCCCGGCCAGAGCCGCCGTACCGACAGTGAAACCCGCGGCGCCCGTCATAGCTGTGTCTTGCACCCGCGCTTCGCTGTCGATGCTGCCAGCCATAATCACTGGCTTATCAACGGCTGTACAGACCGCACGCATCAGCGCGGGGACGTCGCCGTCAAAGCGATAGGCCAACAGATCGAGGCCATGCACATGTTCAAGATCCGCTAGCCGCTGGGCCGAGGCAACAATCGCATCGATCGGCCCTTCCAAAACGCTGGGATGGCCGACAATACGGCCTGGAAACGGGTAGTACCGCACCGGATGGTGTCGGGTGATGGCGGTGACCTCTTCGGCCCGCGTTCCCCCCAAGAGGCAATCCACGTCCAACTCAACTGCCGCGCGGGCCGAGGCAAGCTCGCTTTCAGCATCCAGGCTGACCACTTCCAGGTATGATCGCCCACCCGAAGCCCGGATGTGATCGGCAAGCGCTTTGAGTTCGGAAAACGGCAGGCCGATGTCTTTGAATCCGATATGCCGCGCACCGCCCTCCAGCGCATCGTCCAGCCGCGCGCGCGCGTCCGGGATTGTGCGATCCTCAGCGGTTAGCATCAAAATGAAATCGAACGCCATGATCAGCCCTCTGTTTCGGAAATCTTGTCAGACGCGATAGCGGTGGCGCAAGCCCAGGTCTCAGCGCTTTCGGCAATCATGAGGTGCGGGTGCCCAAGGCTTGCACAAATCAACGCCTGCAGATGCCCCAACGCCTTCCCAACCGGCACCCCGCCGGCAATGCAGGCGGCAAAGACATCACCCACCCCATGTGGGACGCCGTCTTGCTTTGGGCTCTGCCACAGCACCGCCCCGCCAGAGGTGACCTGCACCACACCGATCTGACCAGCGGCTGCAGGGGCCGACGTGACCAAGAGGCTGTCGATTGCATATCTTGCGCACAAGTCCTGCGCGGCTTGGCATACATCGGACAGTGTTGCGACCGGCCTTTGAGTCAGCCAGCCAAGTTCAAACAGATTAGGCGTCAGAAACTCCGCCTTGGGCAACAGATCATCGCGCACCGCGGCAGCCACCGCGGGATCAATGTAAAGCCCTTTCGGCGCATCCCCCATTACCGGATCAACCACGACACGGATCATCGGGTTCGCTTGACGAAGCTGATCCGCCATCTGCGCCGCCAGCTTTACGTGATCAGGTGTCGGCATATAGCCGATCAACAGCGCATCCACATCAGACATCCACGCGTTTGTGCACAACGCATCCCACATTGCCTCAAGCTGCGACACTGGAACCGGCGCACCGGCCACATGCGGCCAGCCCGGGTGATTGGACAAAAGCACCGTAGGCAGTTGTGTCACGCTATGACCGAGGCGCTGCAACACCGGCGCACTTGCCGAAAGGCCCACATGCCCATGTGCAACCCAACTCGACAGCCCTACAATGTGCGCCATCAGTGTAGTGCCTCATTGTTCATCGGCGCCGTTCCAAGCTTGGCCATCCTGGCCCTCCCCATCAGCTCACCTCTGGGCCTATATGGCACCAATGGGGTGACCTACTCCATTGATTTGATTCTGAAAGTGCGGCGCCGGTCAGCGAGTTATGCGTCGACGGAAACCCGATCGCGCGCCAAAGTCTTTGCCTCGGCCCGCTTCAAGCGTTCTAAGGTCGCGGCAACGCTTTCTCCCTCTTTGCGCGCACGCATCCAGATTTTGCGAGCCGACGCGGGCGACCACGGCAAACAGGCCTCTGCCAGCCATTGCCGCAGTGGTGTGGGCAACGCATCAAATTCGCGCATCGGATCGCTTTTGCTGCGTTTGCGCCGAAGGCTCGTGGCCCCAAGATTCGTGGATTTACGGGTCTGCGCCATGTCATCAAAGAAGATCTAAGTGATTGGGTTACGCAACTATGCCAGTTGCGAGCATCTCGCAACCAGAAAGGTTTCATGAGAATGAGAACTCAAAGGGCGAGCGGATACGGACGGGGGCTAGTCGACTCGCGCGTTCTTTATGTGCTTGCCAGAAGGAGAGATGGTGCTGCTGGAGGAAAGCGAACACCTATGCCACCATGTACCATGTTGTGCCAATAATTGAGTGAATTCAGACCCCTAACCAAATCTCATGTCTCATCCCGTTTCATGTTGTGCCATTGTATGATACGCTAGAAGGTGGATATTTGGGTGGATCAAATTGGCCAGAGAATTGAACAAATTATCGGCTGCTTTTGTGAAGTCTGCACCGATTGGAAAGCACGCAGACGGTGGTGGCCTGTGGCTGCACAAGCGTCTCGACGGCGGCGCTCAATGGTTCCTGCGCGTCACAGTTCATGGAAGCCGTCGCGAAATGGGGCTTGGGTCGCTACCCCATGTCTCCCTGAAGGAGGCGCGGCTGAACGCTGACATGTGGCGTGCAGTGGCGCGTGAGGGCAAAGACCCCATCAAAGTACGGCAGCGCCAGAGGCGGCAAGCGGAACGTGACCTTCACATCCTGCAGGATGTTGCCAGGGATTGCTTTGAGACCCGGAAAGCTGAACTTAAGGGCGATGGAACCGCCGGTCGGTGGTTCTCGCCTTTAGAGCTCCATGTCCTTCCAAAGCTCGGCAGGGTCCCGATTGCGGAGATAGATCAGCACGACATCCGCAGCACACTTGCGCCAATCTGGCATGCAAAGGCCGCTACAGCGAAGAAGGCACTGGAACGCCTCAACGTGTGCTTCCGTCATGCCGCTGCTCTCGACTTGAATGTAGATTTGCAGGTGCCAGACAAGGCGAAGGCTCTATTGGGAGCTCAAAGACACAAAGTTCAACACACGCCCTTTATGCCTTGGCAGGAGGTCCCTGCTTTCTATGCCTCGCTGAACCAAGGCACGGTGACCCATCTCGCCCTGCGGCTTTTGATCCTGACGATTGGCACACGATCAAGCCCACTGAGGTACATTCGCAGTGACCAGATAGATGGTGACGTCTGGACGGTTCCCGCAGATCAGATGAAGGGGCGTAGAGGCGCAGAGCAAAACTTCCGCGTCCCCCTATCCCGGCAGGCGCAGGAGGTCATCTCCCAGGCGCGAGCCTATGAGCGGGACGGCTATCTGTTCCCGAACGTTCGGAAGGGGGTCATCTCCGATGCCACTATGTCGCGCTATATGGAGCGCAGAGGGCTAGATGCTCGGCCACATGGCTTTCGGTCGAGCTTTCGGACCTGGTGTTCTGAAGAGGCCGACGCGCCCTGGGAAGTGGCGGAGGCCTGTCTTGCGCACAACACGGGCGGCAAGGTGGAGCGATCGTACAAGAGGACGGACTACCTCGAGCAACGGCGCGAGCTCATGCAGCGTTGGGCTGATTTGGTTTCCGCTGAGGAGATTTGAAGAGATGGCAAGAGGTCCTCGTGGTCGCTTTATGCCCGGAAACGGAGGCTACAGTGTAGCCGCGACCTACTTTGTCGATCGACGTGGCGATATTGAAGAAATGTTCGGTCGGCGGATATCAGATGCGGGATGGTATCGACTGAACTCCGCGTTATTGGAGGCAAAAGCAGTTCCTGGGCCAGATGCCATCAGTTTTCAGACTTGGAAGCAACGGCTGAGGAAGCTTCTTAAACGGCTCAAAAGCAATGAGGGACATGGGATGGACCCGCCCCCAGGGAGCTTAGACGCAACAGACATTCGGATTATCCGATATGCTCAATTGCATTCTGAGGCTCAAGGTAGCTGTTTCGATGCGCTGGAAGAAATGCACACTATTATCGCCGAGGACGAGGAACGTTACAAACGACTGAAGGCAGATGGCACCCTCTATGAACAGAATGATCAGGGTCGGCTAATTCATGAATTCTGTTGGATTGAGCACCCGCATGATCGTACTGCCGCGGTCGTAGCCTGTCACAGGGTTATGCAAGCAGAGGGGCTCGATGTCAGTCTAACTTACAGACCTGCAATGATGTCCGATGGAGAAGGTTCCCTTATTCCGACTGCTTTCGAAAAATTCTGCTTCGAGTATATTTTCGAGATCAGCACTGAAGAAGTTCTGGCACAAACGAAAGACACTCACTTGAAAGACGGAAGCTTCAAGCACTTTCAGAGGGTTAGGTACTGTTTGGAGCGGCAAAACAACCTGCTCTGATTTCGAAAAAGTATCCTTTGTGCGCGCCGACATAAGTTGCGCCAAGTT
>JABSSA010000060.1 GCA_013214665.1 Paracoccaceae bacterium
CGCCATGTCTTCCCGGTCTTCTGGCAAAGCGATCCAGGTTTGTATCCCGAACAGTTTGTGGCGGGTCGCTCGGGTCTCGGCACTTGTGCGTTCTGAATGCGTGACGCCGCGCCCGGCCACCATCCAGTTGACCTCGCCCGGGTAAATCATCTGATGGGTGCCTAGGCTGTCGCGGTGTTCGAACTCGCCTTGATACAGGTAAGTGACAGTCCCTAGGCCTATATGTGGGTGCGGGCGCACATCAATACCGCCATCTGTGATAAACTCGGCAGGCCCCATCTGATCAAAGAAAATGAAGGGCCCGACCATCTGCCGTTTGGGCGACGGCAAGGCGCGACGCACTTCAAAGCCACCGAGATCGCGCGCGCGGGGGATGATCAGGGTCTCAAGCGAATCCTCGATTTTTAAAGGGCATTCCGGGTTTTGTGTCGGGTTCCAACTCATGTTTTTTGCCTTCTTATGTTTGCGCCCAATCCTCGGGCATCCATTGGGCGCGCGTTTCAAATCTTTGCGCCGCAGGTCGCGTTATGACCGCTTCACCTTCGGCGAGGGACACGCCAGCGACCTCGGCAATGTTGGATCTGTGGGAGACAATTATCCTGTTTGATCCGGCGGTTGGCTGAGAGACCAGCTTGTCCCGCAAATAGCGAATCCGAGCCGGTCGGCCTTCGCTGTCCGACAACAAGCCAATGAGTTCCATCCGTTCTTCGACACGCCCAAATGCGATTTCTGCCATGTCACGGCATCTAGCAAAGGGGCTGGCGAGCACTTCGCCAACAGGGATACCTGCGCTTCGAAAGGCTTCCCCAATCTGTTCGGATTGCTGGACTCCAAGGTCTGACAACAGGCGCTGCCGCTCGCGGGGCCAATCGATTTGATCAATGCCAGACCAGGTTGTGGCACCATGACGGAAATAGATGACATGGCCGCCACTTTGGAGAGCGCTACGCAGTTCTGTCTGTGCAAACGTACTGCCGGGAACGAGAAGTCCGGCCATACTAATTTTCAAGAAAACGCGGCGAGGCGCTGCGAAGGTCATTGCGCTTTTCTCCTTTCATCACGTGTGTGAGGCCGAAGCTTTCGACATTAGCCTTCCAGCGCTTGTGTGACGCGATCGGGCGTAAACGGCATATGGCGGAGTCTTTTGCCCTGTGCCGCGTAAAATGCATTCGCAATCGCGGAGGGGACCATCGGCGTTCCGACCTCGCCAACACCGACTGGCGGGGCATCGACCTCGGCCACGTAGATCTCGATCTCGGGGACTTGTGCCGCTCGCGTAATCTCATAGTCCCAATAGTTGTTCTGAACGACTTCACCGTTTTCGATGTCGATCTTTTCGGTCAGCGCCATCGAGATGCCGAAGATGATGCCACCTTCGATTTGGTTCAGCGCGTTGTCGGGGGTTACGATCATGCCAGCATCAATCGCGGCCCAGAATTTCTTGATCTGAATCTCGCCGCTGTCTGGATCAACTTCGACTTCTGCAACACCGGCAGCCATGGATGAGCTGTACCCGGCAAATGAAAGCCCAAGCGCCCGGTGGTCCCGATTGTACCAATCGGACATCTCCGCCACCTTCTCCAAAAGGTGTTTGCCACGAGGATTCTCTTGGACCAGGTCCATGCGGAAATCCAGCGGATCACGGCCTGCTTGTTCAGCCAGCTCGTCCATAAAGCATTCCGCCGCAAAGGCCGTGTAAGAAGCGCCGATCCCGCGATACGGTGACAGCCGC
>JABSSA010000061.1 GCA_013214665.1 Paracoccaceae bacterium
GGTCACAATCAGCGGGTTCTTCAGGCCCCTTGAGGCACACCATGCGCCCAATTCGCCAAGCCGTCCCGGCCCGTAGGCGATAGGGACGGGAAAGCTCCAATCCTGTGGCTCCAAAAGCGCCTTGGGCGATAAGGTCTGCGGCGGACGGGCGATCTGGGCAAAGCTCTGTGTCAATGTAGGATTGGTCCTGTTGGTCACACCTGACTAGAACAGGACGTAGATCAAAAGGCCAGTGCGGCATTTGACTGACCCGTCGTCATGGTGGTGCGGGTCATTGCGGCTCTGGTATGCCATGGATCGGAAGTGGCAAAAGGGCTCTGTTGCATGATCTGGGGTTTTGGTCTGGTCGGGCTTGTCGGCTATGTCGCGCTGGTCGTTTTCGGCAGCCGTTGGAGCAAACCGCGCACAGGCGCGTTGCCGATGTCTCAGCCCTCTAAGTCGTACCGTGCCGCAGACACACTGACCGTAACAAGCTGGAACTTGGGCTTTGCCGGGCTAGGCGCCAAAGCCGATTTCAAAATTGATGGCGGACGGTACCTGCGCCCGCTGAGCCGCGGCGAAATTTCAACAGCAGCGCAAGGCATCGCGCAACGCCTTCAAGAGTTAGACAGCGATATCAACCTGCTACAGGAAAGCGCGGGTCCCAGTTTTCTGACCCGAGGAGTCAACTTGCGGCATATCTTGACCGCCGCGTTTTCAGAGCAAGGAGCCAGTCATTGGACGGATTTCGCATCGCGATTTGTGCCACTGCCTTTGAAATTTGACCACGGCATGTCGGTCTTTTCGCGGCTCACGCATTCTGGCTGCAGCGCGATATTGCTGCCACAAGACGACAGTTATCACGTTGAATTTCTCAAAAAATACTACGGGGCAATGCGGCTCGTGGTGCCGGGTGCGGAGGCAGGGGCTGACTGGGTGTTCTACAACATTCACCTGTCGGCTTATGACAAAGGCGCCGCCGCGCGCCATGCCCAGATGAAGGCGGTGATGGAGCAGGTCATAACTGATTACGAGGCCGGTTGTGCCGTGATCATTGGTGGTGATTGGAACATGCGGGTGGCGGACACCGAGTTTCCGCACGACACCCCGCCCGCGCAGACACATCTGATGTCGGAGTTTCCGCGATCCATGTTGCCGGATGGGTGGCGTTTGGTCGTTGATCCGGCAACCCCAACTGTGCGGACGCTGAGCACACCATTTGAACGCGGCAAGAACGGCATGAGCATCATTGATGGGTTTGTGGTGTCACCGAATGTGTCCGTGCTGTCGGTTAAGACCGTCGATTTGAATTTTGAGCATACGGATCATCACCCTGTCACGGCGCGGTTTGCACTGAGGTAAAGGCAGGGGCGTGGGGTTCGCGCCAAATCCAGCGACGCCGCATTCCCAATTGCAAAAATTTGATGGCTTAGGCTAACCTTTGGTTATTCGGGCAAGGGGTGTCTACCGGACCCGCCCGGCGCAGCGCGCAGAAATCCCCTGATTTCGGTGCCTTTTTGCGATGCAAGGAGGCGATCATTTCAGACGAGCTGAGGCTCGTAACAGCAGGAGTGCGGCATGACACGTGCAGGTGTAATTGGACTGGGGGATATGGGCAGCGGGCTGGCCAAGAACCTGATCGCAAACGGTTTTCAGGTGACAGGACTGGATCTGGACGCGGGCCGGATGGCGGCCTTTGAGGCGATGGGAGGCCACCCGGCGGGCTCTGCGGCTGAGGTTGGGGCGGCGTCGGATGCGGTCTTTGTGATGGTGATGAACGGGGATCAGGCCAAATCGGTGATCCTTGGGCCGGAGGGTCTGATCTCGCATATGCCGAAAGGCGGAACGATCCTCTTGACCGCGACGATCAAACCGCGCGAGGCGCAAGAGATCGGCGCGGCGATGGAAGGTAGCGGCATTCACCTGATCGACAGCCCCGTTTCGGGCGGTTTTCCGGGCGCACAGAACGGCACGCTGACGATGATGGCCTCTGCGCCCGCACAGGTACTGGATGACAATCTGGCGGTGATGCAGGCGGTGTCGGCCAATATCCACCGGGTCGGAGAAACGGCCGGTGCAGGGCAGGTGGTGAAAGCCTGTTTGCAATCGCTGATCGGGTCGATCTTTGGGGCCACGTTTGAAGCGGCGGCACTGGCGGCGAAGGCGGGCGTGCCGGGGCAGGTGCTGTATGATGTTTTCTCGACCTCCAGCGCGGGCTCCGGCGTGACGAATTCGGCCTTGAGCAACATCATCGATCGGCAGTTTGAGGGCACCGGATCGGGCATTGGCACGATGCACAAGGATCTGACCATCACCCTGGATATGGCCGAAGATCTGGGCGTGCCGCTCTTTATGGCCGGCACCGCGATGCAGATCTTTCATCAGGGCAAAACCAAATATCCCGAAGGCGATAATTGGGTCTGCACGCGCATCATGGAAGACATCATCGGTGCGGAATTGCATCGCTAGGAGGGCGCTATGAAACTGGGAGTTATTTGTGACGGCATCAGCCGCGACCTGAGCCATACCGTTGATGTTATGGACGAATTCGGACTGACCTATGCCGAGCTTCAATTCGTGGGCGACACGGAAGTGGGCGATCATTCAGCGCAGGAAATCCGCGAAATGGATGCGCTGTTGCGGGACAGAGGCAAGCCTGTGTCCTGCTTGAGCCGCCATATCTTTGCCGGGATGACGGGGGCCAACACGGCGGGTGATGCGCTGCACACACGACATATGGATGCGCTCAAACGGGTGATTGATATGGCCCATGTGGTGGGCAGCCCGCTGGTGCGGATCATGACGCCAAAAAAGGAGCAGATCCTCTGGGGGGCGAACGGGGCAGAGAAGTGGAACGTGGCCCATGGGGCATGGGATGCGATGCTGCCGCTGATTGCGCCTGCGGTGGATGTGGCGCGGGATGCGGGCGTGGTTTTGGTGGTGGAAACGGGCAACGGGACCATGGTCAATTCCAACTATACGGGCCGCAAGTTGATTGATGATCTTGGGGCCAAAGGCACGTTGAAAGTTCTGTGGGATCCGGCCAACAATTGTTGGTGCCATGAGGAGGCCTATCCCGCCGGATATGAGGAAGTCCGGGACGGGTATCTGGGCCATATCCATATCAAGGACGTGCAGGTGGACACGCCCCGCGCGACGCTGGAAGTGCGGCGCATGGGAGAGGGGCAATTGGCGGATCAGTTCGCACCGATGGCCGATGCGCTGCGGCAGGATGGCTATGACGGGGTGATCTCGTTTGAGAGCGTGTACCATCCCGGAGATGGTGATTTCGAGGCTGGGTTCCGGCTGTGTATTGACCGATTCCGGGAAATTTACGCCTGAGCGCGTAACGGGCTGAAAAGGCGAGAGAAAAGCGATACACAGGCCGTACACACCACGTGCACAGGCGGTGCACCGAAATGCGGTTTGGAATGAGGGCTAGCGCCGGACCGTGGGCTGGCGCTGCGGCGGAGGTTCAACCGTGCTTTATGGTGGCCGTGTCATCTTTCCGTTCTTCGGTGCGCCCAGCTTTGCAAAGCGCCAGACCGTCGGGGCGGTCCGGCGCTGGCCCTCCTGTCGAACGCCTTACTCCGCCGTGCCATACCCGCCGCCAGCGGGTGTTTGCATCACAAA
>JABSSA010000062.1 GCA_013214665.1 Paracoccaceae bacterium
ACGGCCACCCTCTTCCTTGGTCAGGATGTAGGCTTCGGCTTCGAACTTGGTGTGTGGTGTCACGGAACCTGGCTTACACAGAACCTGGCCACGCTCAACGCCGTCACGGTCGATACCGCGCAGCAGCGCGCCGATGTTGTCGCCCGCTTCGCCGCGATCCAGCAGCTTGCGGAACATTTCAACACCTGTGCAGGTGGTTTTCTGTGTGTCGCGGATGCCGACAATTTCAATCTCGTCGCCCACGTTGATCACGCCACGCTCAACACGGCCTGTCACAACAGTACCACGGCCAGAGATCGAGAACACGTCTTCCACTGGCATCAGGAACGGCTGGTCAACCGCACGCTCTGGTGTTGGGATGTAGTCATCCACAGCTGCCATCAGCTCTTTGATCTTCTCTTCGCCGATTTCAGGGTTGTTACCTTCCATCGCCGCCAGAGCGGAGCCAGCCACGATTGGTGTGTCGTCGCCTGGGTATTCGTAGGAATCCAGCAGTTCGCGGACTTCCATTTCCACCAGTTCCAACAGCTCTTCGTCGTCAACCTGGTCCACTTTGTTCATGAACACGACGATCTTTGGGATGCCAACCTGGCGGCCCAGCAGGATGTGTTCGCGGGTCTGAGGCATTGGGCCGTCAGCTGCGTTCACAACCAGGATCGCGCCGTCCATCTGCGCCGCACCGGTGATCATGTTCTTCACATAGTCAGCGTGGCCGGGGCAGTCGACGTGGGCGTAGTGGCGGGCTTCTGTTTCATATTCCACGTGCGCTGTGGAAATGGTGATGCCGCGGGCTTTTTCTTCTGGCGCGCCGTCAATCTGGTCATACGCTTTGAAGTCACCAAAGTACTTCGTGATCGCCGCTGTCAGCGTCGTCTTACCGTGGTCAACGTGACCAATCGTGCCGATGTTCACATGCGGCTTCGTGCGTTCAAACTTTTCCTTTGCCATGCCTTGGGCACCCTTCTTCTAATCAAGGGCCATCGCGGCCCGCATTTTCTCCGCGCGGCATGTATTGCGGGTTGAAGAAAAAATCAAGCGCTTCTAACTGTCGGCGGGTGCCCCAAAGAGCCTGTCACCAACTGACGCTGCGAAACCGCGGATGGTTTGCTGATAATCCTGTTCAGCAGTGGGTGCCGTTACAACGCCGATCACGCCCCCCAGACGGAATTGTTCCGACAGCCCGGTGATCTCTGTCGGCGCAATGATATCGGCGCCGCCGGCCCGGTTTCGCACCTGTAACACCGCTTGAATATTGCTTTGCGCAAAGGCCACAGAGGCGCCGCGCGAGACAAGTTGCACTTTCTTTACAGTGACATAGACATCCGCATTTGGCGCACCCGGACGTTTGAGCGCCGTCTTGAGAGCGCCGATCAGGTCTGCGTTGATCTGCGCCGGTGCCACAACCAGTTCGCGCCCTTCGATGCCTGATATCGCGGATGTGTCGACCACAATATTGCCAGGCACAATCGTCGCAGCCTGCGCTTGATCTACCAAGGGTTCAGCCTCGCAGGCCGCAAGCGTTGCCGTGAGCGCGCCAAGAAGAAAGATCCGTCTGTGCATGATATCCGCCTCGCAGTCAGGGTGTGACTGCGAGTGTAGCAGACCCGGCTCAGGAATCGACAGGAACCTCTTCGAACCAGCCTTGTTCGCGCTTTTGTTCAAGCAGGTAGCGCTCCACGGCCTTGGCCGCATTCTGGGTCAGCTGGCGCAATTGCTCTTCCGGAGTGAGCGTAAAGCCCGAGCCAACGATGCTGCCGGTGCCGAATGTCTCAAGCACGGTGATCACGTGTGGCTCTTCGTTCAGCTTTTTGCCTGCCGCATCATCCCAGACCGTGATTTGGATGATGAGGATGGATTTCGGAGACAAAACCAAAGGTACACCGGGTGCCGCAAGCACATACCCTTCGACCGAGATGCCAAAGTGGTAGTCTTTCGCGCCCTCGTACCGGCCAAAGCGTTCATCGATCGCCAGGGTCATCGAAGCGATCAGATCCTCTTTGCTGGCGTCGCGGCTGAGCGGACCTTTCTGGACGTTGGGCGCGACAACCACGTTATGCTTCAACGAAAAATTGCCGAGTTCCACGGGCGGTTCATCAAGATCCGCAGCCCCGGAACACGCCGCCAGAATTGGTAACAGCAACAACATGACCCACCGACGCAACATCACACCCTCCGAATTCCCACCTGAAGGCACCCTGCCCGCGCCGAGAAAAAGACACAAGCGCAACGGCTTGCCAACTGTGAATTACGTGAAGGTGTTGTCGCGCGGAAATCCGCGCGGGGCCATACGACCGGCACTGGCGCGCTTGCCCACCCATTCATCCAGCTCTGTCTCGGTGCGGGTCCGACCCGCAGGGTCCAGCCAGCTGAGGCCATCGGCGCGGGTAAACGTGGTGGCATCCGACAGCCCGCCATCTTTATAACGCTGCAGCCTGACGCCTTTGCCCCGCGTCATTTCTGGCAACTCGTCCAGACCAAAGACCAGAACCTTGCGGTTTTCCCCCACAACGGCAACCGAATCTCCTTTAACCGGCTTGCACACCAGCGCCTGCGCCTCTCCACGCACGTTTAACACCTGTTTGCCGGTTCGGGTCTGGGCCAGAATCTCATCTTCGGGCACCACAAAACCATCGCCCGCCGTGGACGCCACAAGCAGCTTGCGCCCAGCCTGATGGGCAAAGATATCGACAATGCCCACTTCGTTAGGCAGATCAATCATCAGCCGCACGGGTTCGCCCATGCCGCGCCCACCAGGCAAGTTGGCCGCCGAGAGCGTGTAAAACCGCCCGTTGGTGCCAAAGAGCAGGAGCCGGTCGGTTGTTTCGGCGTGGAAGATAAAGCGTGGGCCGTCGCCGTCTTTGAACTTTAGCTCGCGGGTCAGATCAATATGGCCGGTCATGGCGCGGATCCAGCCCATCTGGCTAAGCACCAGCGTGATCGGCTCCCGCTCAATCATTGCCTCCAGCGGCACTTCCTCGAATTCAGCGGCTTCGGAAAAGGTTGTGCGGCGCGCACCACCCGGCCAATCGCGGCCAAACGTCTTTTTGGTTGCCTTGAGTTGTTCGGAGATTGCGTCCCATTGCAACGCTTCGCTGTCGAGCAGATCTTCGAGCTCTGCGCGCTCGGCCATAAGCGCCTCTTGTTCGCGCAACAGCTCCATTTCTTCGAGGCGGCGCAAACTGCGCAGGCGCATGTTCAGGATGCTTTCAACCTGAAGCTCGCTCAACTCACCCGGGCCCGCCGCTGGGGAGCGGTAATCGCTTTCGTCCATCGCGCGGACATGATCCAGCGACCAGTCTTCGCGCATCAATGCGGCCTTGGGATCTTGGTCATACCGGATGATGTCAATCACGCGATCCAGATTGAGGAAAGCGACCATCAGGCCTTCGAGCACCTCAAGCCGGTGGTCAATCTTTTCCATCCGGTGTGTGGAGCGGCGCACCAACACCTCGCGGCGGAAATCAAGGAAGGCGCGCAGCACTTCTTTGAGCGAACAAACCTTGGGCGTCACGCCATCAATCAGAACGTTCATGTTGAGCGAGAACCGCAGCTCCAGATCGGAGTTGCGATAAAGCATGTTCATCAAAACGTCTGGTTCGACATTTTTCGAACGCGGCTCAAGGATCACCCGGATGTCATCGGCGCTTTCGTCGCGCACATCTGCGAGGATAGGCACCTTTTTCGTTTGAATTAGCTCGGCCAGCTTTTCGATCAGTTTGGATTTCTGGACCTGATACGGGATTTCCGTAACCACGATCTGCCACTGTCCACGCGGCAGCTCTTCTACCTCGTAGCGACACCGCAGGCGGAAGCCGCCCTTGCCGGTGCGGTAGGTCTGCGCGATGGACTCGCGTGGCTCAACGATAATGCCGCCGGTCGGAAAATCTGGGCCGGGCACATAGTTGAGCAGGGTGTCATCCCGCGCATCCGGGGTTTTGATCAGATGCAGGCAGGCGTCGCACAGTTCCGAGATGTTGTGCGGCGGAATGTTGGTGGCCATGCCCACCGCGATGCCGCTGGCGCCATTAGCCAGAAGGTTGGGGAATTGCGCAGGTAGAACCACAGGCTCGCTGAGCGTGCCGTCATAATTTTCACGGAAATCAACGGCGTTTTCGTTCAATCCCTCAAGCAGCGCTTCGGCCACGGGGGTCATCCGCGCCTCGGTGTAACGGCTGGCAGCGGGGTTATCGCCGTCGATGTTGCCAAAATTGCCCTGACCGTCCACGAGCGGATAACGGACGTTGAAGTCCTGAGCCAGACGGGCCATCGCATCGTAAATCGCGGCGTCCCCATGCGGGTGATAGTTGCCCATCACGTCGCCCGAGATTTTAGCCGACTTTCGGAAACCCCCAGACGATCCCAACCTCAACTCGCGCATGGCAAACAGGATACGCCGATGCACGGGCTTCAAGCCGGCGCGCGCGTCTGGCAACGCACGATGCATGATCGTGCTGAGCGCATAGGTCAGATATCTGTCGCCCAAGGCGCGCCGCAGCGGCTCGGAAACGTTCATATTGGGGGTGTCGGTTGTGTCAGACATAGATGCTGTGTAGCGCCCCAGCATTTCGCGGACAAGCAAGGAAGCGAAATGAACGCGTTCCGTAGTGTTACCTATGACGATAGGTCAAAGCCGATTCAGGCTGCGGCGGGTGTGAAATTCTGATAAAAGTAACGCATTCGAGTTTTTTTAGCGGAATCAGCCTTACCTGGGGGGATGGCAGAATGCGCCTAATTATTTGTTCTTTTGCGTTCATGGCTTTTGCATTTTACGAGCTAAGCGGTGGCGCCGATTTTGATCCGGTTGAAACGCGTTTGGCGCGCCTGGAGGCGCCGCTGGAAGCGGACGTTTTGGTGGCAGAGGCACAAGATTCGGCAGACGTGACACCCGTTTCGCTGAACCTGGAAACGGTGAGCTTTGAGCCGGTTGAAGACACGCCCGCCGCGCCACTGATCGAAAGCACGCCAAACGATGAGATCCTCGCAACTCTTGCCTCGCTCGACGAAGAGCCACGGATCATTTTGCCGAGCCTTGTGTTGAACACAACGCCCGTGATTGCGCTCCCTTCTACAGACGAAGTGCTTGAAGAAGCTGCCATAACGGAAACCGCGATTACATCTGTGCCGGTGCGGTCGGTTACCGGGAACCGCGTGAATGTGCGTGGGGGTCCGGGCACCAACTTTGACGTTGTCACCAAGCTGGTGCGCGGGGATCAGGTGGAAGTCTTGCAAGATCCCGGTGAGGGTTGGGTGATGCTGCGCCCCGTCGAAGGTGGGCCGGTGGGCTGGATTGCGGATTTCCTTCTGTCCGAAGGGTAAGATAAGAGGCTGCAACGTTAACGATTGCCGGCACTTATGACCAAGAAATCGCTGCTCATTACGGGCTCCTCATCTGGAATTGGACAGGCCTGTGCGTTTCACATGCGCGACAAAGGATGGCGCGTGTTTGCCTCGTGCCGTGCGCAAAAAGACTGTGACAGGTTGCGCGCGGCTGGATTTGACGCGCCGTTGATCGATTATCAAAACCCCGAAACCATCGTTGCAGGGCTGGCCGAGGTGCTTGAGGCCACAGGCGGGACGTTGGATGCGGTCTATCAAAACGGCGCCTTCGCCACGCCCGGCGCAGTAGAGGATTTGCCGACCGATGCTTTGCGTGCGGTGTTTGAGGCCAATGTCTTTGGCTGGCACGAGTTGAATCGTCACGTGATCCCAGTGATGCGGGCTCAGGGGCATGGGCGGATTGTGCATTGCTCTTCGGTTTTAGGGTTTGTGACAGCCCCTTGGCGTGGGGCATATGTGGCCAGCAAATTCGCTCTCGAAGGGCTGGTGGATACCTTGCGGATCGAAATGCGCGATACGCCGATCCACGTCACTCTGATCGAGCCCGGCCCGGTTAAATCCAAGATACGGATCAATTCGATCCCCCATTTTGAAAAATGGATAGACTGGGAAAACAGCCCGCGCCGCGCTCAATACGAAGATCGGCTGCTCAAACGTCTGTCCGAAGATCGCGGCCCGGACAAATTCGAACTGCCCCCTGCCGCTGTGGCCGAAAAGCTGGAACATGCGCTGACCAGCAGACGCCCCAAGCCGCGGTATTTTGTCACGACACCAACCTATATCATGGCGACGCTTAGGCGCATTTTATCGACGCGCGCGCTCGATATGATCCTGTCGCGTGGATAACGGACTGGCAAATCCGGTTCGTTCCTCTAAGTCCGCACGAAGTGAAACAAGGAAGTGCCTGCATGTTTGACGTGTTGTTCTATGTGATCGTTTTCGCCTGCTTTGGCGTCGTGCTCGTTTTGATGACGGGGATGGGCGGATTTGCCAAAGGCTCCGGCTGGGCCAAGAACAACGCAAACCGATTAATGAGATGGCGTTTGATCGCACAGTTTGTGGTGGTCTTGCTCATGGTCATTGTCATGCTGGCACGCCAATCTGGGGGGAGCTAAGGCGTGGTTGTCTTAAGCAAGATTTACACAAAAACAGGCGACAAGGGCGAAACAGCCCTGGGCAATGGATCTCGGGTGGCCAAGCATTCGCAGCGCGTAGCCGCCTATGGCACGTCAGATGAGTTGAACGCGCATATCGGCGTCGCTCGCTTGTCTGCGACTGGCGATATCGATGCGGCCTTGAACCGCATCCAGAACGATATGTTCGATTTGGGCGCCGACATGTGTATGCCCGACATGGATAAGGACGCCGAAGCCGAATATCCGCCCTTGCGCATGACCCCAGAACAAGTCGCGCGCCTTGAGGCCGAAATTGACGAGATGAACGAGCGACTTGAACCGTTGCGCAGTTTCATCTTGCCCGGTGGGTCGGCTTTGGCGGCGCATTTGCATGTCTGCCGCACAGTGTGTCGTCGCGCAGAACGGTTGGCGGTTGAGCTGGCGGGCATCGAAACGGTCAATCCGGACGCGGTGAAATACCTCAACCGATTGAGCGATTGGTTCTTTGTTGCGGCCCGCATCGCCAACAACGACGGGGCCGACGATGTCCTTTGGATACCGGGTGCAAACAGATAAATTGTAAAACGCGACGTCGTCGCGACATAAAATGGCGGATTTGCCCTGTTTGTCGGCGCTTCGGTTTTGTAAACCACCCAAAATCCGAGGCTCCACCCAAAAGGCCGAGTCGCATTCAGTGAAGAGAGAGGAACGCACATGAAGGTCTTGGTGCCTGTCAAACGTGTGATCGACTATAACGTGAAAGTTCGTGTGAAAGCGGACGGCTCGGGCGTCGATCTCGCCAATGTAAAAATGTCCATGAACCCCTTCGATGAAATCGCCGTGGAACAGGCCATTCGTCTGAAAGAAGCGGGTCAGGCGGATGAAGTCATCGCCGTTTCTGTTGGCGTGAAGCAATCCCAGGAAACGCTGCGCACGGCGCTGGCAATGGGTGCGGACCGCGCGATCCTGGTTGTGGCCTCTGACGACGTGCACAACGACATCGAACCGCTGGCCGTTGCCAAAATCCTCAAAGGTGTTGTGGACGCAGAAGAGCCCGGCCTCGTTCTGTGCGGCAAACAAGCCATCGACAACGACATGAACGCGACAGGCCAGATGCTGGCGGCGCTCATGGGTTGGAGCCAGGCGACATTTGCTTCGGAAGTCGAAATCGCTGGCGACAAAGCCAACGTCACACGCGAAGTGGACGGCGGTCTGCAATCGATCAGCGTGTCGATGCCAACGGTTATCACCGTTGACCTGCGTCTGAACGAACCACGCTATGCATCTTTGCCGAACATCATGAAGGCGAAGAAAAAACCGTTGGATGAGAAAACAGCTGAAGATTACGGCGTCGACGTGACACCACGTTTGTCTGTGGTCGGCACAGCCGAGCCTGCCGAACGCGCGGCGGGCATCAAAGTTGGCTCCGTTGATGAGCTGGTATCGAAACTCAAAGAAGCAGGAGCAGTCTGATGGCAGTACTTCTTTTGGGCGAAGTGAACGACGGCGAACTGGCAATGGACGCCACAGCGAAAGCTGTGACCGCCGCCAAGGCGCTGGGTGACGTGCATGTGCTTTGCGCAGGTGGCACCGCCGCCGCGGCGGGCGAAACCGCTGCTACAATCGATGGCGTTGCCAAAGTGCTGGTTGCCGAAGGCGACGCACTGGGCCACCGTCTGGCCGAAGGCACAGCAGACCTGATCGTGGGTCTGGCGGGCGACTACGATCACATCGTTGCCCCGGCGACGACAGATGCGAAAAACGTGATGCCGCGCGTTGCGGCCCTGCTCGACGTGATGGTGATCTCTGACGCGACAGCCGTGATCGACGCCGACACATTTGAACGCCCGATCTATGCGGGCAACGCGATTCAGACTGTGAAATCTGGCGATGCCAAGAAAGTCATCACCTTCCGGACATCCACATTCGACGCAGCGGGCACAGGCGGCTCGGCCAGCGTGGAAACCGTGGGCGCACCGGCTGACAGCGGCTTGTCGTCTTGGGTAGAAGACAAGGTCGCCGAAAGCGATCGTCCTGAGCTGACATCTGCGGGTGTAGTTGTTTCCGGTGGCCGTGGCGTTGGTTCTGAAGATGACTTCAAACTGATCGAATCCTTGGCCGACAAGCTTGGCGCTGCGGTTGGCGCATCGCGTGCGGCCGTTGATTCCGGCTATGCACCGAACGACTGGCAGGTTGGTCAGACCGGTAAGGTTGTGGCTCCTGACCTTTATGTTGCGGTCGGCATCTCGGGCGCTATTCAGCACCTCGCCGGCATGAAAGACTCCAAGGTCATCGTTGCGATCAACAAAGACGAAGAAGCGCCGATCTTCCAGGTTGCCGATTACGGTTTGGTTGCGGACCTCTTTGACGCGGTGCCAGAGCTGGTCGAAAAGCTCGGCTAAATCGTCGCGAGATTTGAATAACAAGCCGCCCGCACAGAAATGCGCGGGCGGCTTTGCTTTTACAGGTGACGGCCAATCGCCTCGGTCAACGCATGCGCGGCTTCCTGGTGAGATATCGGCCCCAACATCTTTTCCGCCATCGGACGCTCTTCTTCGGCAAGGATCATACCATCGGTGCCAGCGGCGCGCGCTTTGGAGCTTGGTACGATCTGCACAAATTCTGCGATCAGCGGATTAAGCTCAGCGACCATTTCCTCGGTTACAAACCACGGATCATCGCCAAAAATCTCACCACCTCGGTCCAGCGCGCGTTTCGAGAACCAATACAGCACGATTGGTCCGGGAATTTGCGACAACAAAAACCGCATCCGTGACACCCACGCTGTGCGCAATTCATCCACCACTTTGCGGAACCGCCGGGCGTCTTTTGTGTGTAGTTTGATCAACAAGTGACGGGTAAAGGCGATTTCCGTGAAATCAACATCCGGATAAAGCGCACGTAAAAACAACGAAGGTTTCACGAACCGATCATTGCGCAAAGGGTGCACGGTATAAAACCGATTGTTCATATTGCGCGGGCTTAACACCTGTACCGCGGTGACCTGTGCATCTGTCGCAGCGTGACGCAGGGCCGGATCATTCAAGAACAGATCGATACCGGCGTTCATGTGACCGAAATTGACGCAAGGAAACTGCAAGCTTTGTTCAACTTGCTGCGGAAACGGCGTTTCCACATATTTTCCGTACGTGTGCGTTCCACCAAAGAACGCAACAAAAGGTTCCTCTAACGACCGCATTGGGCCCCGGAACTTAACTCGTGATTTTCCATAGCGGCACGGCTGGTAATCCAGCTGAGCCGGTCTCATAAGACTGACTGTCATAGTTCACTCACTTCCCATTCCCGAAGCCCAAAATTCGCCAGAGACCCTTACATTCGGTTAAAGGTTCAATTTGATGGATCGGGTTCCGCTTGGCACTGCGCAACGGGCCGCATAGAGTATGGACAGAGCCCAAGGAGAGCCGGAATGGACGTGCATAAAATCGGAATTGTCGGCGCTGGCCAAATGGGCAACGGGATCGCCCATGTGATGGCTTTGGCGGGCTATGATGTTCTTTTGAATGACGTTTCTGCCGATGCACTTTCTGGCGCCCTGGACGCCATTGACCGGAACCTGAGCCGTCAGGTCGGGCGCGGCAAGATTTCGGAAGAGGCGAAAGATCAGGCTGTTGCCCGAATTTCGACCACACAAACGCTCAGCGAATTGGGCCGTAGCGATTTGATCATCGAAGCTGCGACAGAGCGTGAAACGATCAAGCAAGCCATTTTTGAGGATCTGGTCCCGCATCTGGCCAGCCATACGATTCTCACCTCTAACACGTCATCCATTTCGATCACGCGCTTGGCCAGCCGCACGGACCGACCCGAACGGTTCATGGGATTTCACTTTATGAACCCGGTCCCTGTGATGCAGTTGGTAGAGCTTATTCGCGGCATCGCAACAGATGAAGAAACCTTTGCAACCTGCAAAACGGTCGTTGATCGGCTGGGCAAAACTGCGGCCAGCGCAGAGGATTTCCCTGCTTTCATCGTGAACCGGATCCTGATGCCGATGATCAACGAGGCGGTCTATACGCTTTACGAAGGCGTTGGATCCGTGCAGTCGATCGATTCTTCCATGAAGCTTGGCGCAAATCATCCGATGGGCCCTCTAGAGCTGGCGGACTTTATCGGGCTGGATACCTGCTTGGCGATCATGAACGTGCTGCATGACGGGTTGGCCGATACCAAATACCGCCCCTGCCCGCTGCTGACCAAATACGTCGAAGCCGGATGGCTTGGCCGCAAAACGCAGCGCGGGTTTTACGATTATCGCGGAGAGGTGCCTGTCCCAACCCGGTAACAGGTTGATCCGCACTCCGCAGCCACCGGAGGAAAAATCCGTCAGTCTTTCAGGTTCATTGTGTGTTCACGCAGCCAAACCATGAAGCCGCGCGGGTCTTTGCCCATTTCTTCCACAAAATCTTTGTCGAGGGGATGGCCAACCACCGGGCCTTGTGGACGGTTCAGGCATTTCACGACTTCATGCAGCAAAAGCCCCTGCCGCAGCATCGGAGAGATCTGGTTGGCAATCTGATAGGTGCGGCTGTTTGAGCCGGGGAAAAACATCGGCACCACGGTCGCACCTGAGCGGCGGATCATCTTGGCGGTAAAGACGTTCCAATCCCGCTCAATGACCGGTCCGAACATCGTGTCAGACGACGCCACAACGCCCGACGGAAACAGCGCAACCACACCGCCATCGGCCAGATGCGCCATAGCTTTGGAGCGCATTTCAACCATTTTGCGCTGCGCATCATCATCATGCGGAAACGGCACCGGGATCATATAGCTGCCCGCTACCTCATCCAGCACCGTCAACAACGACCGGGTGAGAATGCGATAGTCATTGCGCACGCGCCCGATTAGATCGGCAAAGATCATGCCGTCAATCATGCCATGCGGATGGTTGGCCACGACGATAACCGGCCCCTCTTTAGGGATACGCAGCAACTGTTCTACTGGTGTGGTCAGCTCGATGCCCATCACATCCAAACAAGCGCGCCAAAAGGCTTGACCCGTCGGCGCGCCTTGGCGTTCGAATTTGCGAATGAGCCGCAGGATGGTCAGTTTCCCGGTGAGCGCTTCCATCACACGGATCATGGACGCCTTCCACGGGTCATCAAACGTGGTCGCATAACTCAGCGTGCTACGATCGTATTTGGTGAATGTGACGGGCTCAGGCGATGTTTCCGCTCCGATGGCCTCTTCTGTCGAATCTACCAAAGTCCGTTCCTTGCGTTTGCGTGCGCAGCCGAAAAAGGCTCAGTTTTCTTCTCCAAACCGATCAGCCACCAAGGCCGACAGCGCATCTGCCAGCGCTTCGGCATCTGGCCCAGAGGTTTCTACGTCAATACTGGTTCCTTGGGAGGCTGCCAACATCAAAAGCCCCATAATACTGTCGCCTGATGCGCTCAACCCGTCCTTAGACACTTCGCACGCAGCGTCAAACGCCTCCACCACCTCGACGAGTTTGGCCGAAGCACGCGCGTGCAATCCTTTTTGGTTGATGATTTGAAGTGTCTTGGTCGTCATGGGTATTTTCAGGTGTTCGAGGCGTCAGTGTTAATGTTCTGACTATCGATATACTTCTTTCCGGCGGTCAAAGCAGCATTAACTGCATCCGGGACAGGCAAATGGCGTGACTTTGCGAGCTTGAGCAGCATCGGCAAATTAGCACCATAGATGATCCGGCGGTTTTGTGGTCGGCACGCTTGCAGGCTTAAATTGCTGGGCGATCCGCCGAAAAGATCCGTCACCACAACAACTCCATCGCCGGTATCCACCTCATCTGCGGCGGAACATATTTCGGATTGCTTTACGGTCCTGTCGTGATTGGCTTCGATGGCAACTGTGCGGATCGCCTGTTGTGACCCGACCACGTGCTCGACCGCCGCGAGGTATTCGCGCGCCAAACCACCATGAGCCACAATAACGATTCCGATCAATTTGCTGCCCCGTCCCGCTTTGAACGATCTAAGTCGCGATGCTTTATTGACACCCGCCATCCAGCTTCTGCAAGGGCTACGGCGCATCTTTCCGCAATCGTAACACTTCTGTGCTTTCCGCCAGTACAGCCGAACGCAACCGACAGATGTGATTTCCCCTCTGACACGAACTCCGGCAGCAAACTGAGCACCAGATCGTGCACACGGGCCTCAAAAGGGGCGCACGTGGAATCGGCGCTGACAAAGGATTGTATCTCTGGATCCAGCCCGGTTTTCTCGCGAAGGGTCGGTTCCCAATAAGGATTCCGCAGGAATCGGCAGTCAAAGACCATGTCGGCCGAAAACGGCAATCCGCGTTTGTAGGAAAAACTGTGGATGGCCACGTTTAAGGTACCTTGCGCGCTTGGGGCAAACCACTGGTCCAGTTGAGCACGCAGGTCATGGATCGTCAGCTCCGATGTATCGATCAAGACGGATGCGCGTGTTTTGAGGGGGTGGAGGATGTCTTTTTC
>JABSSA010000063.1 GCA_013214665.1 Paracoccaceae bacterium
CTCTCGAACGAGGCGTTCCCCTTCATGGCCTGCGGCCCATGCAAAGCCTTTGGCGTTGACGCGCGATTGTTCCGTATCTCGTTCTCGGGCGAGCTGGCCTATGAAATCTCTGTCCCGGCCCGCTATGGCGACAGCCTCATTCGCGCGCTGATGCAGGTCGGCGAAGAATTCAACGTCGTCCCATATGGCACCGAAGCGTTGGGTGTCATGCGGATTGAAAAAGGTCATGCGGCGGGCAATGAGCTGAACGGTCAAACCACGGCGGCGATGCTGGGTATGGCTGGCATGGTTTCCAAGAAAAAGGACTCGATCGGCTCCAAACTGTCAGAGCGGCCAGAGATGAACCGCGACGACGGGATGCGCCTGATGGGCTTCCGGCCCGTCAACCGCAGCGACATGCTGACCGCGGGCGCACATTTCCTCACCAAAGGCGAACCGGCGGACATGGCCCATGATCAGGGCTGGATGACATCGGTGGCCTATTCGCCTGAGCTTGGTCATTCGGTTGGCCTTGGCTATCTCAAGCGCGGCAAAGAACGGATCGGCGAGCACGTACGGGCCTATGATCCGGTGCGCGGCAAAGACATGATGGTCGAAGTATGCTCCGCCCATCACATTGACCCGGAAGGAGTACGGCAACGTGGCTGAGATCACTCTTGTCGCCAAGTCGCCCCTCGCAGGGCATGACCTGACCATCGCAGGCACCCGCCTGCGCGAATTGCCGGATGTGGCGCTCACCTCTTTTTCGGTGCCACTTGGGGCGGAGGCCGCATTTGATGCCGCACTGAAATCGGATTTCGGCGTGGCGCGCCCCGCGCCCACAACCAGCACCGCCGCAGGCGACATGCGCGCCCTGCCGCTCGCCGCTGATCAGATCCTGGTCATGCATCCCGAAGGGGCTGCGGCAAAGGCGCTGTCCAAAGCCGCCTACAGCACTGAGCAGACCAGCAATTGGTGCTGCGTCGAGATCAGCGGCCCGCTCGCACATGCGGCGATGGAGCGACTTTGCCCCCTCGACCTGCACCCGGATGTTTTTCCCCGAGACGCGGCTGCACGCACGACGATGGAACATATGGGCGCGTTGATCATCCGCACCGGCAGCGACAGCTTTGTCGTGCTGTCGGCCAGCTCATCCGCGCGCTCTTTCTGGCACGCGCTTGAGGTGTCTCTGAAAAACGTGTCGTAAAGCCAGTAAGCCGCGCTTTTCCCAATCTCGTTTTGTGCTCTATGGTGAATGACGAGGGGACACGACGTGATCGTATTCTGCGGCGAAGCGCTGATTGACATGATAGAGCAACCCACGCTGGATGGCCGCGTGGGGTTTGTGCCGCATCCGGGTGGTGCTGCGTTGAATTCCGCCATTGCGCTCGGACGTTTGGGGGTGCCATCGGCCCTGTTTTCCGGCCTGTCGCGCGATCAATTTGGCACCCAACTGCAACAGGCGCTTGCCGAAAGCCACGTCAGCACCGCATTCGCAAACCTGTCTGACCGGCCCACCACTTTGTCTTTTGCCCACCTCACTGATGGGCACGCAACCTATTCATTTGTCGATGAAAATTCTGCGGGGCGCATGGTATCGCTCGCTGATCTGCCAACGCTGCCAGACGCTGTTAGCACCTTGGTGTTCGGTGGGATCAGCCTGGCGACCGAACCTGCGGCAGACAGCTACCTGCATCTGGCCCGCCAAGAAGCTGGTGCTCGCGTGATCATGCTCGATCTCAACATCCGCCCCGATTGCATCCCCGACGACAGCCGGTACCGCGCGCGGCTCAACGAGATGCTGGCCCTTGCCGATATCGTAAAGCTCTCCGAGGAAGACATTGATTGGCTGGGCCCAAAGAAAACGCCCCGTGACCAAGCAGCACTCGCGCACGGATCAGCCGCCACCGCGCTGATGTGTTTGACGCTCGGCGATGAAGGCGTCCGCGCCTGGATCACGGGGCAAGATGCGCCCGTGACCGCATCGCCCCCTGCTGTAGATGTCAAAGATACAATCGGCGCGGGCGATACATTCAATGCGGGCCTTTTGGCGGATCTCGATTCACAAGGTCTGTTGTCCAAATCCGCCCTGCACCAGCTCACGCCCCAAGCGTTGCAGCGCGCGCTCACCTTTGGCTGCCGCGCCGCCGCCATCAGCGTTAGCCGCGCAGGCGCAAATCCACCTTGGCGGCACGAGCTTGGATCAGATTGATCCCGCTTCGACCATAAAGTTGTTAGCCGTACACATCGCAGCGTCGTCGGAGGCCAAAAACACAACCATCCGCGCCACATAAACCGGGTCAATCAAATCGGGCAAACACTGACGATCCCGGTGCTTTTCCAAAGCCTCCGGCGTCGCCCAAAGCTCTTTCTGGCGATCCGTCATGATCCAACCCGGCACAACTGTGTTCACCCGGATGCGGTGATCCCCCAGATCGCGCGCCATCGTACGCGTCAACCCGTGCACCGCCGACTTGGCCGTTGTGTAGGCCGGAAACCCGCCGCCTGCTTCCCACCAAGAGTTCGATCCGATGTTGACGATGGACCCAGCCCCTTTGCCGATCATATCCGGCGCAACCGCCTGAATCGCAAAGAACATATGGCGCAGATTGGTCTGCATTCGCTCGTCCCAATACTCTGGAGTGACGTCCTTCCAATCATGCCGATCATCCCGCGCGGCGTTGTTGACCAGCACATCGTATGCGCCAATGTCGCCGCGCAATTTCTCGATCGCGGCGCGCATCTCTTCAATCTTGCGCAAGTCACACAGCGCAAAGCTGACCTCGCCGTTCAGCGCGTCTGCCAAGGCAACACTCGCTGCTTCGTCGCGGTCCAGAAACCCGACCTTGGCCCCCTGTCCGTGAAAGGCGCGCACGATTTCCGCGCCGATGCCCGAAGCCCCCCCGCTGATCAAAACGGATTTACCTGCCAGGCTTGGATATTGGGCAAAGGTCATGGTGCAACTCACTTTGAGAAACGCCGCAAACTGCGGCTGATGTCGGGAATGCCGCAATGTGTGCGCCTCAAGCGCGCTGTGGTCAATGCCTGAGCGGCAAAATTGTTTGCGCTATCAAACCCCGGTAATTCCCGGCAGTCGCAATTTGTGCACCCGCGCGGTTTCCTTGGCCAGATCGTATCCTGCATCGGCATGACGCCAGACGCCCGAGGCCGGATCGTTCCACAAAACCCGCTCCAGCCGTTTGGCTGCGGCGTCTGTCCCGTCGGCCACAATCACCACGCCAGCATGCTGGCTAAAGCCCATGCCAACGCCCCCACCGTGGTGCAAACTGACCCAGGTCGCCCCCGAAGCCGTGTTCACCAAAGCGTTCAACAATGGCCAATCAGATACGGCATCGGACCCGTCCAACATCGCTTCCGTCTCGCGATTGGGCGAGGCGACAGACCCGCTGTCGAGGTGATCGCGCCCGATCACAACGGGCGCCTTCAGCTCACCGCTGGCCACCATTTCGTTGAATTTAAGCCCCGCGCGATGGCGGTCCCCCAATCCGATCCAGCAGATGCGCGCGGGCAACCCCTGAAACGCGATGCGCTCGCGGGCCATATCCAGCCAATTGTGCAGATGCGTGTTTTCGGGAAACAGCTCTTTCATCGCCTGATCGGTTTTATAGATGTCTTCGGGATCACCCGACAACGCACACCATCGGAACGGGCCAATCCCTTCGCAAAACAAAGGACGGATATAGGCCGGCACAAAGCCCGGAAAGGCAAAGGCATTTTCAAACCCTTCTTCCAAAGCGACCTGTCGGATGTTGTTGCCGTAATCCAAGGTCGGCACGCCTGCGTTCCAAAAGTTCACCATCGCCTCGACATGCGCTTTCATCGACGCCCGCGCCGCCGCTTCGACGGCCTTCGGGTCGCTTTCCCGCTTTTGCCGCCATTCGCCCAGGGTCCACCCTTGTGGCAGATACCCGTTGATCGGGTCATGCGCGCTGGTCTGGTCGGTTACGATGTCGGGCCGAACGCCGCGCGCGTAGATTTCTGGGAAGATGTCGGCCGCATTGCCCAACAGCCCCACCGATTTCGCCTCGCCCGCTTTGGTCCAACGGTCAATCATTTCCAACGCTTCATCCAGCGTCTCGGCTTTTTCATCGAGGTATTTGCTACGCAGGCGGAAATCGATGCTGTCGGGATTACATTCCACCGCCAGACAACACGCCCCGGCAAACACAGCCGCCAAAGGCTGTGCCCCACCCATACCGCCAAGCCCACCGGTCAAAATCCATTTGCCCGTCAGGTCGCCGCCATAATGCTGGCGACCGGCTTCGGCAAAGGTCTCATAGGTGCCCTGAACGATGCCTTGGGTGCCGATATAGATCCACGACCCAGCCGTCATCTGGCCGTACATCATCAAACCCTTCTTATCGAGCTCGTTGAAATGATCCCAATTCGCCCAATGCGGCACGATA
>JABSSA010000064.1 GCA_013214665.1 Paracoccaceae bacterium
CGCACAGCATTGGTCATTTACTGGTTATGAGTCCTGACCCTAGGCAGGGTGAAGCGGACTATTTCGCTGGTCAACTTGACCGATGTATGCGGCGTAAAAAAACAAGCGCCACTCTTCTGGCTGTAGACTTGGTTGTGGCTTAGCCAGCTTTTTTGCCAATGTTTGCGGGAGTATAGTCCTGCATCACGGGGGCGCGAATAGTCACGAAGATGCGGGCCTGTAAGCAAAATAGTTTTCTTGAATTGCGATTTGGTCGGCGATGAACTTTGCATCATGCCAAACGCCCCAGATGAAGGACGACCCTCGACGCGACTGCCAGGGCAAGCCAACGAAATAGAGGCCGGGAACCGGTGAAACGCCGCGTTGATGGATCGGACGGCCCCGATCGTCCAGTGTGTCCGCTTCAAGCCATCCATAGTCGAACTTGAAGCCGGTAGCCCAGATAATTGTTCCGATGCCATGATCCGCGAGGTTGAGTGAACGGATTGGGTTGATGACACACTCCGGATCGTTTGGAATGACCCATGCCTCCGGCTCTTCGGGCAGATCAATGCCGGTTCGCGCGACATATGCATCGGCTGCCTCTAGTAAACCCAGCATGTTCGCGTCGCCCGCATCCAGGTTTGTCTTGAGGTCGTCGGCAATTTGCAGCGTGCCGTCCGCATAGCCCGATGACATGCCCAAAAGTGTGATCCCACGGTCCGCAAGCCGTCTGAAATCGACGGTTTTGCCGCCGTGCGCACCGCTGACAGCAATGGTGACATGTTCGGTGCCGGGTGCCGGTGTGTCGAGATTCCAGATGCCCAACACGCCTAGCCACCACACATTGTCGCGACCTCTGTACCGGCGCGGCGGGCGGTCGTGTGGTCCGATGGAAAAGAAAACCTTGCGCCCGGCCTCTTGCAACTCTGCGGCAATCTGAGACCCAGACGACCCGCCGCCGATCACCAGCACCGCGCCATCGGGCAAAGCGTCGGGATTGCGGTAGGCGGTGGAGTGCATTTGCTTAACATCCGCGGTCTCAGGAATGATGGGCGGAATGGCAGGTTTTTGAAACGGGCCGGTGGCGCTGACCAGGTGGCGCGCTTCGATGGGGCCTTGTGATGTCTCGATCAAAAAGCCAGGCCGATCAGCATGAGGGCGGGCGTGTTCTACGGTTACGCCGGTGCGTACGGGCGCGTCGATCATCTGAGCGTATTCTTCAAAGTAGCGCGCGACGCTTTCCTTGTCAGGGAAGCTGTCACTGCCGCAATTGAAGGCCATGCCGGGGAAGCGATCATGCCAGGCTGGTCCATTCGCGACAAGCGAATCCCACCGTTCGGATCGCCAGCGTTCGGCGATGCGTCCGCGCTCCAGAACGACGTGCTCTATGCCTTGCGCGCGCAGATGTTCGCTGGTTGCGACGCCCGCCTGGCCAGCGCCGATAACCACCGCGTCGAACTTTTCCATGCCTTAGACCCTTTGCACATCGAACCTTGTTTCAAGCGCTGACATTTTCCGCCTTGCGCCCAGACCAGAAATTGATTTTCTCTTGCCTTATGTCGATTAGATTTTGCCTAATCAACGGTAAGCTGGACTTGTTCTTTGTTTGGCGGCACAGCCGCTTCAATGCGCGCGTGGCGCTGGCCAGCGACTCAGATCAGGAGTGTGTACATGCCGAAAGACCATGTGGATCCAATTGATGCCCTAAGGGAAAATACCTCGGTCCCGTTTGAGCGCGCGCGCGCGATGCCGACGGAGGTTTACACCCAGCAGAGCTTTGTAGATGCAGAGCTGGAGCATATCTTCCGCAAAGATTGGTATTGCGTGGGGCGCGCTGATGCGTTGGCGGCGCCGGGGGATTATGTTGCGTGCGAGCTGGCAGATCAGCCGATTGTCGTGCTGCGGGACCGCGACGGATCGTTGCGCGCCATGAGCAACGTCTGTCTGCACCGCATGTCAACGCTTCTGCACGGGCGGGGCAATGCCAAAACAATTGTCTGCCCCTATCACGCCTGGACATACAACCTTGACGGAAAGCTGCGTGGCGCGCCTGCCATGTCCCAAAACGAGGGGTTTTGCAAAGACCACTACACGCTGCCGCAGGTGCGCTGCGAAGAATGGCTGGGCTGGGTGTTTGTCTGCCTTGATCCCGAGGCCGCGCCAGTGGCTGAGCAACTGTCCGAAGTCGCCGGCATGATCGAAGGCTACGATATGGCCAATTATTCGGAGTCTTTCTACGAAGAACATGTTTGGGACACCAATTGGAAGGTGCTGGCTGAAAATTTTATGGAGAGCTACCATCTCCCGGTTTGCCATGCAGGGACGATTGGTGGGTTGTCTCGGTTGGAGGATATGATTAGTCCGCCCGGTCACGCGGCCTTCAATTATCATACGATCCTGAAGGATGAATCTCTGCGCATCGCAATGGCGCATCCCAACAATAACCGGCTGCATGGCGATGAGCGGCGCACCACTTATCTTCTGGCGCTATATCCGAGTCTGATGATTACCCTGACGCCGGGGTATTTCTGGTATATCTCGCTCCACCCTAAAGGCCCCGGTCAAGTGCATATTCGTTTCGGCGGCGGCATGTCGAATGACTTCAAGGATGACCCGGACTTGCAGGATAACTTCACCGCGCTCAAGACGCTGCTTGATGAGGTAAATGTCGAGGATCGCGGCTGCACGGAAAAGGTTTATCGCGGATTGTGTTCAGAGGCGGCAACGCCGGGTCACCTCAGCCATTTGGAGCGTCCCAATTACGATTTCGCCCAATACCTGATGGCAAAGATTGATGCAGGGAGCAGAGCATAACATGGCCCATGAGCGCATCCGGCGTTTCAATACCGCCGATACCTACCCTGAGCAGTCGCTCGATAACGATCTCTGTCAAGCAGTTGTCACCCGCGGCGGGCGCACCGTTTGGATGCGAGGGCAATGCCCGCAGAACCTTGATGATGCGAAGAACATCGAAAGCCACGATCCGGCTGAGCAGACCCACAAGGTGATGCAAAACATCCGGCAGTTGATCGAAGAAGCCGGTGGCGAGATGGCGCATCTGGTCAAGGTCGTCGTCTACATCACCGATGTGCGCCACCGCGAGGCTGTGTATCGGACCATGGGCGAGTACATCAAAGGGGTGCATCCGGTCTCCACAGGGCTCGTGGTGCAGGCGCTTGCGCGGCCTGAATGGCTGGTGGAAATAGACGCCACCGCTGTGATCCCGGATTAGGCGCTATGACGTTTTCGCTCGTGGCCCGCTGCGCTGAAACCGGGATGTTCGGTATGGCAATATCCTCTTCCTCTCCCGCCGTTGCGGCGCGCTGTGCATACGCGCGCGCAGGCGTCGGAGCCGTCGCCAGCCAGAACGTGACCGACCCGCGCCTTGGGCCGGCGACACTGGATCTAATGGAACGGGGCGCGTCGGCAGCCGATGCTGTACGCGCAGTCACAAGCGAAGCTGCCGATATCGAGTACCGACAGCTTCTGGGGATTGATGCTACCGGGAGCACTGCTATCCATTCTGGAAAAAACGTTCTGGGCAACTGGAACGAGGCGCAGGGGATCAATGTCGCCTCAGGAGGCAACCTGCTGGCCCATGACGGAGTTCCAGCTGCCATCGTTGCGGCGTTTGAGGCGTCGACCGGGCATCTGGGCGACCGCCTGATTGCGGCTATGCGCGCGGGTCTCGACGCTGGCGGTGAGGCCGGGCCAGTGCACTCTGCTGGCATGTTGCTCGTCGATCAGGTTGCGTGGCCCGTGGCCGATCTGCGCTGTGATTGGACCGAGCAGTGCCCGATCGAAGCGGTGGCCACTGCCTGGGACGTCTACAAGCCACAACTAGATGATTACGTGCGGCGCGCTTTGGACCCCGGTGCCGCGCCTTCATATGGCGTCCCTGGCGACGCATAACCCGCAGCACAGAGGAGGGTGGCATGAGCTATCTGCGAGACAAACTTCAGACTCTGGCAGCTTTGCCTCCTGACCGGCCGATGGGAATGCCCGGAGGTTTTTACACGTCGCAAGACCAGTTCGAGCACGAAGCGCGCACTGTCCTACGCAGCGGCTGGCATTGTCTGGGCCGGTTTGATGAAGTCCCAGAGCCGGGTGATTTCTTTACGGCGCAACTTTTAAACGAACCGTTGCTCGTGGTGCGCGGCGATGACGGGGCCATTCGGGTTTTGGCCAATGTGTGCCGGCACCGGGGTATGCCGCTGGCAGAGGGGCGTGGCAGCACCAAACGGTTTGTCTGCTCGTATCATGCGTGGGCCTATGGGCGCGATGGCGGATTGTTGCGCGCGCCCCGGATGGAAAATGCAGGCTTCGAAGCCAAGTCCTGCAAACTGCCTGAACACAAGGTGCAACTTTGGAACGGCTTCATTTACGTGAACCTGGACGCAAACGCCGACCCCTTTGAGCACGCCGAACTTGATGAGATGCTGGCACCTTATGAGACATCGGACTTCCGTCTCGTCCACGTGGCCGAGGAAGACTGGCAAACCAACTGGAAATGCCTCGTTGAGAACTTCATGGAGGGCTACCACCTGAGCGTGGTTCATCCGCAAACCCTTCATGGCTATACGCCGTCAGGACTGTCCCGCAAGCTGGTCAACGGCGATGGCTATACGTCTTATGCCGCGAATTACCCCGACAATATCACACCGCGAGGGGATGGGGCTCCGGGGCTGAGTGAGGCGGAACGCAAACGGTCTTCCCTTTTTGCGAAATTCCCGACTCAGGTGGCCAGTCAGGCCGCAAGTCTACTGGTGTCGCTGTCGATCTTCCCGATCCATGCCAATTTGATCCGTGTCAAATGGACCATGTCTGTATATCGCGACAATCTGGATCACGATACGATCCAGCAGCGCATCGCGCTGTGGGAAGAGGTTAACCGTGAAGATCGGGAAAAGCTTGAGCGCATGCAGGTCTCACTGCATTCTGCTCATGCAATCGAAGGTCCATTGGCCGGGGATGATTATGAAGGCACGATCCGGGACTTTCAGCTTTGGCTCGCCCAGCAAGATGTGGCCCTCGGCGCGGCTTGACCGGGTGCGCTGTCACTGCTTCTGCACAGCGGGCGACCCTTCGGGAGCGCTGAAGTGTCCCGTCTGACCCTTAGACAACTGGAGTATTTGGTCGCCGTTGGCGAAACCGGCTCTATTGCGCGGGCAGCGGACCGACTGAATGTGTCGCCGCCATCGATCTCGTCGGCCATCACCCAGCTAGAGGAAGAATTAGGCATCGCGCTTTTCGTGCGACAGCACGCACAGGGCCTTTCGCTCACACGAGGCGGACAAAGGGTTTCCGCGCAGGCGCGTCAGGTCTTGAATGGCGCGCGAGAGATCACGAATATTGCAGCGGACATCTCCGGCACCGCACGCGGACCTCTGGCCGTGGGGTGCTTGCTGACCTTCGCGCAACTCGTCCTGCCACGGCTGCGGCGTGGGTTTGAAAGCGGATATCCCGATGTCAGGATCGTTCAGAGGGAGTTGAACCAGGCGGAGATATTGCTCGCCTTGCAGCGTTCGGAGATCGATATAGCGCTGACCTATGACATGGATATCCCGACGGATCTGAACTTTATTGGGCTTGTGCGCCTTTACCCGTTTGCTTTGTTACACGCCGGGCATAAGCTGGCTCAGCATGCATCGGTGTCGATTGAAGATTTGGCGGAACTTCCGATGATCCTGCTCGATCTGCCGATCAGTGCGGATTACTTTCTGTCCTTGTTTTCGGCGGCCTCGCAACAGCCTCGTATTGTAGAGCGAACGCGCGACATGGCCGTGATGCGGTCGATGGTGGGCAACGCCTTTGGCTATTCCATCGCAAATGTCAGACCGCAAAGTGATTTGTCGCCAGACGGTAACCCGCTGGTCTGCGTGCCGATTTCGAGACCTGTCCGGTCCTTGCGTATGGGCCTTTTGACCACGCATGGCGCCGAGAAATCTCGTACGGTGCAGGCATTTATCGATTATGCGCAGGAAAAGGTTCGTTCAGGTGCCTTCGACGCAATTGGCGGCGAGGCTTTGACATGACCCCGTCGCTTGAGATTCTGGATCGCTTGATCGCGTTTGAAACGGTGAGTGACCGCTCGAACCTGGACCTGATCTCTTACGTTGAGGATTTTCTGAAGTCTCGCGGGTTTCGCGTGCATCGCATCATCGACCCAAAGGAAGACAAAGCAGGCCTTTTCGCCGAGATCGGGCCGTCGGGTGATGGTGGTTTGCTGCTCTCTGCGCATTCTGATGTGGTGCCCGTTGCCGGCCAAGATTGGAGCGTTCCACCCTTCAAGCTGACCCGTCAAGCCGACCGGCTATTCGGGCGTGGTACGACCGATATGAAAGGGTTTCTGGCCGAGATGCTGGCCCTTGCAGATGCGGTGCATACCCGAGACCTGAATGCGCCGTTGAAGCTACTCGTGTCTTACGACGAAGAGATTGGCTGTGTCGGAATATCGCGGATGAAAGACCGCCTGCCATCTCTGCTGGGCCGTCCCACTCTGGCCATCGTGGGTGAGCCGACTGAAATGCAGGTTGCCATCGGTCACAAAGGCAAGCGCGCCTATCGCGCAGACATTCGGGGAGAGGCTGGCCATTCCGCGTTGGCCCCAAATTTTGTCAACGCGCTTCATGTGGCTGCCGACTTTGTCGGGAAGCTGCGGAAAATGCAAAAGGCTACGCGCGACAATGGGGTCTGCAACGCCGCGTATGACGTGCCTTACACGACCTTCCATGTCGGTCAGCTGTCCGGCGGGACAGCGTTGAACCTCGTTCCCGACAAAGCGACGCTTCTTTATGAGTTCAGACATCTGGCCGAGGATAACCCGGACGAGATCGAGGCGCGGCTTCAGCGTGCGGCAGAGGACGCCACCGCTGAGTTTCCAGACCCCGCAAGAATTACGCTACAGGCTTTGGCAGGATATCCCGGCCTGTCTGTTGCGGCGTCAGACCCGGTGGTCTCTCTTGTTCGGTCTTGGTGCGACGGCGACACGACGCATGTTGCATTTGGCACGGAGGCTGGCGTGCTTACTGGACTTGGTGTTCCAACCGTCGTGTGCGGGCCGGGCTCCATGGCTGGGCAGGGCCATAAACCAGACGAGTTCATTTCCGTGCAGCAGTTGAATGCGTGTTCCGAAATGCTCCAAAATGGAGCTAAACACGTTTTATACGGAAGCTAAGGCAGTCCACGTCCAGCCTCAAGTAAACCGTGGTTTGGGCCTTGGGGTCGGCACCCACCGATTTCTGATGAGGAGCGTTCTTCAAGGTTCGAAGATTGAGCGGTGAACAAGTCCGATCTCTATTGGCTGATGGATGCGCAGATGGTGCGTCTTTGCCCCTACTTTCCGAACCCTATGGCAAACCCCGCGTCGAAGACCGACGCGAGTTGAGCTGCATTTTCTTCATCGATTGTAACGAGCAACGGCGGCGTGATGCGCTCAGAGAACATGGGCCGCACGAGACGCTCTACAACCGCTGTAAGCGGTGAAGTGACAAGGGCACCTTCGCCTAGACCCGCCTGCATCCCTGACCGAAAGCAACGAAAGCAAGCCGCCAGATGCGACAAGCGCGGCAATCGCCCTCGTGGCCCTCGTCAATTACTGGCTCTGAGCTTCGGGCCTAAGTGTGAACTTGAATGACGCGGTCTACCCCTAGCCTCGGCGTCATGACCTTTACGTGTGCCAACTCAATTATAAATTGATTCGTAAATTCGCCACATTTTTTGTTTTCAAGACATGCACAATGGCCAGTCTCGACTCTCATTGTCATGCAGGGTGCTGATACTATGCGTAAATTTTCGAAGAGTTAACGAAAAATTAGGACTTCATTGTGGCCGGGCAGTAAGATTTGAGGCAAAAGTAAGGCGGAAAAAAAGCGCCAGTTGAGGACATCGAGCAGAGGGGGCGTTGATACGAATTGGTATGAGTAATGAGATTTTTAACTCTGACGGAGCTGGGGAGCTCCGGCAATGTCGTCTCGCAGAACATGTTCGGGGCGAACACTGTCTTCACCCAAACAATAGCAGGCGCGCCTGACGCGACTTATGCGCAAGTTGCGCAAAACCTTTCCTTGCAAAACTTAAGGTTTGGCGGCGGACAAGGCGATATCGACCCAAACACCGCGCAGAGCGATGGACGCGTTCCTGTCGATGGATCAGATTGGATCAGCACGATTAAGTTGGTCGACGACGCGCTGCGACCCGAACTGGTGAACTTTCTCGATTGGTGTGTTGCAAAGAGCCAGGCGACTGGCACCCCGACCAAAGCTACGTTGATTATCCCTACAAAGGGCGTGAACGTCGAAGCCTTTGACGCATCGGCAAGTGAGATCGCCCGCTTTGCTGAACTGGTGATGCAGCAATACGGCGACGTGGTCGAAGCCTTTGAAATTGGCAGTGAGCACTGGGAAATGGGCGAGGTCGCATATGGGGCCAAAGCCTCGATCGCGGCTAAGGCGCTTGCAGATGGTATGGCCGCCGCAGGTGTTGCAGAGCCCCAACAGCCCAAGATATTGGTTCAGATGGCAACGGCCGGTAACAAGGGATCATTGTTTCAGGCCACTCCGGGTGTCCAGGATTTCCTAGCTCGCAATGAGGCAGCTAATCAGACCATCATCGATCAACTGAGCTCTGAGGCGCGCGCAGCAATCGACGGCGTGGTTGAGCATTATTACTACAACAAGAGCCATCTGGAGTTCACCGGAGGCAGCAACGAAAAGAACTACATCAACAAGGATCTCGCAGTCTGGGATGCCGCGTTTGATAAGGAGCTGGATCTTCACATCACTGAATGGAATGTGAAAACCACCGCAACATCCCAGCAAGGCATGGTTGCTGGATCGACGTTTTTAGAACAATTTGAACATATGATCTCAATGGGCGCGGATGCAGCACATGTCTGGGCCATCGATCTTCAATCCCGAACAGCGCTGACACTAGACACAGACCAAGGTGTGCGTCTGGACGATGCGGGGCGCGTGACCAATTCGATCCAAGGTGCGCTCTTTGATCTGATGGCTGACACGCTTGTTGGCAAAGAGCTTTTGAACGCGGAATTCACCAATGCGGCGGGCAACATCGAGATCAACTCCTATGGGGACGAAGAAGAAACTGTCTTTTACGTGTCTTCACGCAGTTTCGATGTGCAAGAGATCTCACTTGACCTGTCAGGGTTTGTGCCTGATGGACACTCCGTTTCGGCCATTCAAATTGTCATGGATCCGGCGTCTTCAAATGGTCGCCAGTGGGAGAAAGGCGCACCCGCAGAGAGCGTTTTGATCGACGGATCGCCGTACTATTACAATGAACACGATGTCGACGTGAATTTGGTGGACCTGAGCTTTACCGATCCAGGTGACATTGACCTGGTGTTGAAGCCGTTCGAAGTGGTCCAGATCACGGTCGACCTCGACCAAGCGCCAACCGCACCGCAGAAAAGTGCAAGTAAGAAATACGACGGACACCTGCATTTCGCGGATCATATGCAAAGCGAGAGCGGCGGTGATGGGCTGGACTTCTTGATCGTGGATAGTGCCGCAGCGGATGTGCGCATGCAGGTTGGCCCGGACGCAACGGTTTTCATGACACCGGATTGGATGTTTGGCGATGTGAGGCTGACGGATGTTGAGCGTATAACGTTCAATGACGGGACGTTGGCATTTGATGCCGATGGCAACGCGGGCGAAGCTTATCGCCTGTACCAGGCTTGTTTTGACCGCACACCAGACGATGCCGGTTTGGGCTTTTGGATTGATCAACTGGATGAAGGCGGCGTTGATCTGTTGGATATGGCCAACCACTTTATTGCCTCGGCCGAATTTCAAAGCCTTTATGGAACGCCCAGCACCTTGGCCGATAACGATTTTCTGACATTGCTTTACGAAAACGTACTAGATCGAACCCCAGACAAGGCGGGCTTTGATTTTTGGCGCACCCAGCAGGACGACGGGCTGAGCCGGGCTGACATGCTGGTTTATTTTTCTGAAAGCGCAGAAAACGTGGCTCTGACATCCTCCGCGACTGATGATGGAATTTGGTACATTTGAACAGCTGATCCGCCCATTTGAGCGGTCCAATTTTATTGGACCTTCGTGACTGGCCTTTGGTCCATCTGGACGATGGTTTCAAAGGTATTGGGCGCTTGCTCAGAGCACTGTGCGGTCCATTGGTGCTGTGGCGTTTTCTCCATTTGTCTGCCGTTAGGTGTGCTTCGCGCGGGCTGTAGAAGGTCTCGCCATTAAGGGGCGCGTCCCTGAAGTGGGGATTGAACCTTACGCAACGACCTCAAGATTATTGTCCAAATGCATGAACGACGCGATGCCAATCGGTATTAACACGTCTCTCAGTACATGAATGACATTGCCTGAGTTTAGCTGACGGTCCACACGGACACCCAGGCAGACTTCTGCATGGCAGCGCCCATTGACCGAAGTCTTCCTGCTGCGTGACTATCTTCCATCTAGAATATCGCCAGCACAAATCTCATTTAAGTGCATGATATCAATAATGTAACTCACCACATCGCGCATTTGTAATCCTCGCTGCGGTGGTTCGTTTCCGCAACCTCCATCACGCTCTGTGACCTGTTTGCTGTGCCCAGCTCTGTTTTCTACTCAACGCCGGTACGCCAGCATCTGCGCTATGGGGCAGCAAAATGATGCGATGACAATCTGTGCGAACCTATGCAAGACATTCTGTAAGAAGGACCAGCACGTGAGCGGATCGACCTTATGGCCAAAAAAGCAAAGAATATTCTGTTCATCATGTTTGACCAGCTTCGCTGGGACTATCTCAGTTGCTCCGGACATCCGCACTTGCAAACGCCACACATAGACGGTCTGGCGGCCGACGGGGTGCGGTTCACGCGTGCCTATGTTCAGTCACCGGTTTGCGGTGCGTCGCGGATGAGTTTCTATACTGGGCGATACTGCCACTCTCACGGAGCGACCTGGAACCGCGTGCCACTTAAAGTCGGTGAACAAACAATCGGGGATCACTTGCGCGATCACGGAATGGATTGCTGGTTGATCGGCAAAACCCACATGAAAGCAGATGAAGAAGGGATCCGCAGATTGGGCATCCCGGCGGATAGCGTCATCGGTGTTCGCACGGAGCAGTGCGGGTTTGATGTTTGGGAGCGCGATGACGGGATGCGCCCGGAAGGGCCCGAAGGCCTTTATGACAAACACGGTGCAGAAAAGTACAATGCCTGGCTTAGGGAGAAGGGGTACCCTGGCGACAATCCGTGGCATGATTTTGCAAATTCAGCGCGGGATGCTGATGGCAACGTGCAATCCGGTTGGTTTCTAAAGAACGCGCGGGCCGCTGCCCATATTCAAGAAGAAGATTCAGAAACTCCGTATATGACGACCCGTGCGATTGAATTCATCGAGCAGGCGGGTGACACCGCATGGTGTGCTCATTTGAGCTACATAAAACCGCATTGGCCTTATATTGCGCCACCACCTTACAACGACATGTACGGTCCCCAACATGTGATCCCCGTCAACCGCAGCGAAAACGAGCGCAAAGATATGCACCCCGTTTTCAAGGCCTTTACCGACGGTCGGGTTGGCCAGTCATTTTCACGTGATTACGTTCGGGAGGAAGTTGTCCCGTCCTACATGGGATTGATCAAACAATGTGACGACCAAATGGGGCGGCTGTTCGATTACTTGAAGGCTAGCGGTCGGTGGGACGATACGCTGATCGTCCTGACATCAGATCACGGTGACTACTTGGGGGATCACTGGATGGGTGAAAAGGATCTTTTCCACGACTGTTCAGCAAAGATCCCGCTCATTATCCGTGACCCTTCGGACGACTGCGCAGAAGCCCGAGGTACGGTGTGCGATGAGTTGGTGGAAGCCATCGATCTTGCCCCGACGTTTCTTGAAATCGCAGGGGGCAGCCCGCGTCCACACATCTTGGAGGGGCGATCTCTCATGCCATTCCTCAAAGGAGAAAAGCCGGAGCGTTGGCGTGACTATGCCATTTGCGAAAACGACTATGGGGTCTCGCCGGGAATGACCTTATTGGCGGACCAAGTCGAAGATCCTCGCCAATTTATGGTGGCGACCAAGCGTTGGAAGTATATCCACTCGCAGGGGTTCCGTCCGATGTTGTTCGATTTGGAAAATGATCCGAACGAGTTGATCGACTTGGGCGCTGATGAAGACCACGCGCAAGTCCGCGCCGAAATGTCAGCGTATTTGTCCGACTGGGCAAGACGACTTTCCCAACGCACGACGATGAGTGCAAATGATGTCAAGATAGAGCGCGCCAGATCACCCGCGCGCGGAATTCTGTTGGGTGCTTGGGACGAATCCGAAGCTTCGGATGCGCAACTTGCCATCTATGGTCCACGCGCCGGGCCCGAGACTTGATACGCAACAGTCGTTACAGCTCAGGCGCTGCAAAAAACCTGAGTGAAGAAAAAAGTTCTGAGCCAGAACGCAGTGTTTGCGGACTGAATCCGGTCAATAACACCGACTTTTCAACGGATAGCGCAACTCAAGTGTGCGTAGAATTCGCGCATATCCATCCATAATTTTTGGGGGACATGGGCCGTCACAAATTGAGCGAGCATTGCTCGCTCATTCCCGCGCGCTGAGGTTTGTCGTACGCCATTTAGCTCTGTCTCCACGAAGCCGAAATAACGGAGGTCGCGGATGCGCTCGTCTAAAAGACGGGGTGTGGCGTGCTCAGTCGCTGCTTCTAGAATAGCTGGAGCCGAGATATCAGGTTCGCTGACCTCGACATTCAAGCCGCGATCACGCCCGATCGCTGCGGGACTCTGGTGGATGTCGCTGTCGGCCACAGACCGAGTACTGCAGCGTCGCTTTGAGGATAGACTCGCATCTCCAGACAGCACTACATGGCAAAATGACGTCTGATGCCGCAGTTTCTCAATCCACAGATCGTGTGCTTGCCGGCGTCACGCTTATGCTTGGCTTTTGCCTGACAGCCCCTTTGCTGGATGTCGCTGCAAAACTTGCATCGGCCAGCGTGCCAATCGGGCAAATCACAGCTGCGCGCTTTGTTGTGCAGTGCGTACTGATGGCTCCGTTTATATGGGCCTTGGGTTTGTCATTGCGCGTACCCGAGGGCCAATTGACCACGATTATTGCGCGTGCCTTGCTTTTGCTGGTTGCAACATTCTGTTTCATTGCGGCAATTCGCGTGATGCCACTGGCAGACGCGTTGGCAATCGTCTTCGTCGCCCCATTCATTGTCATGCTGGTGGGCAAATTCTACCTAAACGAAAACGTTGGTCCGCGTCGTGTCGGTGCTGCGCTTTTTGGTTTCGTAGGCGTCTTGTTCGTCATTCAACCCAGCTTTGCAGCCTTCGGGTTTGTTGCCGTCATCCCCCTGGGAACGGCGGTCGCATTTGCCTTTTACATTCTTTTGACGCGCGGGCTTTCGCGAAAGATCCATCCCGTGACGTTACAGTTTCATACCGGCTTGATCGCTAGCATCTTTTGCTTGCCCGTCTTGATCTTGGCGATGGGCTCGGGATCTGGCCTGTTCGATCCAGTCTGGCCTAGCAACATTGCTTGGATCTGGCTCATCGGTGTCGGGTTCTTTGCGACCGTCAGCCATATGATGATGACATACGCATTGTCATTCGCGCCTTCATCGACGCTTGCTCCGCTGCAGTATTTTGAGCTACCGATGGCAACGCTTTTTGGATACCTCGTGTTTAACGACTTCCCGAACATGCTCAGTCTCTTTGGCATCGGGATCATAATTGCAGCGGGATTGTACATGATCCACCGAGAAAGGGTGGGCGCCAAACAGTCGGTTGCGGATCGTCCCGGCCCTCCGGTTTGAGGCCAACAGTTCGCTCTTCTTCGCGCACCTTTGGTTCAAGTCGATCGGGAAGTATGATGGGGTGCGTCGCTGGCGACGACGTCCGGTAACAGAATTTCGTTGTGCAGACGCGTCCAATTTGTCGCTTCAGCATCGTCACCGCTGATGTGCGCTGTTTGCAGCTTTCATCCCCCAAACAACGATGGGTGGCTGAAGCTGTTTGAGACGGAAATTTGCTTCCCGCTTATGTCCAAAGTTGAGGATGTGGCCAGGGTTGCAATTTTGTCTTGTGCAGCGCATTTGCTGCGGCCACCCGAGCCGAACGGGATATCTGCCACGAACCCGTCAGAACGACGCACGTTGACACAAATTTGTTCAACCAGTGTTGAGAACAAGTGTTAGTTTAAATGCGTGCCCGGGGGAATTTCTGCACCTTTTTTGCCTAGCGTGCAGAATTTTAGTTGGTTTTTTTGATTTTGCTGTCACCCTCGGGCACGCTAGCGAGCGGGCCTCGTCGCTCACATTTGTATGTCTCCTTGACGATCACGGCTGCACACCGAAAGAAGATGTTTTTCAATCCGTTTGAGACATTCGATGGCCCCGTCGAAGCTAGCTGCGTGTATCTCAGCGCCAGTGATCGAAACCGCGTGTTGGTCACCGCGCGCTACATCGGTTCCATAAGAGAGCAGAATAGGTGAATTGCCTGTTTTGGCTGAGGTTAGGCTCGCAAAGATATGTCTGCAATCGTCTATGTCTGCATCGACGCACAAGACAATTGCATCCAAAAGCCTTGCCTCGACCAATTTACTGATGTCCGCCAGGCTTCCGGCAGGGTGAACTTCCCAGCCCGACTTATCGCCCACACCCTTATCCCACGCTTCAATCTCGTTTGAGCCGACTGAAAACGTCCTTAAGCCGCCCTGTTGCGGGATCTTTTCTCGTAGTGTGGAGGACACTTTTCGTTGATCTCCCTTTCTGCATCACCGTAACTTTTCGTTTCCCTGAATCAATCGATAGCTTAAACATTACTCATGGAAAAATTCGATATGATGAGGTTGGACGGTCACACGCTGCGCGTGTTCCTCACAGTCTTCGAAACGAGTTCCGTCAGTCGCACAGCTGAACTCTTCGGTCTAAACCAATCGACCATCAGTCACTCTTTAGAGAAGATGAGGGCGGCTGTTGGTGACCCTCTGTTCGTAAAACTGGGTAGGGGTATCACCGCGACAGAGCGCGCAAGTTCAATTGTACCGCAAGTCCAAGAGATCCTGGCCAACTTGGAAGGCTTAATGGAAGTTGAAGGCTATGATGCGTTTCGAGATCAATCGAGATTCTGTGTCGGCCTGCCTAGTCCAGCGTTAGTCCCACAAATAAAGTCCGTGCTTCGGGTCCTTCGAAATGCTGCCCCTGGTATTCAGTTCCAAGTTGGGCGGGTTGCCCCTAGGGAGCGCATGGCAGAGATGTTGAGCGTCAATGAGCTGGATCTTGCTATCGCCGTCAACACTTCGGTCTTGCCTCCAATCCTCAATTCAACCCACTATGCGCAGGATCATCTTGTTGTCTATTATGACCCTGAGATGCGCGAGCCAATCGAAACCATCGAAGACTACGCAAAAGCAAGACATGCCGTTGCAGGGTTCGGCGGGCGCACCAAAAGTATCGTGGAAGTGGCGCTGGAAGAGTATGGATTGAAGCGGGAAATCAGTCTGATTTCACCCACTGCTTCCTCCCTTGGCGAGTTTGTCTTGGGTACCGACCTGATCGCAACGATGCCAGCGAGCCTAGCTGAATCAGCATTCCATAGACTTGCACACTGTGAGCCGCCTTTTGAAATGCCCACATTGCAATATGACCTCGTCTGGCACCGCAGGTTTGAGCATTCTGGACGCAACAGATGGTTCCGTAATTTGTTGTTGGATTACGCCAACTAGCCTGTTGCTTCAGGTGGGTATCACCAACGGAGGGGTCGCGAGCCGAGATCCTTCTGCCAAGCGACAAACTGTTTGTTATTGCACTTGTGAGCAGGTTTTGACGTTCGATGTCTTCATTATTACGACAGCCGGCGCTCCTTGGTTGTCGTGACAAAGAGAAAGATCTTTTGGCCAGAACGCGATACATGTGGAAACCGGGGGAAGTTTCATCTTTGCGTTAAGGTTGCGCTGTTAATTTATTGCATATCGCACAGTTACTCCATTGAAAAGGATAGTTCTTTTCTAGTCTTCTGAGCCAAATACCACTCGAAATACCGTGACACTTTTCTCTCCCTCTGTGCGAGGTGAAGGTCGCGGTGAGGAAGCGAAACCACCGCAATCAGCGACGCTATCTTACACTTGCGGCGCGATGGGCGCTGGTGGTCGTGACCCAATATCCAAGCCAGCGCCCGTTCCGCACTATTGCCCCTGAATTAGGCGGTAATCTTCCCAATCAAGGTGGCACTTCACAAACGCGCGATGGCGCTTGAAATTTTCACGTTTTGGACGACCTACCTATCAGTAGGTAAGTAATTTAATGCACGCCAGCCTCAATGTAGAAGGGAACTAAGCCATGGAGATAAACGCGGATTTCAGTCAACGCGCGCTCGTACATTTCGAAGACAGTGACTGGGTGCCGTCCCCTATGCCGGGTGTGGAACGACTGATGCTTGACCGTATCGGAGGGGAGGTCGCACGCGCCACAACGATTGTTCGATTTGCCCCCGGCAGCGCATTTTCCGCTCATACACATGACGGAGGAGAGGAATACCTTGTGCTTGACGGCACCTTTCAAGACGAGGACGGGGATTTTCCAATTGGCTCCTATGTTCGTAACCCGCCGACGTCCTCACACACGCCAGCGGCTCAAGACGGGGCAACGATTTTGGTGAAACTTCATCAGTTCGACCCTGATGATCGCAAACAAGTACAGATCGACAGCGGAAAAGCCGATTGGAGCGACGTCGAAGAGGGGGTTTCCAGTCTGCTTTTGCATAAAGACGCCCGCGAAACAGTTGTGATGGAGCGTTGGGAGGCTGGCACTGTTCGTAACTTGGATGCGTCTTCCGGGCTGGAAATACTTGTGATTGAAGGCAGTTTCCAGGACGGCAACGATGTGCTTGCTCGCTGGGACTGGCTGCGGTTGCCGGTAGGGTCGGAAATACAGGCAATCGCAGGTGCAAAGGGCGCGCGCGTTTGGGTCAAGACAGGTCACCTGGCCCACGTGATTGAAAGCCCGGTATGACGCCAGATGCCGAGATTGTCATTGTCGGCGCGGGTCTGTCGGGCCTCGCGCTGGCCAATCATTTGAAATCCGAAGGACGCGATGTTTTGCTGCTGGAGGCGCGTAATCGAATTGGAGGTCGCATACTTTCGAATTGCGGCTACGATCTCGGCCCTGCGTGGATTTGGCCGCACAATCGTCGCATGCTGGCTCTCATCGATAAACTTGGGTTAACCAGCTTTCCGCAGCATAGCGCCGGCCGTCTCGCGTTTGAGGATGCACAGGGGAATGTTCGCCGCGATCTGGACTTTGCCATGATGGGAGGCGCGCTGCGCGTAGAGGGCGGACTTGCACAGGTAACAAATGCTCTTGCTCAGCAGCTGGGCGACACCCTGCGACTTGACCACACTGTCACGCAAATCTTCGAAAAAGACGACAGGGTCACTCTGACTGGTGGCGATTTTTCATTGAGCGCTGAGCGCGCCGTTTTGGCTTTGCCGCCAAGGCTTGCTGCGCAAATGGGTGTGGACGTTCCGGATGTGCCAACCTGGATGGCTGGTCATGCTAAGCTCGTGGCCGTCTATGAAACCCCATTTTGGCGCGACGCTGGCTTGAATGGCGATGCCATGTCTCACCGTGGTCCGCTTTCTGAAATTCACGATGCATCGCCCGCGGACGGGTCGAACGGTGCCTTATTCGGTTTTGCCGTGCCTGGCGGCGCCCGACAATCGGACTTTGTGGCTGTGGCAAGACAGCAATTGGAGCGGCTTTTCGGTGATCAAGCTGCAGATCCTCTAGAGGTGCTGGTCAAGGATTGGAGCATCGACGCGGCAACCGCAACCTCCGCCGACCTAGCGCCTGTGAGGTCCCATCCTTCGTATCGCGCGCTGCCCCCAACCCAAAGGATCCTCTTTGCAGGAACGGAAACCGCGCCATTGGAAGGCGGGTTTCTAGAAGGTGCTCTTGAAGCGGCTGAGGCTGCTTTTCGGAATTTGTCGAGGGCCATAGCATGACGACTTATGAGAAAATCTTGAACGCCGCTGAGACGCGTGTACGCGCTGGCGGATACAATGGCTTTTCGTTTCGAGACATTGCCCGCGACACTGGGCTGACCAGCGCAGGTGTCCATCATTATTTCCCGACCAAGACCGACCTCGTTGCTCAGCTGGCCAAAAACTATACGTCTCGCTTCCTTGACGCGCTCGACGAAAGTCCGGCTGATGCGCGTGTCGAAACCTTGCACGCTCTTTTCGAAGAAAGCCTGCGGAAAGATGGGAAAATGTGTCTTTGTGGTTTGCTCGCCGCCCAAAGTGGAGGTTTGCCAGCACCTGTGTTGGAAGAGACAAAGGCGTTTTTTACAGTCTTAGCCGATCGACTGGCGGCAGTATTTAAAGACAGCAACGATCCTCAATCTGAAGCGCTGGCTGTGCTTGCACAGCTAGAAGGTGCCGCGCTGCTCGCCACGGTTCTTGGTCATCATGCAACTTTCAAAAAGGCCACCAAGAGTTTGTTACGAGCAGGCCAAAACACATAAGAGAAGCGGTGCATTAGCGATGTTCCAAACAACAACATATATCGGCGCCCGTTGGGTACACCTGCGTAAAATTTTGAACACTACGCAGCGAATTTCCTTAGAAACCGCAGTCGGGCGTGTAGAAGAACGGGTGAAACTTGCTGGCCTGGGTTCCGCAAGCTCTGGCCGTCCAGCTCGCATCCGCTATCTGACAAATGAGCTGGTCTCACCCTCCGCGGTCGGGTCACACTGCAGCAGTGTAGCCCATCGGTTCAAGACTGCGGAGGTTGCTGGCGTGGGCCCCGCTGAAAGTGAAGCGGACACAGCGCACCCTGAGGCCGAAGACTTTGAACCGCGCAACCAGTTGATGCCCAAGTACCGGGCGCAGGCATAGGAAGGCAAACCCATGAGTTGGAACCCGACACAAAACCCTGAATGCCCTATGAGCATCGAGGACTCGCTTGAAACCCTGATCATCCCCCGTGCGCGCGATCTCGGTGGCTTTGAAGTGCGCCGCGCCTTGCCATCGCCGAAACGTCAGATGGTTGGACCCTTCATTTTCTTTGATCAGATGGGGCCCGCCGAATTCATCACCGATGGCGGTATTGATGTGCGCCCGCACCCGCATATCGGTCTGGGAACAGTCACCTACCTGTATCAAGGCGAGTTCGAACACCGCGACAGCCTAGGCACCCATCAGATGATTTACCCGGGCGAGGTAAACTGGATGGTGGCCGGGCGCGGCGTCACGCATTCAGAACGCACAAGTGCCGAGACCCGAGCGACCCGCCACAAACTGTTCGGGATACAAACCTGGATCGCTTTGCCAGAAGACCGGGAAGACATGGCG
>JABSSA010000065.1 GCA_013214665.1 Paracoccaceae bacterium
CGGCATGGACTTACCGCGCGCATACCTACCGGGAGCTATCTTCTACCCGCCGAAGTGATCAATGCGCCGCCGCGGCCAATTCTAGGCTAAACCTATGGTCGGGATAGTCGTAGCCTTCGAACATGACGTCCCTTTCATAGGTCATGCCGATCTTCAGCAAGACGCGCACTGATTGTCGATTGTTCGGATCCAGAATGGCCACGACACGTTGGGTTTTTGCTAGGCATGTAGCGTGCGCGACCATGGCCCGTGCGGCCTCTGTCGCAATCCCCCGGCCCCAGTAATCATAGGCCAAACGGAATCCGAGCTCTGCTTCGTGGTCGCTTACACGGTGAGGATCGTTCGCGAGCGAAACGTATCCGATCAACCGCTCGTCCGATTTTAGCAAGACGGCCAGCGTGAGTGGCAGATCGTCGTCTCCGATTGTCTGCATTGCCCTAGTCAACCATTTGCAGCAGGCGATATGATCAAGCGGACCATGGTCACTGAAAGCCATAACGTTGGGATCGCCGAGGATTTCTGAGACTTGGTGAAGATCATCATCGCGAAACGGCCTAAAAGTCAGGCGGTCGGTGTCGATCATGTCTCACTACTCTTTCCTGCCCGCGGCTTGTTCGCAAAGCGTGCCATGCTCACGGCATCAATGAACTCACCCCCACGCAGCGCATAGTCTCGCAACACACCTTCGCGTTCAAACCCCATGTGTTCGTACAGACTAATGGCGCGTGCATTGTCCGCGTTCACGGTTAGTTCGATCCTGCGCAAGGCCCACCAATCGTCGGCCACTTCAAGCAATGACGTCAACAAACGCGATCCAAGTCCATTGCCGACGTAAGCATCATGAACCCCCATGCCGACTGCACCGACATGTGACCTGCGCCCCTCAAAACGCGTCAGAGAGGCCATCCCAACAATCTCATCTTTCGAGATTGCCACGAGACATACGAAATTCGGTCCGCTCGTGGACATCTTTTGTCGCGTTGTGCTCACGCTCTGGTAGGGCAGCCGCATTGTGCCCCAACGATAACCAGGAAGGTTCATCAAAGCCGTCACGCCAGGTGCGTCTTCTGGTTCTACCGCTCGGATGAGGATGTCAGATACCAACCACTCATTGGCTATATCGCTAGCGTCATCATTCGTTTCGTTTGTTGTCATACCGTGCTCCTTGGTTTGCCGAAGGAGCGGCGACCCCACTCCAATCGGTGGGGTCCTAACGAAAGGGCTCAGCCTATGCCGCGCATGCCTTTCCACCCCATGCAAAATGGGTGAAATGATGTGTGTGGTTCATGGCCAAAGACATATCGGCTCCTAACATGCCTTGGCGATGATAGAAACCGGCCGCTTCGGCAATGAAACGAACCTTCGATGCGTTAAGACGAAAGTCCGCAGTCATGAATATGGTCAAACGATAGCTTTCTTCTGCTCGGTCCAAACGAGGTAGAGAGAACCTCCTACGATCATGACAGATCCCAGCCACATCGTTCCAGGCGGGATGAAGCCAAAGACAACCGCGCCCAACGCCACGTTGAACGGCAATTTCACATGATCAAACGGCTGCAGAAAGCTTGCATCTGCGATGCGATAGGATGAGACGAGAGCATATTGGGCGAGTGCCGTCAGTAACCCAATTGTGACGATCAACCAACCTGCTGATGCAACGTTCAAAGAGAACCCGTCACCGAGTGCCAGGCCTGCATTCAAGGGTGTTAGCAGTAGCAATAGATACACCGTGAGCGTCTCAGCGCTTTCTGTTTTTGTCATCCTTTTCGTCAAAAGTGATGAGGCAGCCCAAAATGCTGCCGCGCCCACTGGTAAAAGTGCGTACACCGCGAACTCATCTGACCAAGGCGCAAGGATGACCATTCCGCCTCCAAACCCAACAGATACGGCGTACCAGCGTTGCGCACTGACACGTTCGCGTAAGATGAGCCAGGCACCGATTGTCACGAAAAATGGAGACAGCATAATCAGTGCAATGGCCTGCCAGATCGGTACGTGAGCCAAACCTGCAACCCAAAATTGAACCCCGCCTGCGGCCAGCGCTACGCGCAGGATATGCTGGCCCAG
>JABSSA010000066.1 GCA_013214665.1 Paracoccaceae bacterium
GGCACGCGCACGTTGCTGAAGCGGATATGCATGTGGCCATGCGGCGCATCATCCCGCCCAAAGACCTGCATCGGGCGCAAAATCTCGATCCCTTCGGATCCGGCGGGCACGACGATCATCGAATGACGTGCATGGCGTGGCGTGTTTTCGTCGCCAGTGCGCACCATGACGATATAGACCTTACAGCGCGGATCGCCCGCACCCGAGGCCCAATATTTTTCGCCGTTCAGCACATATTCATCGCCGTCGCGCACGCAGGACATGGAAATACTGGTCGCATCAGATGACGCAACATCCGGCTCTGTCATCAGATAAGCCGACCGGATTTCGCCATTCAGAAGTGGCTTGAGCCAATCTTCTTTCATTTTGGCGGAGCCATAGCGCTCAAAGACTTCCATGTTGCCGGTGTCAGGTGCGGAGCAGTTAAACACCTCGGCACCCAGTGGGGTGCGCCCCATCTCTTCGGCAAAATGCGCATATTCGACCGTGCTTAGGCCAAACCCTTTTTCGGAATCCGTCAAAAAGAAGTTCCAAAGGCCGGCGGCTTTGGCCTTGGCTTTCAGGTTTTCCAGGATTTCGGTCTGACGATCCGTAAACTGCCAACGATCCCCTGTGTTCACCTCGTGCTCGTATTCTTCGTACATCGGTTCGATCTCTTCGCGGATCATCTTCGATACACGGTCAAGCAAGTCCCGGTTTTCGGGGCGCATCCCAAAATTCATATCCATGACGCAATCTCCTTTTGCCAACACCGTGGCCCGAAAGGTCTTAGGTGTCCACCGCTTGCCAGATGTGACGCAGGGGCATTTCTTTGCCGGAACCAACACCGCAGAGGCGGGCAGGGTTGGACATTGCCAAGCGAGTGCGCATATGAGGACGCACCGCCCCGATGCTTGACAAAGCCCGGTGCGCGTCTGAATGGAACGTGCATGACACTTGAAGACACCGAAGCGCCAACAGGCGAACCATCCGAAACAGGGCCAGCGCCGCGCGGATTGCTAAGCCGGTTTATCGGTCCGGCCTCTCGCGATGGATTGGTCATGCGGCTTTTGCGCGAAAGCGTGAAAGAGCATCGGGTGACCTATGCGTTTGCTATTCTCGCGATGATCATCGTGGCGGCCAGCACGGCCGGCACAGCATGGATCATGGGGGCAATTGTCGATTCCATGGCCGACGAAGAAAACCGGTCTTTGGTTTTCTGGGTGGCAGGCGGCGTTTTTGTGATCTTTGTGGTCAAGGGCGTATCCAGCTTTACCCAATTGGTGTTGATGGCGCGCGCAGGCAACAGGATCGTTGCGCAAAAGCAATCACAGCTCTTTCGCAAGCTGCTCAAGCAAAGCGTCGGTTACTTTAATGTCACTGAGTCCTCCGATCTTCTGATCCGCGTGACCCACAGTGCGCAGATGGCCCGCAACGTGGTCGATATCGTTGTCACGTCTTTCGTGCGCGATTTGCTGACACTGATCGGTTTGATCGGAGTAATGTTCTATCAACAGCCGCTTTTGTCGCTGGTCTGTCTGGTTGTTGGGCCGGCTGCACTTTACGCGGTGCGCAAGATCCTGACGAATGTCAAAGAGATCATGGCGCAAGAGATGGCCGGTTTGACCGATATCATCCGCGTTGTCCAAGAAGCTTCAACCGGTGCGCGCGTTGTCAAAGCCTTTGGCCTTGAACCGCGCATGACCGTGCAGATGGATGCAGCGGTCAAAAAGGTTGAGAAACGCGCCAACAAGATCGTTACGCTCGAAGCCGCTACCACCCCATTGATGGACAGCATCACGGGCCTCGCCATCGCGTCTATCGTGATCCTGAGCGCTGTGAATGTCTTCGGCCGCGAAGCAGGCTCCGCAGGGCAGTTGATGTCGTTCGTGACCGCGTTCCTGATGGCCTATGAACCTGCCAAGCGCCTGTCGCGCATGCGCGTGTCGATCGAAGCGGGCCTTGTTGGCGTGCGCATGATGTATGAGGTGCTGGATCAGCCTGTTTCCATGACCGAAGCGGATGCGGCCATTGACCTGCCTGACGGGCCGGGAGCCGTTAAATTGGCCGATATCGAATTTGGCTACGGGGAAAACACGCCGGTTATTCGCGATGTGTCGATTGATTTTCCAGCAGGCAAAACCACGGCCTTGGTCGGGCCGTCGGGCGGTGGTAAATCCACGCTTCTGAACCTGATCCTGCGGCTTTATGATCCGCAAAGCGGCCTTGTGACGATTGACGGCGAAGACATCCGCAATGCGACGTTCTCGTCCTTGCGCAACAAGATCGCATTTGTGGGGCAGGACACGTTCCTCTTTGCCACCACGATCATGGACAACATCCTTTTGGCCCGCCCCGAGGCGACCGAAGAAGAAGTGATCGAAGCGGCCAAGATTGCCCACGCGCATGAGTTCATCGAACAGCTTGAATTCGGCTATGACACACCGGTTGGGGAAAACGGCACCTTCCTGTCAGGCGGGCAAAAACAGCGTATCGCCATCGCGCGCGCCGTTTTGCGCCGCTCTCCGATCCTGCTGTTGGATGAAGCGACCTCAGCGCTCGACAGCCACTCCGAAGCGTTGGTGCGCGATGCATTGGCGCGGATTACAGAAGGGGTGACAACCATTGTGATCGCGCACCGTCTGTCGACCGTGTTGAACGCGGATCAGATCTGTTATCTGGAAGACGGGCAGGTCGCGGAAAGCGGGCGCATTCAGGATCTGCTCGCCAAAAAAGACGGCAAGTTCCGCAACCTCTTTGATGAGCAATTCGGCGCGGCAGATCAGTTTTCCCAGATCACCGCGACCGATTGATTTTGCGCCTCAGCCGTCCGGCCCGTAAAGCGCCTGTTGGGCAAGGCCCGCGCCAACCAAATAGATCGACGTGACGACCAACCCCCAATGCGCCCAGCTTTCGGGATGGAAATCGACCCACGCCGCCCAGCCCGCAAAGAATGTCCAGGCCAACGCCATCGGCAGGGTGATCATCCGCCACCGCGCTGTGCGCACCGGGTGAATGAATTTGAGCGGCAAAAACATCGCCACGGCAAGGATTGTGACCAACGCCATCGAAATCCAAAAATTGGGTTCGACTGCAAAGATCACCAGCACCACCATGTTCCAGCATCCGGGAAAGCCGGAAAATGAATAATCCTTTGTTTTCATGCGCGTATCGGCAAAGTACATTGCGCTGGCAAAGGTGATCACGATGATGGCAAACCATCCGGTCCACCCGTCCATCAAGCCGGATGAGAACAGCGCGAACGCCGGAATAAAGACATACGTCAAATAGTCGATAATCAAGTCAAGCAGCACGCCATCGAATTCAGGCGCGTGGGTGCCTACGTCGTATTTTCGGGCCAAGGGGCCATCGATTCCATCCACGGCGAAGGCGACGACCAGCCATAGAAACATCAAATCCCAACGTGCTTCCACCGCGGCCAGCATGGCCAGCATGGCAAAAACGGCTCCGGTTGCTGTCAGGAGGTGAACACTCAATGCGCGCAATTTATCTGTCATAAGAGTGTCATGAACGACTGAGCGAACAAGGTAAAGAGCAACGGCCCGCGAACTGGTAAAGTCCACGGGCCGTTGTCATTTGTGAATTGGGTGGGCGTTACTCGGACGAGACACGCACCTCTTCTACAGGGTAGGCGAGGAAGTCGCTGTCGGACCAACCTGAGTGGCAGTTGTGGCAGAAGCTTTGCTTGAACTTCATCTTTTTGCCGTTTGGCTGCACACCGTCATAAAGCCATCCGTCGGTGTCTGGCGCTTCGTCCAGGCCAACCTTTGTCATGATGAACAATGGGCCCACACGGGCCTTTTTCTTTTTGATCGAGACCGTGATCGATTCTTTGGCCAGCACCGAGCCAATTGGCATGTTCACGCCTTCGTCTTCGAACTTGAGGTATTGCTCCGCCGCGACGTCATTTGCGAACGTCAGCAACAAGCGGTTGCCGTGGGAACCTTCCACAGCAGGACGGGTCGCAGTGATGGCCCAATCGCGGTACGTGCTGCCCACTTCGTGACCGGCTTTGGCATAGCCCTCTGCCATCTTATCGCGCAAACAATCGTACAGAACGTTGATTGCGGCTTCATCAAGATCGAACTGATCTTCTACTGTTACGGCAGTGCAATCTGCCTGCGCGGTTGTCGCAGCCGCTGCAAAACACAGCGTCGCGGCCAAAGCGAATTTCTTCATGTGGGTACCTCAGTCTTGTTGGTGCCTGGTGCGGATTATCCGTTGCCGGGTGAACTTCGCACATTCCTGCAAACAAAGGGGTAAAGAATACACACATATTTGTGATGCAACTTGCCGTATCTCGCCCCGGTTTCAGGCGCGTGGATGGGCTTTGGCGTAAACGTCCATCAACCGCTTTTCATCGACCGAGGTATAGGCCTGCGTGGTCGACAAGGAACTGTGCCCCAAAAGCTCTTGAATAGACCGCAGATCACCGCCTGCGTTCAGAAGATGTGTGGCAAAGGAATGGCGCATCGCGTGCGGCGTGGCTGAGGCGGGCAAGCCCAATTGCATGCGCACCTTGGCCATCATTTGCTGCACCATACCCGCCGCCAAGGCTCCGCCGCGCACGCCACGAAACAACGGCTCACCATTGTTCAAATCGTAAGGGCAAGCCGCGACATAGGCCGCCACAGCCTCTTGCGCGGCAGGTAACACAGGAACCAACCGCTCTTTGCCACCTTTGCCAAGAATACGCAGGCTGGTGCCCAACGGGTGATCTGTTCCTTTCAGCGACAAGGCCTCTGAAATCCGCAGACCACAGGCCCAAAGCAGAGTAAGCACCGCGACATCGCGATCCCCGACCCAGTTGTGTTTAGATTGCAGCGGCGCCAAATCGATCACCGCACGCGCGGCATCCTCGCTCAAGGGGCGGGGCAGCTTCTTGGTGAACTTGGGCGCACGCGCGGACAAAACCGCCGTGGGCTCAAACCCTTCACGTTCTGCCAGCCAGCGATAAAAGGATTTCACTGAAGATAGCTTGCGCGCCAAGGATCGCGCGCCCAACCCGCCTTTGCGGGCCTCGGCCATCCAGGATCGCATGTCGCGGGTGGTGATATGAGCCAACGCACCCAGCCCCTGACTTTGTCCGGAATGCACCGTCATGAACGTGAGAAATTCGGTCACATCCCCCTGATAGGCGATAATCGTGTTTTCGGAGGCGTCGTTCAATGCGCGCTGGTGATCAAGAAAGCTGGCCAGCGCATCGCGTGCTGCCGGAGAAATCATCATCATCCCAACCAGCGCCGCATGGCCCTTTCAAAGACGCCGGCAAAGAATGACAGCAAATCAGTGCCTTGCTGCGGTCCGAACATATGCGGATCTTCTGAACCCATGACCAACATACCCGGCAACCGCCCGTCACCGAAATCAAGGCGCAAACACGCCTCAGATCGGATCCAGTCACAGTCTTTGCCGTAAACCGCTGGCATCACATCCTGCACCTGGCGCAATGTCACCTGTCTTGCGTGACCACCGCGGCCCATGGTCAGGTAATCATCAACAAACCCATCAGGCGCGACCGTCAAAACATCACCCAGCCGATCCAACGACGGGTCATTGTCATCGCGCGAGGTTTCCAAGACCAGCCGGATCGCATCCACACGCAAGATCGTGGCCACTTCGGTGCCCAGTTCCTTGAGGAAGGGTTCGAAATCCAGCGGATCAAGCATCCGCAAAATCGCGCGGTGCACTTGATTGGTGCCAGCCAGATTTTCATATGCGGCGGCGATCACACTGCGGTGCGTGTCTTCGAGACGGTCCAGACGTGATTCCAGACGCTCCATCGCCAAACCGCGCAAATCCACGATGTTGCCACCCATCGAGCGTTCATTCGCCGCGATGAGAGCGTGCATCAGGTCTTTGTCGTCCAGTATTACGTCTGGCTGCGCGATAATGGCTTCGCGCAGTTCGTCATCAATTTTGGGGCTGCTGCTCATGGCCCGTGCTCTTAGTGCGTTTTTTGCTGTTTAGCACGGATAAACCGCAAAATCTGCCCCTTTTTCTTAAGGGTTCATCGAAATCTGGGGATGCCGTGCACGAACGCCACATCCCTCGGCAAAAAAAGAGGCCGGTGCAGAGCACCGGCCAGGTCAACCGAGGGTTAGTCAGTCAGAGGGAGAGGTTAGATGTAGTGATCCACGGCGGTCTGCATGTCGTGGCAGTGCTTCATCGTGGCGTGGAACTGGCGCAACACGCGGCGTGTGAACGAATGTTGCGGTTTCTGTGTCGGGGTGCTGATGCGAGAGGCGGTCATCTGTTTCGGGCTCCGTAGAGGTGTGTGCGTATCTTGATATTGAATGTACCCATGCCGCCCGATTTCGACTGTGAACAAGGTTACGTTGTGTAATTTTCTTGGGGTGAGGTCTTTTAGGGTACTGAAAAATATAGGAAAAAAATTCAAAGAGCTTTAAAATTCCACTCAAAACACCCCCGCGTAGCACAAGGGCGGACCTGTTTCGTTGGCTTTACGTCACGAAGCGTTAGGTAATGTTGCCTACGTTCCGCCGCGCAGGTTTTCTCCGGCGACCCAAACAGACCGAATCGCGCGGTCGTCCCCCATCATGAGCGTGGGAAAAACCGCCTCCCAAATGTCTTCGGCGCGCTCTGACCGCTGGGCAATTGCGGAGGTCGAGGCAAGGTCCAGCACGGTGATGTCGGCCATATGCCCCGTCTCCAGCGATCCGATCTGATCGCCCGCGTGCAATACCCGCGCGGATCCCGCCGTGGCGAGCCTCAAGAGCTGTGCCGCGTGAATGGCCTCACCGCGCAGCTGCGCCACTTCATAAGCGGCGGCCATCGTGCGCAGCATTGAAAAACTGGACCCACCACCGGTGTCGGTTGCCAGCCCCATGGGCTGTCCTGTCCGGCCCAGACCGGCCAGATCGAACAAGCCAGACCCGATAAACGTGTTGGATGTGGGGCAATGCACCAAACCCGCGCCATGCTCGCGCAGTTGGTCGCGCTCACGCGGCTCCAGATGGATTGCATGGCCATAGACACCGCGTGTGCCGAGCAATCCGAATGCCTCATACGTATCAAGATAGTCTTGCGCTGCCGGATAAAGGCCGCGCACCCACGCGATTTCATCCACCTGTTCGCTGAGATGCGTCTGCATCAGGCATTCGGGATGCTCTTTCCAAAGCGCGCCTAACGCATCCAATTGCTCGGGCGTGGACGTCGGCGAAAAGCGCGGCGTAATGGCATACTGCGCACGCCCAACGCCGTGCCAGGCGGAAAGGAGCGCGGCACTCTGATCATAGGCGTCTTGTGCCGTATCGCGCAGACCTTCGGGGGCTGTGTCGCGATCCATGCAGGTTTTGCCGGCAACCACATGCATGTTGCGCCGCGCGCCCGCTTCAAAAATCGCATCCACGCTTTCCGGGTGAATGGTGCAATAGCTCGCGACGCTGGTGGTGCCATTGTCTAACACCAGATCCAAATAGGTCTCTGCAATCGCCTTGGCATAGCCCGGATCGCCAAACCGCATTTCTTCGGGAAAGGTGTAGGTGTTCAGCCAATCAATCAGCCGCTTGCCCCAGCTGGCGATGATCCCGGTTTGAGGGTAATGCACATGCGCATCCACAAATCCGGGGCAGATCAACGCATCGCCATATGACACATGTCGGTCATGGGCTTGTTTTGCGGCGTCCGGGCCCACGTAAACGATGCGCGCGCCTTCGATCACGAGGCCGCCGGTTTCGATCCAAACACAGTCTTCCCAGGCTGTCACAAAAGGATCGCCGGAAAAGCGCAAAATCTGACCGGTTATGAGCGTGCGATAATTCATGCCTTCCCTTACTCTGGCGGAGCGACAGGCGCCAGAGCTGCGCTTGTATAGTCTCACCGGTGCAGGCAGAATGCGCAAAAGCGTCAGAAAGGCAGAGGGCGATGATGCAGGAAGACAGCCAGATCATGCAGCCCGCAGAAATCGAAGACAACGCCTATGCGCTTGAACGAAAAGACGTTTCTGCAATTCTCTATACTGTAGACATCGAAAATAAGGCCGCACTGCTCGATTTGATGGAGCCGCTGCACGCCGCCGATATCGCGGACCTTCTCGAACAGATCAACGCCTATGACCGCGCGCGGCTGATCCGGCTGTATGATCGCGAGTTCGACGGCGAGATTCTGTCAGAACTTGATGAAACCCTGCGCGAAGAGGTGATTGCCGTTCTCAAGCCACAGGTGTTGGCAGAGGCGGTGCGTGACCTCGACAGCGACGATGTGGTCGATCTGGTCGAAGATCTTGAGGCACCTCAACAAGAGGCCATTCTTGAGGTTCTTGAAGAGGCGGACCGCGCGGCTGTTGAACATGCGCTGAGCTATCCGGAATATTCCGCCGGGCGCTTGATGCAGCGCGAAGTGGTCATGGCCCCCGAGCACTGGACTGTGGGGGACGCCATTGATCATCTTCGCAGTTCGGATGAGAAGGATCTGCCAACCCATTATTATCATTTGATGATTGTCGATCCGCGCCTGCACCCCGTAGGCAATGTGACCCTTGGCACCCTGATGCGGTCCAAGCGGGATGTGCCGTTGACAGATCTGGTCGAAGAGACATTTCAAGTGATCCCGGCGAGCCAGGCCGAAGCGGATGTGGCCTATGCCTTCAACCAATATCACCTGATCTCGGCTCCCGTGGTTGACGATGAAGGCCGGTTGATCGGACAGATCACCATTGATGACGCGATGGTTGTTTTGGATGAAGAGCACGAAGAGGACATTTTGCGCCTCGCGGGCGTGGGCGAAGAAAGCTCTTTGCACGACAATATCCTCGACACGACCCGCCAGCGTATCCCGTGGCTTTTGGTCAATCTGATCACATCGATCTTGGCATCGCTGGTCATCGCCCAGTTCGACGCAGCGATAGCCCAGATCGTGGCGCTTGCGGTGTTGATGCCGATTGTGGCCTCGATGGGGGGCAACGCGGGCACCCAATCGCTGACTGTTGCAGTGCGCGCCATTGCCACCAAAGACCTGACGGGCGCCAATGTATGGCGGGTGATCCGGCGCGAGGTTGCGGTGGGTCTGATCAACGGGGTGGTCTTTGCGGTGATGATGGGCATTGTGGGTGTGATCTGGTTTGGCTCGCCTGCCTTGGGCTATGTCATTGGCGCTGCGATGGTGGTGAACATGGTGATTGCTGGCCTTGCAGGCACGGTGATCCCCGTTCTCCTCGACCGCGTCGGCATTGACCCGGCTTTGGCCTCCGGGGCGTTTGTGACAACTGTGACCGACGTGGTGGGCTTCTTCGCATTTCTTGGATTGGCAGCGGCGGTATTGTTGTGATGGACCTGACCGAGATCAAAGCCGCGGCGCGCAAGGCCGCCTTCGCCCGCCGCAAAGACGCGCACGCGGCGGATCGTGGCACGGGGGCGGGGCATCTCTCTGCGATATTGGCGGGCTATCGGGGCGTTCCGCTGGCAGGCTATATGCCCATCCGCACCGAGATTGATCCGCTGCCTGCGATGGCTGAGGCGTCGGCCCATGGCCCAGTGGGCGTGCCGGTGATCCAGGGCGCGGGCCAGCCGTTGCTCTTTTCTCGCTGGTCGCCTGATGCACCGCTCAAGGATGGAACCTTTGGGGCGCGTGTGCCCGAGATCGACGACTTCTTTGAGCCGGAAATCCTGATTGTGCCCCTTGTCGCGTTCAGCCGTGATGGCGGGCGGCTTGGCTATGGTGGCGGGTTTTATGACCGTACGCTTGAGCTGTTGCGCGCAAAGCGCCCGACCTTGGCCATCGGCTATGCCTATGCAGCGCAAGAGGCTGAATCACTGCCGCTAGAGCCGACAGATCAGCAGCTCGATATGATCGTCACAGAAGCCGGGATTTTGCGGGGCTGACCTGCGCCCTTACACCCGCGCCAACATAGCGTTGACGATGGGCATAAAGTCGTCCGGTTTGAGCGACGCCCCCCCGACAAGAGCCCCGTCCACATGGGCCACGTCAAATATATCGGCCGCGTTCCCGGCTTTAACCGACCCGCCATAAAGCAACGGCACGCCTACGCCTTCCTCGCCAAATCGGTCCACGAGCTGCGCACGCAGCTCGCCGTGCACCTCGGCAATCTGCTCAATCGTGGCAACTTCGCCCGTGCCAATCGCCCAGATCGGTTCATAAGCCACGACAAGCTGATGAACCGCCTCTGTATCTGGTACCGATTGCGCCAGTTGCTCGGCCACCACCTCAAGCGTTTGACCTGCCTTGCGCTGATCTAGGCTTTCGCCAATGCAAATGATCGGACGCATGTCCGCATCAAGCACGGCTTGCGCCTTGGCGGCGACAGTGGCGTTTGTCTCGCCGTGATCTGCGCGCCGCTCTGAATGGCCTACAATCACGTAAGCACAGCCAAGCTCGGCCAACATACCCGCAGCAACATCACCCGTATGCGCGCCCGAGGCCGCTGTGTGGCAATCCTGCGCACCAATCTCGATGGCGCTGCCCGAAACGATGTGATCGGCATGGGCCAAAAACGGAGCAGGGGGGCAGACCGCGATGTCGATCGGAGCCTCTTGATAGGCCGCGGCAAGATCATTCAGCCCGGCCAAAGTTGACGCGCCGCCATTCATCTTCCAATTGCCGGCGACCAATTTTCTGCTCATGTCGAATGCCCCTTTTCCTGATCATGTCGGTCCTAGCACTTGCCGTCGAATTGGGCTAGCCACGCGCCAAGTTAGAATTTCGGCAGTGCAGCATGATCCCCATACTAGATTTACGCAAACTTTCGGCCCGCGAGCCGGAAAGCATGAAAACCCTGCATAAGGCGGCCACTGATGTGGGGTTTTTCTTGGTGGAAGGCACGACGCTGTCTGCGGAACGAGTCACAGAGGTCATCGAAGCGTATCGCACCTTCTTCAAACAACCCATGTCGGTCAAAGAGGCCATCAACATGGCCAACAGCGGCGCCAACCGGGGGTGGGGCGCGCCAGCGTCTGAACAAGTGAACCCTGATGCAAACCCAGACTACAAACAGGTTTTCGACACCGGATTCGATTTGCCGCAAGATGATCCGATGGCGGAGTTGTCGGTGTATGCGCCCAATATGTGGCCAGATGATCCTGCGTTTCGGGCCGTTGTCGAAGGATATTACAAAGAGGCTTTGATCGTCGCAAACCAGGTTCTGGATGCGGTCATCGCCTCCGTCGGATTGTCGCCCGACCGGTTTCAGGGGGCGTTCGAAAAGCCGATGGCGCTGTTGCGCGGCAACTTTTATCCCGAACGCCCGGATTGGGCCGGGGCCAAGGATTTTGGCATTGCGCCGCATACAGACTACGGCTGTCTCACGCTTTTGGCGATCGATGGTCTTGCAGGGCTCGAAGTTCTGGGCCGCGACGGTGCCTGGATCCCTGTCAAAGCACAGCCCGGCCGTTTTGTGGTCAATTTCGGAGAAATGTTGGAACGTTGGACAAGCGGCCTGATCGTGGCGACCGAACACCGCGTGGTCGGTAGTTTACAAGAACGTATCTCGGTTCCGATGTTCTATAACCCAAGTTACGACACCAACGTCGCGCCTGATGGCCAGCCGCCCTTTACCGCGGGTGACCATCTGACAAAGCGTTTCGAAGAAACGTATCTTCACCTCAAGGCGAGCTGAAATAATTCATCGCTGAAAAACGTATAGGGTTTAGGGCGGGACACTTGTGACCCGCAGCGCTCTGGCGCCAATCGCAGCGTGGTGTTTTGTTTCAGGGGATCTGAGAGGCTCAGCAAGCGCAGTGCGCCGCGCCTACATCCCCTCGAACTTGATCGATTCCCCGCAGCCGCAGGCTTCGGTCACGTTCGGGTTGTTGAATTTGAACCCTGATTCCAGCAGCCCGACTTCATAATCGATCTCTGTCCCAAAGAGGAACATCTGCGCCATCGGGGCGATCAAAACACGCGCCCCATCCTGATCAATCACTTCATCATGCGGATCGGCTTCGTCCACATAATCCATCGTGTATTCCATGCCAGCGCAGCCACCTTTTTTCACACCAATCCGCAGACCGGTGTGGCCGCCCTTCGCCATCAACTTCGAAATCTGACTGACCGCACGGTCCGTCATCGTGATCGGCGGTGTTCCGGGTATCGCAAACATCTCAGGCTCCTTTGAACTGCAACCTAGGTGTTAAGGTGGCCTGTCTCAAGTCATCTGACATCAAACAGGCTCACAAAGATGCCGCGGTGGGTTTGATTTAGAACGGGATTTCATCATCCAGATCGCGAGATGGCGCGGAAGTGCCCGCAGGAGATGGCCCGCCGCCGTATCCGCCGGTGTCGCGATCATCATAACCCATCGCGCCCATGTCACCACCGCCGCCACCCATGGAGGCGCCGCCGCCATCACGGCCATCAAGGAATGTCATCTCACCGGCATAAGGGCGCAGCACGACTTCGGTGGAATACCGATCCTGGCCGGACTGGTCCTGCCATTTGCGGGTTTCCAGCTTGCCTTCGATATACACTTTAGACCCTTTGCGCAGGTATTGCTCTGCCAGCCGGGCCAGGTTTTCATTAAAGATCGCAACCGAATGCCATTCGGTCCGCTCGCGCCGCTCACCAGTGTTGCGGTCTTTCCAGGTCTCGGAAGTGGCAATGCGCAAATTGCAGACCTTGCCGCCATTCTGGAAGGTGCGCACTTCGGGGTCACGCCCAAGATTGCCAATAAGCATCACTTTGTTCACTGATCCGGCCATGGTGCACCCCTTGTTATGGTCTCTAAAGTGTGGGCTGCGACCCTAAACGTGTGCCCGTTGGGTGCAAGCCTTTATCCTGTGTCTGACGCCTTAATCTGCCAAGACTGGTTAACACAAGACTACCATGCATCCAGAATGCATCAAAATCCGCAGACGCTCATCTTTCTTGGCGATGAAGCAGGATTTTGCTCAGATGAGGGTGCTCAAGGAGGCGTGTTTTAACCAAGACTGGTCAGAACGCCGCGCCGTGGTATA
>JABSSA010000067.1 GCA_013214665.1 Paracoccaceae bacterium
CGCCCGTGCGCGCAGCACTCAGCGCCATATCAGAGCGGGATGGATAAAGGGTGATTTGCATGGCCAAGAGCTCCTATTGCTGCGCTATCATTTTGTTTTGAAGCGCAATTTATTCCGAAAACCGGTACCCACTTTTCGGATCGCGCTCTAGAACCAACGTCCCACGGCCATCAGCCGCACGTCGCGCACTTCGCTGGTGGCGATGAAATTGGGCGCACCCGCCACTTTCACGACATCCACCGTCGCAGACATCAAGCCATTGGAATGGCGCGTGATCCCGAGATCGGCCCACCCCACGTCGATGAAATCGGCGTTTGAATTGGAGAAGGAACAGGTGATCACCGGCTCCATCCCGGCAAAGGCCGCAGGAAAGACCCATGTCGTGCGCAGTGTGCCCACCGCCAGATACGCCAACGTCGCACCGCGGAGATCACAAATCTGGGTCCCGTCGGCGAAACGCACATAGGTGCCGCCCGCGTTGCTGCCCTGCTCCACCACAGCGCCCGTCGGCAGGCCCCCGCTCTGCGAGACGGCGCCCACGACATTGTCGGGTCCATAGCTGTGCTGGGCCTGGGCCAGTTTGCCGGGCGTACGGTCGCTGGCACTGGCCTGGACCCCTGCCCCGCTGAGCGTGCCGCTGGCGGCATCCACGACCACCGCATCGGTCCAGTTCGACCCATCGGGCGAGACTTTGATGGCAAAGTTATTGTCCCCCGCCAGCCCCATCTCGGCATGGCCGGTCCAGTTGGTCTGATAGAGCAGGCTGGCCGTGTCACTGACGCCCGCCTTGTTGATCTTGAGCTGATGCCCCTGCCCTGCGTGGCTCAGAAGCGAGGCATCGCTGGCCACGGCCAGACGGTTGGTGGCATCCCACGACGTGCCGATGCCAATGCCATCGAGGTTCTGGGTCTGGCTCTGCGCCACCCAGGCGCTGCCGTCCCAGACCACCATTTGCGCGACGTCGCGCAGCCATGCGCGCCAGCCCTCCTGCGGGGTCATAAACAGCCACCCCGGCGCCATCCATTGCGCGATCTGGTTCGGCTGACCGGCCCAGCCAGCGGTGGGCGCCGCCCCCGTGGCCCAGGTCTCGCCGGCATTGGGCACGGCGGGCGGCGTGTTGGTGGGCGCACTCTCGAACACCATCTGCACCAACGCATCAAGCCGCACCAGCGCCTCGTTATGGGTGACATGTTTTTGCGCCTGCGAAGGCAGGATAAACGGCAGATCAAGCCGGTCGGACGTGTCAGACATCAGGGGCGCACCTTTTGAACGAAGGGTTATTGAAGCGTTATCGAAGGGGTCTCGTTAAGCGCCACCCTGCCCCGCGCCCATGAGCAAAGCCTCAACGGGGCGTCCGCGGAATTAACCATTCGTTAACTATAGCGTTTCCAGTTTATCTTGGATCACCAATACCCTGCCACGCCTCTAGCGCTCTCGGGCCATTGGTGATGCTGTGTTTCAGTGAAAACTGGAAACGCTTTAAGAAATGGGCTCAGAACCCCAATTCACTAAAGGGACACACATCATCCTCAAACGGCACATGTCGCCGCCGAAACTGTGTATCCGCCAGCGCCTCGGGCGCGCTGATCCGGTCCATCCGGAAATGCCGAAAATCTTCGCGCGCGGGATCCCACGCCACGAGATACCACAACGGCGGCAGGATCAGCATTGCCTGCGGCTCGACCTGCCGCGCGGTGCGTCGTCCTTTGGCATCGCGGTAGTCAAAACGCAGACACTGCCGCTGCAAAAACCCCGCCTCGAAGGCCGGCAGCAGATCCGGATCCCTCCG
>JABSSA010000068.1 GCA_013214665.1 Paracoccaceae bacterium
CAGGAAGATTTCGCCAAAAACATCATCACCGGCTTTATCCGCCTTGAGGGGCAGACAGTGGGCGTGGTGGCCAACCAGCCGATGGTTCTGGCCGGTGTTCTGGATATCGACAGCGCCCGCAAGGCTGCGCGTTTTGTGCGGTTCTGTGATTGCTTTGAAATTCCGATCCTGTCGCTGGTGGATGTGCCCGGCTTCCTGCCCGGCACGACGCAGGAATATAACGGCGTGATCAAACACGGCGCGAAGCTGCTCTTTGCCTATGGCGAAGCGACGGTGCCTAAGGTCACGGTGATCACCCGCAAGGCCTATGGCGGGGCCTATGTGGTGATGTCGTCCAAGCATCTACGCGGCGATTTCAACTATGCATGGCCCACGGCAGAGGTCGCGGTGATGGGCGCGAAAGGCGCGACAGAGATCATCCACCGCGCCGATTTGGGTGATGCGGACAAGATCGCGGCCCATACCAAGGAATACGAAGACCGCTTTGCCAATCCGTTTGTAGCGGCCGAGCGCGGTTTCATTGACGAGGTGATCCAGCCACGCTCAACCCGCAGACGTGTGGCGCGCGCCTTTGCGAGCTTGCGCAACAAGAAGGCGTCAATGCCTTGGAAGAAGCACGATAACATCCCGTTGTAAGGCATTGGGGAATGCCGGAAGCAATTTACATATTGATCAATCAAGCAATGCCTGGACTGGTGAAAATAGGCCGCACTGAAGGTTGTGTTGAGCAGAGAATGAAGCAAATCGACACAACCGGAGTTCCTCTTCCTTTTGAGTGTTTTGCTGCGTTCGAAGTGGAAAACGGGGTCGTTGCTGAAAGGGCTTTGCACACAGCGTTCGGTGACCATCGAATTCGAGATAGAAGAGAGTTCTTCAGGCTCTCCCCTGACAAACCCACCGCCATCCTAAGGGCCTTTGGAGGGCGTGAAGTTACACCTGGACAAGACCCGGTTGAGGACGAATCCGATCAGCGTGCTTTGGACAAGGCAAGGTCTATTCGACCTAGATTTAGGTTTGAAATGGCGGATGTTGCGGTAGGGTCCGTGTTAACTTCGGTTTTTGATGATTCAATCCAGTGCAAAGTACTAGAGGATGAAAAAGTTCTTTTTCGGGGTGAACAGCATAGCCTAACTTCGTCTGCTTTAGTTGTTGCCAATGAGTTTGGGAAGAATTGGAAGCAAATTCAGGGGCCAAGATATTGGAAGTTTGAAGACGAAGCTTTGGTTGATTTGAGAGATCGAAACGAACTCGAAGATGATTGATGGAGATCCACCAAACGGAGACAACTGTGCCCCCACCCAAACTCACACTCCACCACATCAACGTCACAACCCATGACACCACCGGACTGCGGGACTGGTATCAGGAGGTGCTTGGCCTTGCGCATGAAACCTCTGTCACCCAGCACCGGGTGATGGACGAAGACGCGCTTTATACCGGTGGGGTCGAGGTGGTGACGGATGATGCCGTACAGATCCACGTGGCCGAAACCGACCCGGAGCTGGCGTTTCGTGCGGGCCATCAGGTCAATCCGCTGCTCACTGGCCACATCGCCTTTCGCACCGATGACATCGCCGCGTTCAAGCGCCATCTTGAGGCGCAGGGCATCCCCTATTCCGACTATGGCCAGTCCTTTTCTGGCGCGTGGCACCATCTCTTTTTCTATGACCCGACAGGCCGCGTGATCGAAGTGCAGCAAACCAATGATGAGGCGTTCTGAGATGGATCCGATCTTTCATATGATCTCTGGTGGGCCGCGTCCTGTGGCGCCGTTTTCCCATGCGGTTGAAACCGACGGCTGGGTGATCCTGACGGGTCAGATGCCCACCGATCCAAACGCGCCCGACGCGCCACTGCCCGAAGGGGTCGCGGCACAGACACGGCGGGTGATGGAGAACCTTGAAATCGTGCTGAAAGGCGTGGGGCTTGATCTGAGCCACGTGGTGCAATGCCGGGCCTATCTGACCGAGTTTGAACGAGACTACGCGGTCTTCAATGAGACCTACCAAAGCTATTTCCCACCCGACCGCCGCCCTGCGCGCACAACGGTGGGCGTGACCGCGCTGGCCGTAGGCGCGTTGGTCGAGATTGATTGCATCGCCCGCCGCCCGGAATGAGCGGGCGCTGGCATGTGATCCGTGACAACGGCGGGCTTATCCTGGCCCGCCATTTGCCCGCGCGCTTTGATCTGCAAGCTGAAACGACACTGCCCTCAGGCGATCCACTGCGGCTGGCACACCAAATCCGGCAAGATATGTGGCGCGCGTTGCAAAACCTGCGGGGGTTTTCGCCAGTGGTGCAGGTCATGCCCTGTGATGCGGGCTGGCACATCACCGCCGGGGGGCGGCTTTTGTCCCCGGCCACACAGACCAGCCGACAACAGGTGCAGGATGTGCTAGAGACAGGGCGCAACCGCGCGCGGTGGATGCGCCACGCGGCGCGGGGGCGGACCGATCGGGAG
>JABSSA010000069.1 GCA_013214665.1 Paracoccaceae bacterium
GCCACAAACAGGATGCCGTTTTCTTTCAAAACCGCCGACATCGCAGGCCAGTAGTCGTCCGGCAGAGGGATCATGCCTCCGGGTCCGATCATGAGTTCCGCAAACATCGCGGCAATGCTGTCGGCGCCATGTTCGGCAATCACCCGGCGCAACTCATCGACGCAATATTCGGTCATGTCGCGGTTGCCATAGAGCTCTGGGTGATACGGCCGAGGTGGCGTGAGAAAAATCACGGCGTCAGAGGCTTCTGCGTACCCGGGGCGTCCGCCGGTCAACTCCACTCCGGCCATTGTGCCGCCGTGATATGCCTCTCGGTGCACAAGGATCTTTCGGCGTTTTGGAAAGCCTCGGCGCGAGTGGTACAGCCGCGCAAGTTGCAAGGCGTGATCATCTGCTTCACCGCCCCCCGTTGCAAATCGCACCTTCGCGATATTGCCGGGTGCGCGCGCAACAAGTTTTTCCGCAAACTCAACAGACGCCGTGTTGGCATAGTCAAACCCAATGGAAAATGTGCCAAGCCGGGCCATCTGCTCTGCCGCCACCTGTGCCAGGTCATTTCGGCCATAGCCCACCATGTTAAGCCAAGCGCCGCCTTGCGCATCCAGATATTTGCGGCCCTCCATATCCCAAACGTGACACCCTTTTCCGTGCGTCAGGAACAGCGTGTGGTCGCCACCTCCACCGCCCGGATGCTGCAGCACAGCCGCGTCGCGCGCGGTCCAGGCCTTTGTGTCTGCGTCAAAGGTGTCGGCCATTTTTGCCCCGGTCTGGTTTCAGAAGGTCGAGAAAGTCTTGCTGACAATTTTCCAGCCATCGTCTCGTTTCAGGAGGTGCATGAAATCGGTGAAGTTCAAACCGCCAAAGTCGTATTCCTGGATCGTCACAGACGCTGCATGGCCTCTGATCTGGACGTCACCAATATCGTACCTGGGAAAAGCATCCGTGGACGCGATCGCGGGCGCCTTGCCAACGTTTTCGATGAATATCGCGGGCGTAGCTTCAACGAGGCGGTCACCGACATATCCGAACATAACGGCATCGTGGGCGAACACATCGCGCAAGGCCTCTACATCTGCTTGGATATAGCTTTCAACATAGGCCATTAGCACCCGTTCAATTTCGGCGACATCATCCGCTGCCATTGGCAAACCTCAGTGTTTGACCTCAAAAGAAAAACGGCGGGACCGAAGCCCCGCCGTTGAGTGGATCACTCTATTGCGCCTACCTCTTTATAGTAGCGCGCAGCACCGGGATGCAGCTCCATCAACCCGCGTTTTGATGCGGCAAACTCGATATCAATTGCTTTCGCCCAAGGTGCTTCGGATGTCACCTGATCGATATTGTCCCAAAAAGTCTTCGTGAGCTGATAGACCGTTTCTTCATCGAGATCCCCGCGCACGGCAATACCGACAGCCGTGTCAAACGACGTCACCGCAGTCTCGTTCTTTTGACTATCATAGAGCCCCGCTGGAACTTCTGCGCGGTACCGCCACTTGCCAAGGTATTTCTCGACGGCTTCACCTTGATCGCTTTCTGGCCCCAAGAACCGGACATCCTCAGTCTCTGTAAACTGAATGAACTGGCCACATGGGTCCAGACAGCCATTCACATAGACATCGATCTTTCCGTCCAAAAAGGCTTGAAAGCCGGTCTGCCAATTGGCTTTGATCGCCTCGTAGTCTTCGCCGACCACCAGGCCGGTTGTGGCTTCGATCCAACCGCGCGATGCATTGTAAGCACCACCACCTTGAGGACCAAGAAAGACAGTCGCCCCTTCGATGTCATCCAGCAATTCAATGTCGCTGTCGGCACGAACGGCAAAGTGATAGGCTCCGTAGGGGAACCACATCAGCAGGTCGAGATTTTCTGAGAGCTCAGGCGCGTCTGGCTGCTTGGCATACATCGCCTTGCCGCCCGCCATCAGATTGAACACAACCGGGCTGGTCATCGAAAGATCCAGATTGCCGCGTGCAACCTCCATCATGTGAAGCGTCGCGGCGCCACCGCCCGACACCTCAATCGCGACGCCATCAAGGTTGTCTGTCACAACATTGGCAAAGGTCGCCATTGTGATCGCTTGCCCCAGACTTGGCGCGATAGTGGCCATTTTAAGGGTCTGATCCTCGGCCAAAGCAGCGGTTGCCACCAATCCGAAAGACAGTCCTGTTATGATACTACGCATGAATTCCTCCCATTACGTGTTTGCTTTGTTTGATATTGTGGTTTCAACGCTCGACGGTTCTCCGCCGAGAAAGCGATGTATGACGATAAGTGCTACGCCCCCACACACCGCTGGCAGTGCAAAAAAGACGTTCGGCAGCAAGATACCAAGGCCGGCTGCCACGCGCAGAATGCGTTCGACCCCACGCAGCTTGTTCTTTTCATAGCCGGTCAATGCCGAGGTCAGAAGCCACATTGCCAGCGCAAAAGCCACGATCACCCAACCAAGATCCGCCCAAGATACTGTCGCGATATCGATCATCGCGCTCGATCTCGGCAACTCTCCTCCAAACCATTCGAACAGGACCTGAAGCTTGTAGAGAACCGCTGGGTGGTAGACGAAAACAAACGGGATCAAGAACCCAGCGAGAGCCAGGCGCGCCGCCTGAAATCCGGTTTGGACCGGGTCTGCGCCTGCAATCGGAGCCGCTGCAAAGGCCGCAAGCGCGACCGGAGGCGTGACGGTCGAAATCACGGCAAAGAAGACCACGAAGAGGTGCAATGTCAGTGGCGGAATTCCAACGGCGTCGATCCCAGAGCTAAGCGCGATCACGATGATAAAGTATGTGGCACCCGGCGGCAGGCCCATGCCGAGGACAATTGCCCCCAATGCAACGACAATGAGCGTGGTAAAGAGCGGACCATTGGCCAGCTGCGCCAGCAAGAGCGACAAACGCCCGCTAAAGCCAGAGACTTGTATGAGCCCCACAATAAGACCGATCGCCGCCACGATCACGATGATGGCGGCAGACATCCGTCCTGCGCCCACAAACGCCTTGTAGATGCTTTGCCAATTGCGGAAGCCTTTGAACAAGACGAGGGCGCTGGCGAGGGCGACAATGAAGCCGTAAAAACCAGCCTTCTGAACAGACGGCTGCGCAAACAGAAAGTAGCTCAAAACGCCAAGCGGCAGGATGAACACCAAACATTGCACCAACTCGGCGGATGACAGTTTCGGGCGATCTTCGAATGGCAGAGGCCCAACGCCTTGGCGACGGGCTTCGAAATAGACCGTCATGAATGTGCCGAGGTAGAAAAAGATCGCCGGAATGATCGCGGCGACTACGATGTACCGGTATTCGAGGCCAATCTGCCCCGCCACAAAGAAGGCCACGACCCCCATCACTGGTGGCATAACCTGCCCACCTGTTGAGGCCGCCGCTTCGACTGCCGCGGAAAACGCGGGCTTAAAGCCCGATTTCTTGATCACTGGGATCGTCATCACGCCTGTTGAGACAACATTCGAAATGGCCGCGCCGCTCAGGGTGCCAAAGAGCGCCGAACTGGCCACCGCCGCATGAGCCGCCCCGCCGGTGAACCGGCCC
>JABSSA010000007.1 GCA_013214665.1 Paracoccaceae bacterium
GAAAAGAACACGCTGGCCACCGCATGCCTCGACAATGTGGGGCGCGCCATCATCGAGAGCTATTCGACACTGGAATTCTTTGACCGGATGACGACCACCCAAATGCGTGGCCCCGGCGTTCAGGCGTTGGAAGAGGCACATGAGCGGCAACAAGCGGTCATTCTCGTCACCGGGCATTTCGGGAACTACGAAGCGGCCCGTGCTGCGATGGTGCACAAGGGTTATGTGATCGGGGCGATCTATCGCTTTATGGCGAACCCTTATTTCAACAAACACTACGTCAAAACCCTACACGCGTTTGGCGGCCCGGGGTTTCCTCAGGGCAAGCGAGGCACTGGCGCAGCGGTACGGCATTTGAAAGACGGCGGTAAGCTGATCCTGCTATTTGACCAACATGTCATGGGCGCGCCTGTGTTGAACTTTATGGGTCATCCCGCGCGCACGGCAATTTCAGCGGCTCAGCTGGCGCTCAAATACGATGCGGTTGTTATTCCATACTATGCGATCCGCCAGGCCGACGGGCTGAGTTTTGAGTGCATCTTTGAAGAGCCGATCGAGCGGGCAACCGCAGAGGAAATGACGCAAGCGATGAACGATTCCATCGAACAACAAATCCGTGCGCATCCCGAACAATGGTTCTGGGTGCCACGCCGCTGGCGTCCGGATTCAGAGTAAGACTGATTTCGGTGTCATAGGTGACACCTCAGACATCAGGTATCGCGGAAAGCGTTGAAACCTGTGACGTCAGGCATCGCTAAGCGGCTCTGACTGGTCGCAACCTATTGCAGCTTGCGCGCGGCAAGGATTGGCCCGGTCGGTCCATCTTGGACGATGACGGCCAGCGGCAAATCATGGGCCAACGGAACCGACAATTCAAACGGCGCCACGCCATTCCATTCGGCCAAAACCGTCCAATCCTGCGCGACATTTGCATAGGTGAACGTGTGGCCAGCGTTTTCGCCCCGCTTGATCGCCACGTTGCGCTCGGGCTGGTAATGCACCATCTGCACAACCAAAGAGCCTGTGGCCCCATCAGACGTGGCCGCGATCTGCAGGTCGCCCCCTGCCCGTTGAACATTCAATGACACAGGCGTCGGTGCCGCCCCGTATTTGGAAATCGCTTCGGCCAAGGCCATCGGTTTGGTGCCAATGATGGTCGTTCTGCCGTTGATGATCATCTGCGGCGTATAAATGGACCGGCGTCCGCCGATAACCGCATAATCTTTCTGGCGTTTTGTGTGCAGCGGATCCGCGAATTCGTCTTTCCAGCCGATGTAATCCCAATAATCCACATGCAGCGCCAAGGCGATCACGTCATCGCGGTTGGCAATCTCATGCAACAACGCATCAGCAGGCGGGCAAGACGAACACCCCTGCGAGGTGTAAAGCTCGACCACAACAGGGTTGGTTCCATCCGCTTGAGCCGGCATCGCCAATACAGTCCACGCCGCAAAAAGAGTGCCAAAGAGCCGTCGCATAAAGGGGTCCATCGTCATTGAAGGTACCAGTCATCTAAGCAAATGATTTGCTCAACGCCAATCACCCTTTGTTGAGATGCATGTCAAACACTCAGACGTGATATGGCTGTTGTATCGTGCGTTCGGGCCGCACCACAGATTGCATCTATGTCGCCATCGCCCTCTTTGCAGACCGCAAAAAGAAAAAGGCCACCCAAGGGCGGCCAATCTCTAGATCGTTAGCAAAAGACAATCACTCGTCCCGATGCACCTTTTCGCGACGCTCGTGACGCTCTTGCGCCTCAAGGCTCATTGTTGCGATCGGCCGGGCATCCAGACGTTTCAGCGAAATAGGCTCGCCGGTCACAATACAGTAGCCGTATTCACCTTCATCGATGCGGCGCAGAGCGGCATCGATCTTGCCGACCAGCTTGCGCTGACGGTCCCGTGTACGCAACTCAAGCGCACGGTCGGTTTCTTCGCTGGCCCGATCGGCAACATCGGGAATGTTTCTTGTGCCGTCTTGCAGCCCTTCAATGGTGTCACGGCTGCCTGCCAGAAGTTCGGATTTCCAATGCAACAGCTTGCGGCGGAAATACTCGATCTGGCGATCGTTCATAAATGGTTCGTCTTCTGCTGGCCGATAATCGTCGGGAAGAAATACTTCCTGCTTCATAGAAATCCCCTCGTTGCGACTGGCATCTGCCATGGCGGAGCATCCTAATCTTACGGTCCCGCGAGCCTTTGCCAGCTCCCTTGCCGCAGCGTCTATACCCGTGCATTCCGATTGTCACTACACAATCCCGCGCGACATTGGCTAAAAGACAGCAACGTAAACTTTAACAGCTAACTGAGGGGGCAGACATGAAATTCCAGGGGACTGACGCATATGTGGCGACCGATGACCTGACCATTGCGGTGAATGCGGCGGTCACACTGGAACGGCCGCTGCTCGTTAAAGGGGAACCCGGGACAGGGAAAACCGAATTGGCCCGCCAGGTCGCGTCCTCATTGGGGCTGCGCATGATCGAGTGGAACATCAAGTCCACCACCCGCGCCCAGCAAGGTCTTTATGAATACGATGCCGTATCCCGCCTGCGCGACAGCCAGTTGGGCGAAGAAAAAGTCCATGATGTCAAAAACTACATCAAAAAGGGCAAGCTTTGGGAAGCGTTCGAGGCTGATGAAAAGGTCGTGCTTTTGATCGACGAAATCGACAAGGCAGACATCGAATTTCCAAACGACCTGCTGCAGGAACTCGATAAGATGGAGTTCTTTGTCTACGAGACCGGCGAGACGATTAAGGCTGTGAACCGCCCGATTGTGATCATCACATCAAACAACGAAAAAGAGCTGCCCGACGCGTTTTTGCGCCGCTGCTTCTTCCACTACATCCGGTTCCCGGATCTCGACACGATGAAAAAGATCGTTGAGGTGCATCATCCTGGAATCAAAGAATCACTCCTGACCACCGCGTTGACTCAGTTCTTTGAGGTGCGCGAACAGTCGGGCCTCAAGAAAAAGCCATCGACCTCGGAAGTGCTGGATTGGCTCAAGCTGCTCTTGGCCGAAGACATGACGGCCGAAGACCTGAAATCGAATGGTTCCAGCGCCCTGCCCAAGTTGCATGGTGCTTTGCTGAAAAACGAACAGGACGTGCATCTGTTTGAACGTCTGGCCTTTATGGCACGGGGGCAGACACGCTAGATACGGGAACATTAAAGCGCATCAGCGGCGCAGTCAGCTGATGCGATCCTGGATTGTTTCGCGGGCGAGAACACAGTGTTGAACCATGGTAATTTTGAGGCAGCTGCCTCCGTTTCGCCTCAATTCGCGGATATGTGTCATTTTGTAGACGGCCCCGGCCCGAGTGTATGTGTAACCAGTTGTTTGAGTGTGATCCGGACATGACCGTATCCCCCACAGTCTCTATTCGCCCTTTGGCGCGTTCGGATCGCGCCGAGTGGGACAGATTGTGGACTGACTATCTGGCATTTTATGAAACCAGCCGGCCCCAAGAGATTTTTGATACGTATTTTGAACGTCTTCTTGGCGACGACCCGCATGATTTCAATGGGTTGATCGCCGAAGTCGACGGGCGGATCGTGGGGTTAACCCACTATCTGTTCCACCGCCACGGCTGGCGGGTTGAGAATGTGTGTTACCTTCAAGACCTGTATGCCGATCCAGATGTGCGCGGCATGGGGATTGGCCGCGCGCTGATTGAAGGTGTTTATGCTGCTGCGGACGCGGCAGGTGCCCCGAGTGTGTATTGGCTGACGCAAGAGACGAACCATGAGGCGCGCAAGCTTTATGACCGGATCGGCACGTTGAGCCCGTTTCTTAAGTACGACAGAAAGTAACCATGTTTCGTTTGTTTCCAGTTCTTGTTCTTTGCGGCCTAGTGTCCGCATGTGCACCTGTCGTGCACACAGAAACCGCGTCACGCGCCCAAATCGCGGACAGCGCCCTGCCCCCGATGAAGAGTTTTGCACGCACGGCCAAGCCTGCGCGGGCGACATCAAATCAAGATCTGGTGCGTGACTTCCTTGACCTGAGCTTTCAATTGGAAAGCGGGCGCGAGCTGCCTGTGTTCACCCGTTTTCTGGAGCCGGTCACCGTTCGCGTCACCGGTAGGCCCCCTGCATCCTTGAACCGTGAACTGAGCCACTTGATTGGCCGCCTGCGTTCCGAGGCCAAGATCAACATCCAACAGGTCAGCGCCTCGCAAAAGGCCAACATCACCGTCGAAGCGATCCCACGCAGCGAACTGCGCAGCATCCTACCGCAAGCCGCCTGTTTCGTGGTGCCCAACGTTTCATCTGTACGCGAATACCGCGCCACGCGCCGGTCTGCGAAAACAAGCTGGACGCAGCTCAAGATCCGCGAAAAGCTGGCGATCGTGGTGCCAAGCGATGCGCCCCCTCAGGAGGTGCGCGATTGCCTGCACGAAGAGCTCGCGCAGGCGCTTGGCCCGCTCAATGACCTTTACCGCCTGTCCAACAGCGTCTTCAACGATGACAATGTGCACACCGTTCTGACTGGGCAAGACATGCTGATGCTGCGCGCCTATTACGCGCCGGAATTGCGCAACGGCATGACCCGCGCAGAAGTTGCCGCGCGCCTGCCCGCTGTCTTCGCGCGGCTTAATCCAGCCGGAGAACAGATTGCCCCGCGTTTCCTGGCCGAAACGCCCAAAGCTTATGTCGACGCCATTCAAACCGCGCTTGGACCTGGCGCCCGTCCCGCGGTACGCTTGAATGCAGCGAACGCGGCATTGAGAATCGCGTCGCAACAGGGATGGACAGATCATCGCCGTGCCTTCGCGCATTTTGCCAAAGCCCGGTTGATCCAATCCCAAAACCCGCGCGGGGCATACGAACACTTTGTGGCCGCTGACCAATATTACCGCCAACTGCCAGACACACGCCTGCACCGGGCCCATGTGTCGACCCACCTTGCCGCCTACGCCATTTACCAAGGCGACGGTCCTCGCGCCTTGGCCATCCTTGGCGACAATGACCAACTGGCCGCTGAAAGTGAAAATGCAGCCCTCCTGTCGACCCTGATGCTGCTACGCGCCGAAGCGCTTGAGATGTCTGGTCAAACGGACGCAGCACAGCGTGTCAGACTGGACAGTCTGGGATGGGCGCGGTACGGCTTCGGCTCTGACTGGGCAGTGCGGAACAAGCTTGACGAGATCCGCGCGCTACGCCCACGCAACGGCTGAGGAACACATGATCGTCATTGCCGCAGCTCTTTTGGGGCTGATCACCGGCGCGCTGGTTGCGCGCCGCCGTAAGGGCAACCGCCTAGATATTCTGCATTATGCCGCAGGGTTTGCATTGGCTTTTGTCGTCGTAGGTATGATCCTAACTGTCAGTATTGACAGATGGGTGAGCCTTTAAATGTTTCTGCCATTCTTTGACCAACTCAGAAAAGCGGGTGTGCCCGTCTCTTTGCGTGAATTTCTGTCCTTTCTGGAAGGGATGAAAACCGGGTTGGCCACGTATGACGTAGACGCGTTCTATTATCTGGCGCGCGTTTCAATGGTCAAAGATGAACGCAACATCGACAAGTTTGACCGCGCTTTTGCCGCGACCTTTGAAGGATTGGAAAACATCCAGCTGGGCGATGTGCTGGAGGCGGTCGATATCCCAGCTGACTGGTTGCAAAAGATGGCCGAAAAGCATCTGAGCGACGAAGAGCGCAAAGAGATCGAAGCGCTGGGTGGGTTCGAAAAGCTGATGGAGACGCTGAAAAAGCGTTTGGAAGAACAGCAAAAGCGCCATGAGGGCGGCAGCAAATGGATCGGAACGGCCGGCACCTCGCCGTTCGGGGCCTATGGCTACAACCCCGAAGGCGTACGGATCGGCCAGAAGGAAAGCCGCCATCAGCGCGCCACCAAGGTCTGGGACAAACGCGAATTCCGCAATCTTGATGACACCGTCGAGCTGGGCACACGCAACATTAAAGTGGCACTGAAACGCCTGCGCCGCTGGGCGCGTGATGGCGCGGCTGACGAGCTTGATCTGGACGGCACGATCCGCTCCACGGCGGAGCACGGCTATCTGGATGTGCAAACCCGCCCCGAACGGCGCAATGCCGTAAAGGTGCTGTTGTTCTTGGATGTGGGCGGGTCGATGGATCCGCATATCAAAGTCGTGGAAGAGCTTTTTTCCGCCGCGCGGGCCGAGTTCAAGCATCTGGAATATTACTATTTCCACAATTGCCTCTACGAAGGCGTCTGGCGCGACAATCGCCGCCGGTGGAATGCACAAATCCCGACACATGAGGTGCTGCGCACCTACGGGCCAGATTACAAGTGCATCTTTGTGGGGGACGCATCCATGTCGCCCTACGAGATCGCGTATCCGGGTGGGGCCAATGAACATTGGAACCAGGAATCCGGTCAGGTCTGGCTGGGCCGGGCGCGCGACCAATGGCTGTCACATTTGTGGATCAACCCGATCCCGGAGAAATATTGGAGCTACACCCATTCGATCCAGATGATCCAAGAGATCTTTGGCAAGGATCGTATGGTGCCCATGACGCTTGAGGGGCTGACACGCGGAATGAAAGAGCTCACACGGTAACGGCCAGGCGGAAGGCGCTTCGAAGCGCCTTGCCCGCGCCTACGGCAACTGCTGCACCCCCATCCGCTTTAGAACAGCCAAAGCCGCTCGTTCCCCCGGAGGGACGCCACCGCGCCCGAGTGCATCCATACAGTCCGCCATGGCCTGTCTCTGAGCTGAGGCATCCCGGATCAGATCCATCACGCCTGCCCCGATCTTATTGGGCACACAATTCTCGCCTACGAATTCGGGCACAGTGCGCGTGTCGGTCACAAGGTTGATCAAGTTGCCCGTATCCACACGCACCATCCGCTTGATGATCTCGCGGCTGAGCCAGTTCAGATCAAACACACTGACCATCGGCGTATCCGCCGCCGCCAGTTCAAGCGCCACGGTCCCGGAGGTGGCCAATGCGAAATCGGCCGCAGCGAAGGCGATGCGCTTTTCGGTTTCCGCCTGCGCCACCGGCTGACCCGTCGGATCCAGAATGACCGGTGCCACTGGCCAAGCCGAAGTCACCTCGCGCACCTGATCCACCACATTGCGCGCCGCAGGCAACACAACACGCAGCTGGGGATGGCGGGCCACCACAGGCTCTAACGCCTGCCCGATCCGCGGGCCTAAACGCTTGACCTCGCCGCGGCGCGAGCCGGGCAAGACAAGCAACAAAGGGTTGGCCTCGGCCACATCATGCCGCGCGCGAAACGCTTGTTTTTCGGCTTCTGCGACCACAGGAATGCTGGCTGCCGGATGGCCGACAAAATCACAGGCGGTGCCAGCGGCCTCCATATAAGGTGGCTCAAACGGCAACAGAGCCAGCACATGGTCAATCACCCGCGCCATCTTGTCCGCGCGTTTGGGGCGCCACGCCCAGACCGAAGGCGCCACGTAATGCACCGTTCGAACGGTGCTGCCCGCCTTCACCAGCTTGGCGACACGCAGGCAAAAATCGGGACTGTCGATGCTGATCAAAACATCTGGTTGCGCAGCAATCGCCGCCTCTGCCGTTTGCGCAATCCGGCGCTTCAGATGTCGGTATTTCGGCAGAACCTCGGCCAAGCCCATCACCGAAAGCTCGTGCATGGGAAACAGACTTTGCATCCCTTCCGCTTCCATTTGGGCACCGCCCACCCCCAGAAACGTCACATCCGGCTGGTGCTTTTTCAGCCCCGCCATGAGCGCGGCCCCCAACACGTCGCCAGACGCCTCACCGGCGATCAGAAACACCTTCATGGCGTTGCCGACCCAGCCCAGATCGCGAGGCCCGCCTCATCGGCCAGGCGTATGGTTTCGTCTTTAAACAGCACCAAAGCGCCGCCCGGCTGTAACGCCAGCCCCGTCACCCCAGCCGCCACCAGCGCGCGGATTGTCTCTGGCCCGACCGTCGGCCAATCTGCGCGTGCATCCTGATCTTGCTTTGGTGCTTTGACCAGCACCGCAGCGGTCCGCTGAGGCACCTCTGGCAATGTTGAGATCATGTGATCGGTGCCGCCCAGCGTTTCGACAGCCAATAGCTGCCCAGCCCCCACCACCGCCGCTTGTCCGGTGTCAAAAGGCGAAAGTGCCACGATCACATCAAAGCCTTTGGCGGCATCCTCGCGCATCTGGTCGGTCGGGGCCGTTTGCGTCAGCACGCCGTGCTCCATCACCAGATCCGGTGCCAGATCCTGAGCTGACCGAACGGCAAAGCCGTGGTCTTCGAATATACGAATGGCTTCGCGCAGCGCCCCATCATCGCCCTGCCCCATGGCGGCCATCAGCCGTGGCACCAAAGGCATGGTGGCCGCATCAATCAGCGACGGGTCAACTGCGGGGCGCGCGATGCTGCCGCAAAAGCATACCTCAGCCACGCCGCGCTCTTTCAGCGCAGCGAGAAAAGAGCCCAACTGCTCCAACCGGAACGGCATGTCAGCAGACAGCCCATCTGGCGCAAATCCATGCAGCACGGCCACCAAAGGTGCGGTGCTTTGGGCCTGCGCGATATGCCCGGGCAAATGCCCATTGCCACAGATTAGCGCCAACATCTGATCAGCTCGGCGTCAGGAAGGAACGGTCGCTGTCGCCTAGCACGAAATCGACAATCTCGCGCACGTATGCGCTTTCGGTTTCGCCACCCAGACGTTCTGCGCGGTCATGGAACGTGCCTTCGCCCTGCGCCAACATCTGAAAGGCCGCACGCAATGCGGTGATGTCAGAGCGGGCCACGCCCCGGCGTTTGAGACCGACAAGGTTCAACCCGTCCAATTCGCCGCGCGGCGCCTGAACGAGGCCGTAGGGGATCACATCATTGGTGACCATCGTCACCGCGCCCACAATCGCGCCGCGCCCAATGCGGACGAACTGGTGAATGCCAGAAAGGCCGCCAATGATCACATCGTCCTCCAGCACGCAATGGCCCGCCACCGCCGCCGAGTTCACCACGATCACATTGTTGCCCACCCGCGCATCATGCGCGATGTGACAGCCCGCCATAAACAGCCCATCATCCCCGATTTGGGTCACACCGCCGCCGCCCTTGGTACCGCCGTTCATCGTGACATGTTCACGAATGGAATTGCGGGCCCCGACGCGCAGCTTGCTTTGCTCACCGTCATATTTCTTGTCTTGCGGAATTTCGCCGATTGCCGCGAAGGGAAAGACCACCGTGTCGCGCCCGATCACCGTATCCCCGGTGACGACAACATGGGATTTCAGGGTAACCCCCGCCTCAATCACGACATCAGGCCCGATGATGCAAAAGGGCCCTACGGTGGCGGTTGGATCAATCTGCGCACCTGGCTCTACGATTGCCGACGCATGTATGCCGCTCTGTGTCATTGCGCTGGCGCATCCATCATAGCGGTAAAGGCGGCTTCGCAAGCCAGTTCTCCATCAACCATTGCCTGACCGTGGAATTTCCAAACTTTGCCGCCGGGGCGCCCCCGCTGGGTGGTCAGGTGCAGTTTGAGCACATCGCCCGGCACCACCATCCGACGGAATTTGCAACTGTCGATCGCCATGAAATACACCAGCAGTTCCTTGTCAGCCATATCAAGCGCTGCACCCACCATAACAGCCGCCGTCTGTGCCATCGCCTCAACAATTGTTACGCCCGGCATGATCGGTTTGGAGGGGAAGTGCCCCTGAAAATGCGGCTCGTTCACCGTCACGTTCTTGATGCCAGTGGCCGATTGGTAACCGTCGATGTCGACCACTTTGTCGATCAGAAGGAAAGGATAGCGGTGCGGAATGATGCGCTGAATCAGATCGATATCAGCAGTGGTCACAGTCGATGTCATAGGCTCAACTTTGGTTGTTGGTTTCCAAACGGGGTAGCAGGCTCACGTAGTTGGAGCAAGCTAACCGTCGTACCCGCTCATGGGAGTTGATCGCTCAGCACCGCGTTGATCCGCTCGATGGCGAGCTCGGTAATGTCGATGGCATTTGCACTCACATAAACGGTGCGACGCTCAAGGATCACGGCAGCGCCTGCATCGCGCATGATCTTTTCGAGCACGGGGGCCGCAGCCTGTTGGAACGCAAGTTGATATCGGTCAATGCGTTGGTTCAAATCACGCACTTTGGTGTTGTGCGCGCGGTATGCCTCTTGAACCTTGGCATCAAAGGCATCCGCCAATTCGCGAAACTCTTCCGCTGACAGCGTTGCACGTTGGTCTGTGATCTCGCGCTCTTCGTCTTCCAGCGCCTCGCGGACTGCTTCGTTTTCTAACGATAGCGCCTGTTCCGCTTGGCGTGCCTCCGCCAACACCCGCTGGCCATAGGCGCTGCTGGCGTAGAAGCGTTCGCTGTCTACTGTGAGAATGGGACTTTGCAGATTGTTCCGGCTCACAACCGCCTGTGCCTGTGCGACATGCCCGGAGCCTGCGAGCAAGGCAAAGGCCGTGGCGGCCAAAAAAACGCCACGGCGCAACCGGTTCATTTAGAACCTCGTCGAGATCGTCAGATCAAATGTCTGATCGCGGTCAAAGTCTTCTTTCTTCAACGCTTCGGTGAAGTTGAAGCGCAGCGGACCGATCACAGTGTTCCACAAGACGCCGAACCCGATCACGTGCCGGAAGGAACCACCCTCGCCCACAACAGACCCGCCGGCCAGATTGGCGTCGCCCAGATCCCAGAGGTTGCCGACGTCATAGAACAACGCGCCCCGAATGCCGTATTCGGTTGGCAGGCCAAGCGGGAATTCCGCCTCGACCCGCGCGGCAACATAAAGGTTGCCGCCCAACGCATCTTGACCTGTGCCAGATGTGTCGCGTGGACCGATGCCGCCGGGTTCGAACCCGCGGATGATCGACGGATCCAGCAAGAACCGGTTTACAGCACGGTTGGAGCCGCCCGACCACGCCAAGGCACCCGCCTCCAATGAAGCACGCAGCGTGATCTCTTCGTTAAAGACCGCCCGTTCACCTTTGAGGGATGCAGTGGTTTTTACGTATTCCGTGTCGCCGCCGAGGCCAGCGAAATCCTGAGCAAATTCAAAGACAAAACCGGTGTTTGGGTTCAGGTTTCGGCCGCGGCTGTCGTACTCGTACGTGTAGCCCAACGAACTTGAAACTTGATCCCCAACCGCAATTTCATTTCCGATCACAGACCCATGTTCAATCGGGTCACGCGCGATCATGTCGTTGCGTTCGGCGGTATAACGCAGGGTCAGCCGGCCATTTTCGCTGACCGGGAAGGTCAGAGCCGGACGGAACAGAATGCGCTGTGTGTTGTACGAATTGAACGAGCTGTCGCCCTCGGCATAGTCGAGTTCAAAGCTAAACGCGACGTCCCGGCCCAAGAACCGTGGCTCGATAAACCGAATGCCGTAGCGCTGCGATTCTTCGGCGGTGGTAAAGCTCAGGCTAAGCTGCTGACCACGGCCCAGGAAGTTCCGTTCGCTGAACGAGATCGCCAGCCCTGCCCCGTCGTTGACGGAGTAAGACGCGCCAAAATTCAAAGAGCCCGTCGGCTTTTCTTCGACATCCACATCCACGACAACCTGGTTCGGGCTGGAGCCTTCACGCGCGTCGACAGAGGATGTTTCGAAGAAATCCAAGGCTTCGATGCGCGCGGCGGCTTCGCGGATTTCGCGGGGGTTGAAGGGGTCACCTTCGGCCACGCGGAACTGTTGGCGCACCACGCGGTCCAGCGTGGTTGTGTTGCCTTCGATATCGATGCGTTCCACGAAGATACGTGGGCCACGCTTTAGCACGAATTCTACGTCCAACGTCAGATCGCGATCATTGCGAGTGATACGCGGCTCAACCCGCAGGAAATCTACAGAGTTGCGCGTCGCCAAAATCTCCATCCGGGAGATTTCGTTTTCCACGATGGTCGGCGAATACACAATGCCTGGGCGTACCTTGATGACACGCTGGTATTCTTCGGGGTCAATGTCGTCGATTTCGCCAGTGACGGTGATCTCACCGAACTTGAACTGCTGGCCTTCCTGCACGTTGAACACAAGGAAATACCCATCACGCTCTTCGGCAAGCTCAGCGTTCACCGACAAGGTACGGAAGTCGACGTAACCGCGGGAGAAGTAAAAGTCGCGCAGAATTTGTTTATCAAATTCAATGCGATCCTCGACAAACGTGTCTGACCGGACGAAGGCCCGGAACAGACCCGCCTGCTTGGTGTCGAGCACACGGCGCAAGCGACGGTCCGAGAATTTCTGGTTGCCGACAAAGCTGAGGCGCTCAATCTCGACGACGTCGCCTTCGAAGATCTCAAAGATCAGATCAACGCGGTTTTGCGAGCGTTTGATCACCCGTGGTGTCACCCGAGCCGCCAGGCGACCAGCATTGGCATAGGCCTCTGACACCGAAGCCGCATCGCGTTCAGCCTGGGTTGGGTTGAACACCCGTCGCTCTTGGCTTTGAACAAGAGCGGAAAGCGCCTCGTCGTCAATCCGGCGGTTTCCTTCAAAGGAAATGCGGTTGATCGTGGGCAGTTCGACCACTTCGATGCGCAGGGTCGAGCCTTGCGGGGTGACCCGTACAGATTCAAACAGGCCACTGTTTTGAAGGCGTTGCACGCCTGCATTCAGTTGGCCCGCCGAAAGGCTTTGGCCCCGGCTTACACCGGCCTGATTGAGAATCGCTGCATCGCCGATGCGGGCGTTCCCTTCGATCACAAAATTGCTAAACGTAAACTGCTGGGCGAAGGCAATGGCAGCGCCAAACATCCAGAAGAAAACAAACGAAATAATAAGTGTATTTGCGCGATCCGCTGATTTGCGCTTTGCAAGCGCTATTGCACGACCACCGCCCGTCCCCGGTCCCATGGTTTTGCCCCACGTGTTCAGACATCCAGTACAACGTGAGTAACCGCTTGTTAAGGCCTTGTCAAAAGCGCAAAAAGCGTTGTCCACAGGTATGTGCATAATTGCCGAAACGGCAAGCGGGATAGCGGATCAGACCGTCCCCAGCCACGCGCCAAACACGAGGGCCACAGCGAGCGCGGCAACGTACAGCATCCGATCTGCGTTCAGCATCATCAAAAGGCTCAGGCCGCGGTATCCAGTTGTCAAAAGTTGCATGACAGTCCTCTCGTGTTGAGGAGGCAATGACATCCAAATGCGGCACAAATTTGACGTGGCACAACGAATACACCGCGTATGCACAGGCTGTGCACAGTTTGTATGACTATTTCACGTTTTGGGATCAAAACGAACACCGCCTGCCCTATTGCGCTGTTGGAGCGACAAGGACAGGCGGTGCAGTGCGTTCGGTCGTTTAGAGCGGGCCTAAGGACAGAAAAGATCGTTGCCCAAGGCAAAGACCATGAGGCTAAGCACCAATGCGAGCCCCCCTGCCATGAGCACGCGCAGTGCGCGGTCGCTGGGTGGGCGGCCTGCGACCGCTTCGTAGGCGTAGAAAACCAGATGACCGCCATCGAGGGCGGGAATCGGGAAGAGATTTAGCAGGCCAACCGCTGTGGACAGCACCGCAATAAACCAGATGAAGCTTTCCGCCCCTTGGCTCGCCATCGCACTTGAGGTTTGGGCGATGCCAATTGGACCGGTCAGATTGCACGAGCTGATTGCGCCGGTGATGATATGGGTCAGGCCGGAAATGGACCCATCGATAATGCGCCAGGTCTGCGCCAAGCCGCCAGTGATTGCCTCGCCAAAGCCTGGCGCGCTGGTGGCTGGTTCAAACGCGTTGCCCGCAACGATGCCGATACGCCATTGCGTGGCAAACCCGCCTTCGGGCTGGGGTTCGTCCACGCGCTTGGCCGTCAGATCAAGGGCCACGTTTTCGCCGTCGCGCCACACGGAGAGCGCAAGCGGTGCGCCGTTGGAGCCCTCCACGGCGGATTTGAGTTGCGAGAAGGCAAAGATAGGTTCGCCGTCTACCGCCGTAATCACGTCATTGCGCCGCAAGCCCGCATCAAACGCAGCACTTTGCGGCGTGATCGCCTGAATGCGGGTTGGCATGAAATACGGACCTTCGACATCGCGCATCGCCCCGTCACGTTCGATCGTGTAGGTCAGCTGTCGTTGAACCGGCAGGCTGGCGATGAAGTCTGAAAAGCCTGTTTCGCGGACCGACGGCACATCTTCGCCTTCGATCTTCAAGATCACGTCCCCTGTTTCCAGCTGCTGCGTGGCCTCCGGGATGGACCACAATTGGCCGACGGTCAGTGGGTCACGGGTCACGCCACTGAACAGCAGAACAGAGCCAAAAATCAGGAATGACAGGATGAAGTTAAAAACAGGGCCAGCCGCCACGGTGGCTGCGCGGGCCCAAAGGGGCGCGCCATGCATGGTGCTGCGCATCGCTTCGGGGTCTGCAGCGGCTTCGGCCATGGCGGCCTCATCCTTGCCAGAGGCAGCGTTGGCATCCCCTGCGAATTTCACAAACCCACCAAAGGGCAGCGCCGCGATTTGCCATCTGGTGCCGTGTTTGTCGTACCGGCTCCAGACCACGGGGCCGAAGCCGATGGAAAAGACGTCCGCTTTGATGCCGGACCAACGCCCGACGATGTAATGCCCGTATTCGTGGATCGCGACGATAATGCTAAGCGCGATGACGAAAACGATGATGGTCCAAACGAACCCACCAGCCGCGGGAATCAATCCAACTAAATCCAAACCGTATTATCCTGCTCTTGTCTCGATGACGCGTCGTGCGCTCACGCGTGCCATGTGGTCTGCCTCGAGCACTGTATCAAGTGTCATTTCGGCATCAATAAGGCTGGGGTCGGTCGTATCGAGGACAGTTTCGACCACTTCGGCCATATGTGGGAAGGCCAATTTGCCCGCGATAAAGCCATCCAGCGCCGTTTCCTTGGCCGCGTTGAACACCGCACCAGACAGCCCGCCCCGGTCCATCACCTCGCGTGCCAGACGCAATGCGGGCCAACGCACCTCATCCGGGGCGCGGAACGTCAATTGTGCCAGCTTTGCCAGATCCAGCCGTTCCACTGGCAAATGCTTGCGCACCGGATAATGCAAAGCATGGCCAATCGCGTGTCGCATATCGGGCGGGCCCACATGCGCCATCAGGGCGCCATCTACGAAACCGACAATCGCGTGGATCATGCTTTCTGGGTGCACAAGCACTTCGATCTTGACCGCATCAACTTCGAAGTATTCTTTGGTTTCAATGACCTCCAGCGCCTTGTTAAACATAGAGGCGCTGTCGATTGTGATGCGTTGCCCCATATCCCAATTGGGGTGCGCTGAGGCCTGGGCCACTGTGGCGTTTGCCAAATCGTCCAGCGGCCAATCCCGGAACGCCCCACCACTGGCGGTGATGATGATCCGTTCGACCGCGTCGATTTTCTCACCTGTGAGTGCCTGGAAGATGGCGGAATGTTCGCTGTCGACGGGCAAAAGTCGTGCGTCGTTTGCCTGGGCGGTTTTGCGCACCAAGGCACCGGCACAGACCAGCGTTTCTTTGTTGGCCAGCGCCACGGTGCAGCCGTTTTGAAGAGCGATGAGGCCGGGCTCCAGCCCAGCGGCACCGACGATGGCGGACATCAGCCAATCGGTGGGGCGCGCAGCAGCTTCGCGCAGGGCAGTTTTGCCAGCGGCGGCTTCTATGCCACTGCCTGCCAAGGCCTCTTGCAGGTCAGGCAGACGCGCCTCATCCGCCGTGATGGCGATATCTGCGTTCAGATCGCGTGCATCCTGCGCCAATTGTGCGATGTTGCCCGCCCCTGTCAGCGCGACGACATCGTAGGCGTCCGTGTCGCGCTTGATCAGATCGATGGTGTTTTGCCCGATGGAGCCCGTGGCCCCGTAAATAGAAATGCGCCGCATCAAACAAGCTCCGGCGGGAAACGGAACAGAAGGCCTGTGGCCAAAACCAAAAGCGACGCGCCCATCATGCCGTCAAACCGGTCCAGCACACCGCCATGGCCAGGGATGAGCCGCGAGCTGTCTTTGACGCCGACAGCGCGTTTGATGGCGCTTTCGCTGATGTCGCCGAATTGGGAGGCGACGGCGATCAGGACCGAAAACCAGATAATGCCCATTGGCGCGCCTGAGATCGTGGCAAAGCCCCACCCGACAACCGCGGCGCCGATCCAGCCGCCGATGGTGCCGGACCATGTTTTCTTGGGGCTGATGCGGGGCCAAAACTTGGGCCCGCCGATCACGCGCCCCGCGAAATAGCCCATGATATCCGTGGCCACCACAACAAGCACAAGCCAGATCATCCAATCCAACCCCAGATGATCACGCACGGCGACCATCGCGTAACCAGCCACGAGGGCAGCAGCGGCAAAAAGAGCGAACACACGCTTGTAACGAGGCAGCAGCAAAGCCCCAGCCAGCGCCGGGACGATCAGAAACGGTGTGGCGGTCAAAAGCGGTACATAGCTTGCCACAAACAGCGCCGCAGCAGCGACGCCACCAAGAATCAGGCTGAGATTGGATTTATCAGGGTGCACCATCTGCACCAGTTCCCACATCATGACCCCACAGATTGCCGCGACGGCCACGTGAAAGACATCGCCGCCCTGCCAAATGGCGGTGAAGCCAAAAAGAACCATAATGACAGCAGACAGGGACCGCGCCGCCAAATCACCCCACTTGCCGGGGGAGGCAGTGCTCATCCTTTGACGCCGCCAAACCGGCGGTCCCGCTTTGCGTAAGCGGCGCAGAGTTGGTGGAATTCTTCCGCCGTGAAATCGGGCCAGAGCGTATTAACAAATTCGTATTCGGAATAAGCCGATTGCCAGAGAAGGAAGTTGGAAATCCGTGCTTCACCGCTGGTGCGAATGACAAGATCCGGATCAGGTAAAACCCAGGTATCCAAGTACCTTGGCAGAGTTTCTTCATCTATTTCATCAACGTTCAATCGGCCGTCTGCAACATCGCGCGCCAAACGTTTGGTGGCGCGGGCCACCTCATCCCGTCCACCATAGTTGATCGCGATGGTGAGGTTGACGCTGTCGTTTTCGATGGTGCGCGCTTCGAGGGCGTCCATCATTTCGACCAGCTTGGGGTCGAGCCGCACGCGATCGCCGATAAAGCGGACGCGCACACCGTTGTTTTTGAGCGCGTCGGCTTCGGTCAGGATATATTTGCGGAAAAGTTTCATCAGCCCGGCCACTTCGGACTGTGTGCGCTTCCAGTTTTCGGTCGAAAAGGCGAAGATCGTCAGATATTTGACCCCAGCCGCCGGACAACTTTCGAGGATGTCGCGCACCCGGCGCGCGCCAGCGTGGTGGCCAAAGAGCCTTGGCCGCCCCCGTTGCGTGGCCCAACGGCCGTTGCCATCCATGATGATTGCCACATGGCGGGGCCCACCTGATATATCAGGCGTCGTTGTGATCGGTTTAGGTTGCGCGGTCATATCGTTACTGCTCTGCCTTTATTCGCGCCCTGAAGACTGGTTACACCTGCATAATTTCAGACTGCTTGCCCTCAAGCGCATCATCAATGCTTTTGATAAACTTGTCGGTCATTTCCTGAACGGCAGATTCCCAGAACTTCTGGTCATCATCCGACATGCCGTCCTTGGCCTTTTTAATCTGGTCCATGCCATCGCGGCGCACGTTGCGCACGGCAATCCGCCCGCTTTCGGCATATTGGCCTGCCACTTTGCCCAACTCGCGGCGGCGTTCTTCGTTCAATTCGGGAATCGGCAACATGATGATCGTGCCATTGAGCTGCGGATTGATGCCCAAACCACTTTCGCGAATGGCTTTTTCCACGGCGCCGACCATGGATTTATCCCACACATTCACGGTGACCATGCGTGGCTCTGGCACATTGACGGTGCCCACCTGGTTGATCGGTGTACGCTGGCCATAGGCCTCAACCGTGATCGGCTCCAGCATGGAGGCAGAGGCCCGCCCCGTCCGCAAAGATGCAAATTCCGCTTTGAGCGCGTTCATGGCGCCTTCCATGCGCCGCTCCAGATCATCAGTGTCGAGCATAAATTCGTCTGACATGGCCTGCCCCTGTTCTTTCGTTGCGGGGACTATACCGTCAGCCGTGCACCTTTGTATAGGTACCCTCGCCTGCTAGTATGCCTCTAAAGCCGCCGGGTTCATCCAAAGAGAACACAATGATCGGCAAATTGTTGTCGCGCGCCAGCGCAATGGCCGAGGCATCCATCACCGCAAGACGCTTGGCCAGAACATCATCATACGTCACCGTATCATAGCGTTTGGCATCATCGTGCTTGGCCGGATCTTTGTCATAGACACCATCGACACCGTTTTTGCCCATGAAAATCGCCTGACAGGACATTTCATTGGCCCGCAAAGTGGCGGCTGTATCGGTGGTGAAATACGGGTTGCCGGTGCCAGCGGCAAAGATGCAGACCCGCTTTTTCTCAAGGTGGCGCACCGCACGGCGGCGAATGTAAGGCTCTGCCACTTCGTTCATCGTGATCGCAGAAATCACCCGTGTAAAGACGCCCAGCCCCTCAAGCGCGGACTGCATTGCCAGCGCGTTCATCACCGTGGCAAGCATCCCCATGTAGTCGGCCGTGGTGCGCTCCATCCCCTGCGCGGAGCCTTGCAACCCGCGAAAGACGTTGCCGCCACCGATGACCATGCAAATCTCAACACCCAGATCGTGGACCGATTTGACTTCTTGCGCGATGCGCTCAACGGTGGGCGGGTGCAGGCCAAACCCCTGATCCCCCATCAACGCCTCACCAGATATCTTGAGCATTACCCGATCATATTTCGCCTCAGATTCGGTCATGCGCGCGCCCATCGATGTGGTGGTGGTCGTTTGGCGTAACCTGTCTTAAAAAGCGACACAATTCAATGGATCATTGACACGTCATGCACGCAATTTTGGGCAAAATACCAAGCCACAAACCCGTTTTGATTGCAGGCCCGACCGCAAGCGGGAAATCTTCGCTTGCGTTGGGAATTGCCGCCGCGCAAGGCGGGACAATCGTGAATGCGGATGCAAGCCAGGTGTATGATTGCTGGCGGTTGATTACGGCGCGCCCAAGTGCGGAAGACGAAGCTCAAGCGCCCCATGCGCTTTACGGACATCTGCCTTACGATGCGCCCTATTCGACTGGACATTGGCTGCGCGAGGTCGAAGAGGTTTTGCAAAGCGGGGTCCGGCCCATCATCGTGGGCGGCACCGGATTGAATTTTGCAGCGCTCACCGAAGGGTTGGTTGATTTGCCAGAGACACCCGCGGAGATCCGGCAGACGGCAGACGCAATTCCGCTGGAGGATCTGATTGCCGAGCTCGACACAGTAACGCAAGCACGGTTGGACCTGTCCAACCGCGCCCGCGTGCAGCGGGCTTGGGAAGTGCAAAGGGCAACTGGTAAATCACTCACCACATGGCAGGAAGCGACCGCGCCCCCCTTGTTGCCGCTTGACGCATGCGCGGCCCTCGTCATCGATGCGCCTAAAGACGGGCTGACCCCAAAAATCGAAAAGCGGTTCCGCCAGATGGTGGATTTGGGCGCAATGGACGAAATCGAGGCCATGCGAGATCGCTACGATCCGGCGCTACCATCATGCAAAGCCATCGGCATTCCGCAGCTGATGGCCTATGCCACGGGTCAGACCGACCTAGAAACAGCCATCGAAAAGTCGGTGATCGCAACACGGCAATACGCCAAGAGGCAACGGACCTGGTTTCGGTCAAAACGTATGGATGCCTGGGCGCGCGTTGATGTGGCTGATCTTTCAAGCGATTGACCAAATCCAATAATTTTGCAAACCTTGCGGGGAATATCTGCGCGCGAATTAGCAAAATTAGAACAATATGGATCTTGCCCCGGTTCGGATACTGTCTTTGGCCCAACTGACCAACGGTCAGGATTGGCGGATCACTCTGGCGCATGATCGTGAAGAACATGTGCTGTTCTGGCTGACGCGTGGACAGGGGCTTTTGATGTTGGATGGCCGTCGCAGAGGGTTGACGGTGAACAATTTCATATCTGTTCCTCCAAAATCGCTTTTCTCCTTCGATCCGGGGCGCAACGCGCTTGGTATGGTTGCTCTTATCCCGCCTGGAACCAGCGTTGTCCTGCCGCAAGAGCCGTTGCACCTGAGGCTGCGAGACACAGACGCCATTGCCGAGTTGGCCGGCACGTTTGATCTGGCCAATCGAGAAGCCAACGCAGGCCGTGCACTGGCGCAAGACGCGCTGGATGCGCATATAGCGCTGTTGTCGGTCTGGTTGCGGCGGCAAATGGCCTCTGATGAACACTTGCCGCCCAAAGAAAACGCCGCCGCGCGGCTTTCGGCCCGGTTTTGCAGAATGGTGAGCGAATGCTATTTTCTGCCTCAGGTCATGGCAGATTATGCCCAAGCGCTTGATGTGACGCCCACGCATTTGACGCGGGCTTGTAAAGCGGCTTCGGGTCGAACCGCTGCGGATTTGCTGTCTGAACGAATCTTGCATGCCGCCCGTACAACGCTGGAAGAAACCCAGGTTCCGGCACAAGACATCGCCCGACACCTTGGGTTTGGGTCAGCCGCCTATTTCACGCGGTTTATGTCTGCGCAAACGGGCATGACGCCGACACAACTTCGAGCTGCAAAGCGGGATGGCCCTAATGCAAGCTGACGGGGATTTTCTATATTGTGTCGCAAATGTGCAATGAATGGCGGAAACAGAACATTGACGTCTCCGACACAATGGTGCCTGATGTGGGGTACGAAAAACGGAGCCGCATTTAACCGCGGCCCATAACCAGGGAGACTATTTGGCGTCAGCCAGGCCGCGGAGCATCCTGCGGCAAGACATGACGTGTATCGCAACTAGACCTCCACCTCGAAACCGGTGTGCAGATCCCCTGCCGCCGGACTGCCAACAGGGGCGCTTCTTAATGGGACTTTTCATCCTCCGAAGACTGGGCGTGATGGTTTTGACGGCACTTTGCCTGACCTTCATCGTGTTCTTTCTGACGAACCTTTATCCAAACCTCGAAAAACTGGCCAAGACCCAAGGCAACTTCCGCATGACGGAAGAACAGGTCGACAGTTGGCTGGGAGATCGCGGGTATCTTGACAACACATTCGTGAAATACGGCCGCTGGCTGGGTCTGGCGCCCGGTTGGGTGACCGAAAAAGACGATGGCACGATCATCGGCCAATGCTTTGCCGAAGGCACGCCCGAAGGCGAACGCGACAGGTATTGCGGCCTGATGCAGGGCGACTGGGGCTTTTCGTTGGTCTTCAAAGACGATGTGAGCACAATTGTGGGTGTCAGATTGGGGGCCACCGGCAAGCTGATGGGGCTTGTCATGCTGGTGATGGTGCCCACTGCCCTCTTGGTGGGCGTGTTGGCCGGAATGCGGGAGGGCTCGGGGCTGGACCGATCCTTGTCCGCCTTCTCGATCGCGACAACAGCGACGCCCGAATATGTATCAGGTGTTGTTTTTATCGCGGTCTTTGCCTCGTCGGCGGTGGGGTTAAAATGGTTCAAGGGATCGGCCACGCAGGCCGTTGAAAATGCGACCTTCGAGAACTTTACCCTGCCGGTGATCACCATTGCGCTTTATGGCATGGGCTATGTGGCGCGCATGACGCGGGCGTCGATGACCGAAGTGATGACGGCGCAATACATTCGAACCGCGCGCCTCAAAGGCGTGAGCTTTGGCAACATCGTGTTGAAACACGCCTTGCGCAACGCGCTGATTGCGCCCTTTACGGTGATCATGTTGCAGATCCCGTGGCTGTTGAACGGCGTCGTGATTGTAGAAACGCTGTTTAACTACAAGGGCTTTGGCTGGCTGTTGGTACAAGCCGCAGGCAACAACGACATTGAGCTGCTATTGGCGGTGTCGGTTGTGTCAGTGGTCGTGGTTTTGATCACGCAGCTCATATCGGACATCGGCTATGTCTATCTCAACCCACGCATTCGCATTTCTTAAGAAGGAGGCAGGAACATGGACCCTTTAACCTGGACCGGCCCCTTGGGCGACACACTGGACACCATCCTGTTTGTGGTGGCTGGTATCTTTATTGTGGCTGTAGTGGCGCAGATCATCGTGAGCTACTCTACGTGTGGCGCACGCGTAGTCACCAACGCGGATGGCACGCTTTCATCTGCGGGTGGCCCTTATGACATGGCGGCCACAGCGACACGCTGGAGCGGGCTTGCTCTGTTAGGCGTCTGCCTGATCTACGTAGTGGCTGGCATTTTCACCGGGCCCACCGGCGCAGGCATCATTGGCGGCATCAGCCAACAATTGCTGCCTGTTTGGATTGCGTTGATCATCACCTATGCGGTGTCGATCACCTACAAGCGCAAGCTAGGCCTTTACGGCAAACTCTTTGACTCCACGGTCGGCATGATCGGCTTTGGCCTTGTGATGTTCTGGGTCTTTGTCGGTGTGATGGGCGGTGTGTTTGACATGCTGATGACCCATGACCCGCTGAGCCAGGTTTCCGGCATGAAGAACAAAGTTCCGGGCACGCCAATGCGGGGCGCGGAAGACGGGGAATATGCATGGTTCCTTTTGGGCGGGGACAATCTGGCCCGCGACGTCTTTAGCCGCCTGGTCAAAGGTGCATGGATCGTGGTGCAGATCGCACCATTGGCCACGCTTTTTGCCTTTATGGTCGGGATCACGCTGGGCTTGCCTGCGGGGTATTATGGCGGGCGTTTGGATACGTTCATTTCGTTCCTGGCCAACCTGATCCTCGCCTTCCCGGTCATCCTGCTCTTTTACCTGTTGGTGACACCTGAGATCGTGGCAACGGGCATACCGAACTACATGGCGGTAGTGCTGTTCATCTTCCCGATCATCTTCTTTGGGGTTCTGCTGAACTCGCGGTTTTACACGCAGCCCAGCTTCCGCACGCCCTTGTTGATCGTGGTGTTGGGCGTTCTTGCGTGGCTCTATCTGTCGTTGGTGTCGAGCAATGGCTCGATCGTGGCAACAGAGACCTACCGCGTGCCGGGCATCCCGGCCTTTGCAGACCTCTTTGATGTGGATCCCGGCATTCTGGTGGTGTTTGTTTCGGTTGTCTTCGTTAACTCTCCCACGGTGTTCCGCATCGTGCGCGGCTTGGCGCTAGACATCAAAACACGCGATTACGTGGCCGCCGCGCAGACCCGGGGTGAAGGCCCTTGGTACATCATGCTGTGGGAAATCCTGCCCAATGCACGCGGGCCGCTGATCGTCGATTTCTGTCTGCGGATTGGCTATACCACTATCCTGTTGGGCACTTTGGGCTTCTTTGGCCTGGGCCTTGAATCGGAAAGCCCAGATTGGGGATCTACGATCAACGCTGGGCGCCGCTTGCTGGCCCTTTACCCGCATGCTGCGCTGGCGCCTGCCCTGTCGCTGATGATGCTGGTTCTGGGTCTGAACCTGCTGGCAGACGGTCTGCGTGAGGAAAGCCTGAAAGACTAAGGGCGGACCGGGG
>JABSSA010000070.1 GCA_013214665.1 Paracoccaceae bacterium
GACATCACACCGACCGAATTCATACCTGCCGCCACGAACAGCCCATCCACATCGGTTTCCCCCACCAGTGGGCGGGTGTCTGCGGTAAAGCTCTCGGGGCCGTTCATGAAATGCTGAATGCCCGCATGTTCCAAAGCGGGGCACAGATCCAGCGCGGCTTCCATGAAGGGGCCGAACTGATCCCAATCCTCAGCCATTTCCAGAAAGGCGCGATTGCCTTCGGGGCCATAGGCATCCCAGCATTTGGCATCCGGTTCAAACCCGCCGATCACCAGCTTGCCCGCATCACCCTTGATGTAGATCCCGGTATCCAGATCCCGGATAACCGGAAACGGATCCGGCAGATCCGCCATCGGCTCGGTCACCACATACATATGCTCCACCGCCTGAAGCGGCAGCGCCACGCCCGCCGTTGCGGCCAGCTCCCGCGACCACGCCCCGGTGGCAAGAACCACGCAATCCGCAGCCAGCGTTTCACCATCCGACAGCGTCACCCCGGTGATGCGCCCATTCGTTTTGGCAAGCGCCTGCACCTCGACCCCTTCGCGGATCGTGACACCACGATCTTTGGCGGCGCGGGCATAGGCCATGCACAGGTCAACCGGGTTCACATTCGCATCTTCAGGCACATGCAGCGCGCCCACATGCTGCGCCAGATTAAGGAGCGGCATATCAACTTGGTCCGCCGCAATCACCGCAGGCGACAGGCCCTGTGTGGCGCCCAGATCGGCGATGCGGTGCAATTCATCCATACGCGCCGCCTCGCGCGCCAGCCAATAGCCGCCGGTCCGCTTGTATCCGGTGGACATGCCGGTTTCCGCCTCAAGCGCCGGAAACACCTCAAGCGCGGCAGAGGCCAGCCGGGTCATGTTGGGTGTGGCCCGCAAAGGGCCCACGATGCCCGCCGCATGCCAGGATGTGCCTGATGTCAGCTGATTGCGCTCCAGCAGCGTCACATCCTCTGCGCCGCGCTTGGCCAGATGATACGCGATGCTCAGCCCGATGGCGCCACCGCCGATGATGAGGATACGGCTCATGCCACGCTCCATTGACAGTGATTTGAATGCAGGCCTAGCTGTGCTGCATGAAGATCCATGCCCTTTGGTGCCATCCCCGATCCGTGTCCACGGCGTTTGAACGCATCATGCGGGAACGGGGCGATCTGAACGTGCTGCATGAGCCGTTCATGTATCATCATTACCTGAACACGACCGACAGGCTGTTTCCCGGTTTCACCCCGGAGGAAGGCCATCCCACAACCTATGACGCGATCCGCGACATGATCGGCGCAGAGGGCAACAATGGCGGCGTGTTTTTCAAGGACATGGCCTATTACGTCGCCGATACGCTGCCCGGCGATCCGGCCTTTGCGCAGCGGATGAGCCATGCCTTTCTGCTGCGCGACCCGGTCGAAGCGGCCGTGTCTTATGCCAAGCGTGATCCCGGCTTTACCCTGCTTGAGCTTGGCCACGAAGCGCAGCACCGGCTTTATTGCGCCCTTGTGGATCAGGGGCACGCGCCGTTGGTGATGACCTCTGATCAACTGCGCACCGATCCGCAAGCCACGCTGCGCCGCTATTGGGCGCATGTCGGCCTGCCCTATCTGGCGCACGCGTTCAGCTGGGACAACAAAGTGCCCGCGCATTGGGAATCCGTGGCCAGCTGGCACAGTGAAGTTCTGGAAAGCGGCGGGATCAAAGCGCCAGAGACGCAAGATGCCCAAGCCAAGCTTGAGGCTTTGGGCGCGCCCTATACGCAATATGCGGCCCATCACGCGCCGTTCTACGACCGGATGCGCGCAATTGCCGAAGCGCAGGGGATGGAGCACGCCCGCGCACATTAGAAATAATCCTGATCCGGTTTTTCGGCTTTGCGCCGCGCGATGTAATCTTGCAATTCGGCGTCCACATCCGGGTCAAGTCCGGGATCCTGATACCCATCCAGCCGCTCTTTCCAGAGCGTGTTGGCCCGTTGGCTCGCATCCAGCGCGCCTGCGTCTTTCCATTGCTCGAAAGAGGCGTCATCCGGGGTCCAGGGCCGGAAGAGGGCTGTCATGAAATTTGCCTGCGTGTGTTCAGAACCCAGGAAATGCTGCCCCGGCCCGGTGGTGGCTATCGCCTCCATCGCCTGGGCATTTTCGCTCATGTCGATGCCATCGAAAAAGCGCGCGATCTTGCCGCAAAGATCATGATCAATCAGCGTTTTTTCAAAAGAGGTGACAAGGCCACCCTCCAGCCACCCGGTGGCGTGGTTGATCAGGTTCGCCCCGGCAAACATGGACATCATCAACCCCCAGGCGGCCTCTTGCTGGCTTTGGGCATCGGGCACTTTTGACGCGCTCAGCGTGCCCACTGTGTGCAACGGCACGCCAAGACGGCGCGCCAGCTGGCCTGCCGCCAGAACCATCAGCCCGGCCTCCGGCGTGCCAAAGGTTGGCGCGCCGGATTTCATCGACATGGTCGAGGCAAAGCTGCCCATCAGGCAAGGCGCGCCGGGGTTGACCAATTGCACCAGGCTCATTGCGGCCATGGTTTCCGCCAGCACCTGCGCCAAAGTCCCCGCAACGGTGGAGGGCGACATGGCCCCCGTCAACACCCACGGCGTGCAGGCCACAGGCTGGCCCGCGCGGGCATAGGTTTTCAACGCGCCAGACATGTGGCTGTCCATCACCAGCGGGGCGTTGGTGTTGGACACGCAATAAAGCACTGCCTCATTCGCCACGACATCCGCACCAAACACGATGCGCGCCATGTCAATCGCGTGGCCTGCCCGTTCGGCCCCGATGAAGGCGCCCATGAACGCCCGGTCAGAATGGCGGATGTGGCCGTAAAGCATATCCAGATGGCGTTTGTTGGCGGGCAGATCGACCGGCTCACAAACCACGCCGCCAGAATGATGCAGCCATGGAAGGGTGTGATGCAACTTCACCAGATCAGTGAAATCGTCATAGGTGGCGTAGCGCCGCCCACGATCAAGATCATGCACAAAGGGCGGCCCCCAGGACGGGCAAAGAACGCTGGCATCGCCGCCAAGCTGCACCGAATTGGCCGGGTTGCGCGCACGTTGGGTGAAGTGCGACGGCGCGGTGGCCGTGATCGTCTTGCGGCAGAACCCCGGCGCAAAGCGCACGCGGGTGCCGTCGATATCACAGCCCGCGTCCGCAAAGATCTGCAGAATCTCGGGATCGTCCTGAAACTCCATCCCGGTCTCTGCCAGGATTTTGTCGGCATTGGCTTCGATCTGTTCCAGACCGGCCTCGCTCAGCACGTTGAAGGTTGAGAGCTTGCGCTGCACAAAGGGGGCGCGCGGCTCCGCTGTGGCGCGGGTGCTATCGGATCGGCGGCGTTTGGATATGCGAGGTCTGGACATGAGGCAAATCATGCCGCCGCAATTGACACGCGCCAAGAAAAACTGATCAGTATAAGTGAAAGTTATACTATGGATGCGCCACCATGCTTGACCGCCGCAACCTTTCGCCGGGGCTGATCCGATCACTGGAGGTTTTTGTGGCCGTTGCAGAGACCGGGCATATGCGGTCCGGGGCCAAGTTGTTGAACCTGTCGCAGCCGGCGGCATCCCAGCATATCGCCGCGCTGGAAAAAGCGTTTGAAACCAGGCTTCTTGATCGGTCTTCCCGGCCCGCGCGGCTGACCTATGCGGGCGCGCGGCTGCATACCCAGGCGCAGAAAATCCTGCACGCCCTGGCGGATATGGAAACCGAATTGCGCCATGTGGGCCAGCAATCCATTCGCCTGCTTCGGGTGGGCATTCAGGCCTCTGTCGCCACCACGCTCACCCCGCCCCTTGTGGCCCTCGCGCAGCGTGATTTCATGGTCGAAGACATCACGCTTTTTGCCGGGCAAAGCGGCGATCACGAACATCTGCTGCGCACCAAACAGGCGGATTTGGCGATCACGTCCAATCCGTTTCTGGATATGGACGGGCTGGAGCGGCACGATATCCTGCGCGAAAACTATCTGTTGGTGCTGCCCGACGGATATGACGGCCCGACCAACAGCCTGGACGCCATTCAGGAAAAGCTGCCGCTTGTGCGCTTTGGCGACACGACCAATGCCGGACGCCAGATTGCACAGCATCTCAGACGCCTGCGGTTTGAGCCGCGCAAAGTGATCCAGGCTGATCGCTCCAGCATGGTCACATCCTGCGTGGCCGCCGGACAGGGGTTTACCATGCTGACGCCCACGCTGCTGATTGACGGGCTTGTGGAAAAGATGCGCCTGCGGGTGATGGAGTTGCCGGTGGTGGGCCTGTCACGCACGCTGACCGTTGTGGCCCGGACCGGCGAATTACAGGATTTGCCCGCTACCATCGCACAGGCCGCGCGGCAAATTCTGACCGATCAGATTGCCGCCTTTGTCGGAGAGATCGGCACCAAAAGCCTCAGCGCGCCTGTCGAGGGTAGTGCCTAGGCGCGTTGATCCGGGGCCGTCACAACACCCCGCGCGATCCAGTCATCCAACACCCGCAACGCCGCATCGGCAAAGGCATCATCGTTGATATGCATATCAAGCTGGCGCAGGTCCACGTTGTCTGGGCATTCAGCGGCAAAGGTCTCCATGAATGCCGCCAGCCCTGCGGGATTGTGCAACGGGTTGCCCGGCCGGTCCCATTCGCCACAGCCCTGCAACGGCAACATCACGACGGTGTCGCCTTTGGCCTCTGCCAGCTGTGTGCAATGCGCACGAGCCACGGCGCGGCGGCCCTCGTCTTCCAACACATATGAGGTGATCAGACGGTTGTGCGCGTGGCTTTCCAGACCTTCGAATTCCGGCGCTTTGGGTTGCCAGCCGATCACGTCGACAAATTCATAAAACCCCGGTGCCACGATCTGCGGCACGCCATGCCGCCCCGCACCGGTGAGGCGGTCTGGCCCCGCGCTGACCATGGAGCCGAAGAGGTGATTGCCTAACTCTTGCGTGCAGAAATCAAACACGCAGGCAAAGGCCCCTTCGGCGGCCAGATTCTCAAACGCGCGCCCGCCCATGCCTGTGGCGTGAAACACCGCCACTTCAAAGCCACGCTCTTCCAGCGCAGGCTTGAGCCGGATCATGTATTTCATCGCGGAAGACCCCAGGCTTGTCATCCCGATCAGCGGCTTGTCCCGCACGCGCGGTGGTGCCGCTTTTGCCGCCCCCAGCACGGCGCCGGCGGCTTGCGCCAAAGAGGCCCGGCAGACCGAGTTCAATCCGTAAAGGCCACCCGCCCAGAGGATCATCTGCACATCTGCTGGCAAGCGTTCCGGCGGCAGAAGCGGGGAAAACGCGATGGTAGAGACCACATATTTCGGCATCCCCAACGGCAACGCCCCCAGCAAGTCCAACGCCAGATCGGTGCCCATTGACCCGCCCAGAACAATGGCTCCGTCAATCTTGCCAGCCGCGCAAAGTTCGGCCGCCATCACCGCAGACCCGCGCCCCATGATCTGCATCGCGGTGTTTTCATCCCCGCAGGTCATCGCCTCTTCGATGGTTGCGCCGCCTGCGCGGGCCACCTCTGCTTTGGAGATATCGACAGGCACAGACGGATCGCCCAAAACGCTGACGTCCATGGTGCGCACCTGGCCACCCTGCTCTTGGATACACTCGCACAGAAACGCCAGTTCATCCGCCTTGGTGTCATAGGTTCCCGCCACAAGGATTGTCTGTGTCGTCATCGGTTGCCTTCCCTTTTCCCTGTCGCCGCATGATGGCGCGAGCGTTTCATTATTTAAACCGCCATTTCATTATGATTGACGATTGAGGCGGCTTCCGTCAACATCCCTGCAACATGTGAACCACCATCATACGCGGGTTTGCGCAGAAAAATCTGCGCGCTCGCGAGATGGTTTTGTGCAGGAATAGGCCGGGGCCCGCGCAAATCAGCAAGGAGACAGGCATGAAGGACGACAATTTTCTGAAGGAAAACAACGGGCGGCACCTTTGGCAGCCCATGACACATCCGGCAGAAAGTCAGGCACATCCCCCGATCATGGTCACCGAAGGCGCAGGCGTGCGCATCCGCGATATCGACGGCCATGAAACAGTGGATGCGGTCGGCGGCCTTTGGAATGTGAACCTTGGCTATTCCAACGACGCGATCAAATCCGCGATTTCCAATCAGCTGAACCGCCTGCCCTTTTACTCAACCTTCCGCGGCACGACCAACGATGCAGCCGTTGAGCTGAGCTGGATGCTGCGCGAATTTTTTGCACCCGAAGAACTAACGCGCTGCTTTTTCACCTCCGGCGGATCAGATTCGGTTGAGACCGCGCTGCGGCTGGCGCGCCAATATCACAAGATCCGAGGAGAGGCGGGGCGCACGAAATACATCAGCCTCAAAAACGGCTACCACGGCACCCACACCCTGTCGGGCAGCGTCACCGGCACGTCGCGCAACCGCTCGCCTTATGAGCCTTTGATGCCCGGCTGTTATCACATCCCGGCACCCTACACCTATCGCAACCCGTTCAACGAAAGCGACCCGGCCAAGCTGGCACAGCTGTGCCTTCAGGCGCTTGAAGACGAGATCAAGTTCCAAGGCCCCGAAACCATCGTGGCGTTCATTATGGAGCCCGTCATGGGCGCAGGCGGCGTGATCCCCCCGCATGAAACCTTTATGCCCGGCGTCCGCGAGATTTGTGACCGTCACGGCATTTTGCTGGTCGCGGATGAGGTGATCTGTGCCTTTGGGCGTACAGGGGATTGGTGCGGGTCGCGTCATTGGGGCGTGAAGCCCGATCTGATGACCACGGCGAAGGCGATCACCAACGGGTATTTCCCCTTTGGCGCGGTGATGATCTCTGACCGCATCGCCGAGGTTTTTGAAAATGACACTTCAGGCGTCGGGAATATCGGCACCGGCTATACCTATTCCGGTCACCCCGTCGGCGCGGCGGCTGCTGTGGTCTGTTTGCAGGAAACGCAACGCCTGAACGTCAAAGACAACGCCCGCGACCGGGGGGCTGAGCTTTACGCCGGGTTGCTGGAGTTGCAGACGAAATATGAGGCGATCGGCGACGTGCGCGGCGGGCATGGCCTGATGTGCGCGCTGGAGCTGGTGGCCGACCGCGACAGCAAAGCGCCCATCGACAAGGGCACGATCAACACGCTTTATGAGACAACCTACAACGCCGGAACCATCGTGCGCATTTCGGGGCCGAATGTGATCCTGTCGCCGCCTCTGGTGGTCACACAGGAGGATGTCAGCACGATTCTCAGCTCGCTCGACGCGGGCTTCCAGGCGGTTTCCTGATCCCGCAGCCGCGCGCGCCTCAAAGCTTACACCGCAGCCAGGCTGAACCGGCTGCGGTACGCACTGGGAGACACGCCCGTTTCCTGCAAAAACGCGCGGCGCATCCGCTCTTCATCTCCAAAGCCACACAGGCCGCAGATGGTTTTGACACTGTCTGTTGTATTCTCCAGCAAATCCCGCGCACGCTCGACCCGGATCGCCTGCACGGCTTTGGCCGGCGTCACGCCCATCGTGGTCGCATAGACCCGGTGAAAATTGCGCAGGCTCATATGCGCCTGTTCCGCCAACGTCTCCGCATCCAGCTGTTTGGTCAGGTTGGCTGAAATCCACGCGTGGAGATCGGCAAAACGCCCGGCCGTGTCGCGCGCTTGCCGCTGCAACGCCGGGCTGAACTGGGATTGCCCACCGGGCCGCACCATGTAGGACAGTAGCGATTGCGCCAGATCCAACGCAGGCGTAGGCCCCAGATCTTCGGCCACCATCGCCAGCGCCATATCTGTGCCCGCGGTGATCCCCGCAGACATCCAGACGTGCCCGTCTTTGACATAGATCGGATCAAGCTCCACCTCAGTGTCAGGAAAGGCGCGTTCCAGCGTGAGGCAATCATCCCAATGGGTTGTCGCCCGCCGCCCTTTTAACAACCCCGCCGCCCCAAGGATCAACGCACCTGAACACACCGAACAGACGCGCTGCGCCTGCCGTGCCAAGGTGCGCACCCCGTGCACGATATCGGGATGATACATCGCCGCGTTGGCGCCGTTCCCGCCCACCACAACCAATGTATGAATGGGCGCGCCATACCATGCATCAAACGGTTCGCTGTCGATCTCAACGATGGTGTCTGAACGGATGCGCCCGCCATCGCACGACGTGATGGCCGTGTCATATGCCAAGGCCTTGCTGTCGGCCCGCCGCGCGCCTGCAAAAACCTGCAGCGGGCCCGCCAGATCAAGCAGCACGATGTTGTCGTAAATCACAAAGACAACTTGCATCGGGTCAGTGGGGGATTTGGCAGAAAATGAGGCCACGATGTCATTAATGCCAAAGCCCGAGGTGTTAGTCTACGCCCATCCCGTACACACAGCGCAGCAAAGGACATCCGATGAAATCACTCGCCATATTCATTTTCCCCGGCATTCAAACGCTCGACCTCTTTGGCCCGATTGAAATGCTGGGTGCTTTTCCTGATCATATGCAGCTGACGTTGGTGGCCGAAACGGCCGCCCCGGTGACAACGCGCCACGGCCAAAGGATTGTGCCGGATGCAACGATCCATGATGGCACGGCCTACGACATGTTGTTGATCCCCGGCGGTGACAGCGCCATCGACGCGGGCCACCGCGCACCCGTTATCGACTGGTTGAGTAGCACCGTCCAAACTGCAGATACGGTCATGACCGTGTGCACCGGCAGCATTCTTTTGGCGATGACCGGCGCGTTAGACGGGGTCAGAGCCACCACCAACAAGCAGGATTTTCGCGGCACCATCCACCACGGCCCAAACGTTGACTGGGTTCCAAAGGCGCGCTGGGTGAAGGACGGCAAATTCTACACCTCATCCGGGGTTTCCGCAGGAATAGACATGAGCCTTGGCGTCATTGCTGACCTGATAACCCCAGACGCCGCCGAAGAGCAGGCCATCGGCACGGAATACGAATGGCATCGGAACGCCAGTTGGGATCCCTTTGCCGAACGGTGCGGTCTGGTCTGACCTCGCTACTCCACCGGCAACGCGGTTGTTCGAAACACGGTGCGCAGTGCGAAGCTGGACTGCATCTGCGCCACACCGGGCAGCCGCGCCAAAGACTGGCGGTGAATGCGGGCAAAGTCGTCTGTGTCCTCCGCCACAACCTTCAACATATAATCCGCCGTTCCGGCCATAAGATGGCATTCCAACACGTCTGGGATGCGGGCCACGGCCTTTTCAAATGCCTCCAATACTTCGTCCGTTTGCCCCTGCAATGTGATTTCGACAAAGACGGTCGTCGGGACGCCCATCTTGCGCGCATCAAGCAGCGCCACATAGTCTCGGATGTACCCATCAGCCTCCAACCGCTGCACCCGCCTGTGGCACGCAGACGGGCTCAAATGCACTGCGTCGCTGAGATCTGCATTGGACATACGGCCTTTGCGCTGCAAAGCCGCCAGGATTCTTCGATCTGTCGTATCAAGCGTCATTTGGACACGTTACTTTCATCATTTGTTAGCCATACGCAAAATTCTTCGAAGAACATGCGCTAACACGCCAAGCTTTTCGCACCATCTTTCATCACAAATGCGCCACCCTATCGCCAAAGGCAAGAGGAGGTTCACATGATTATCGGATGCCCCACAGAGATCAAACCACAAGAATTTCGGGTCGGGATGACACCCAATGCTGCACGAGAAGCGGTGCAGCACGGTCATAACGTGATCATTCAATCCGGTGCTGGCGTCGGCTCTGGCTTTGCGGATGTGGATTATGTTGCGGCTGGGGCTGCCATAGCCACCACAGCGGCAGAGGTCTTTGAACAAGCCGACATGATCGTCAAAGTGAAGGAGCCGCAGGCAGGCGAGCGCAAGATGCTTCGCGAAGGACAAATTTTGTTCACTTACCTCCACCTGGCCCCAGATCCAGATCAAACCAACGACCTGATCGCCTCAGGCGCGACCTGTATCGCCTATGAGACCGTAACCGACGACAATGGCGGCCTTCCTTTGCTGGCCCCAATGTCTGAGGTTGCAGGCAAGCTGGCCCCCCAGGTTGGCGCTTGGACCCTGCAAAAAGCCAACGGAGGGCGCGGCGTTTTGATGGGCGGCGTACCGGGCGTTAAACCCGCGCGCGTTGTGGTCATCGGCGGCGGCGTCGTCGGAACCCACGCGGCGCGCGTCGCCGCGGGTATGGGCGCGGATGTGACGGTGCTTGACCGATCGCTGGCCCGTCTGCGTTACCTGGATGACGCCTTTGGCGGGCGTTTCAAAACCAGCTATGCAAGCGCCGGCAACACGGCCGATCTGGTGGAAATGGCCGACATGGTCATCGGTGCCGTGCTGATCCCCGGGGCCGCCGCCCCAAAGCTGGTCACCAAGGCGCAGCTAACCGACATGAAACCTGGGGCCGCCATTGTGGACGTGGCCATTGACCAGGGCGGGTGTTTTGAGACCTCGCGCGCGACCACACATGAGGATCCGATCTATGAGGTCGACGGCGTGATGCACTATTGCGTCGCCAACATGCCAGGCGCCGTGGCGCGCACCTCCACCATTGCTCTTGGCAACGCAACGATGCCGTTCATGTTGGCTTTGGCTAACAAAGGCTGGCGGCAAGCCTGCACCGACGATCCTCACCTGTTGAATGGTCTGAATGTCCATGCCGGGCATTTGACCTATTTCGCCGTCGGCAAAGCGCTTGGAATAGATGTGCTGTCACCACAGCTTGCGCTCAAAGAATAACCGCCAAAAAACCAAAAACTCTGGTGTTAATTCGCCTTGCGAGAGCACATTGAAACCGCAAGGCGCTTGCAAAGTGGAATATTGAAAGGGCCACGCGCCAAACCAAGGCGCGCGGCTACTCTAACGGAGTTACTTCGCGAGCTGGTCGCGGATTTCCATCAAAACGTCCAATTCACTTGGACCTTTGGGCGCCTCGGGAGCGGGCTCTTCCGGCTTTTCTGTCGCCGCTTTGACCTTGTTCACGTAACGCACCAGCATGAAGACCACGAAAGCGATGATCAAAAAGTTGATCACGGCCATCACAAACGATCCCAACGCAAAAACCGAAGCCCCGGCTTCGCGCGCCGCTTCCAATGATGCCCCCTCGGGCACGTCCCCCGCCAGGATCACGTATTTGTTGGTAAAGTCGATGCCTCCGGTAAACAGACCAATGATCGGGTTGATCAAATCGTCCACCATGGATTTCACGATGGCCGTAAAGGC
>JABSSA010000071.1 GCA_013214665.1 Paracoccaceae bacterium
ATTAAGTCGGAGCCGAAGCTTCCGATTGCAGCTACGGGCAAGCCCAAGGTTTCGCTTGAATTCGAGGCTCTGCCCCTGCCGGACGATCTGAACTCGATCATCCCGCTCGACGAGAAATGGGCCGAAGTGATCATGACCGGGGAAAGCCCGCCGGACAAAGTCTATGGCTCCCGCTCGGAGTTGGTTTTTGCGGCCACGCTGTGGATGCTCGGCAAGGGCATGGACCCCGGTCACGTTCTCTCCATCATTACCGACCCGGAAATTGGTATCAGCGCCCATATCCGCGACAATCCCAATCCGATGAAGTATGGGCGTCGCCAGATCGAACGCGCCCATGCCCTGTTGGAAATGAAGCAGAGCGGGTGGCCCGTTACCGACGACGAAGGCAAACCGGTTCCCCGCATCCCCGAGAACATTCGCTATGCACTTTCCCTTTTGGGCGTCGATGCACAGCGCAATCTGTTCACCCAGACGAACGAGGTGACTGGCTTCAAGCTGGACGAACGCGACCTGAATGAGGTCATCGATATCTTATCGAGCACCTTTAGCCGTGAGTTGAAGTTCAGCGCCAGCCCGGAGTTTATTAAACGCGAGTTGGTGACTCTCGCCCACGAGAACACCTACCACCCGGTGGTTGATTATCTCGATGCGCTGGAATGGGATGGCGTTCCCCGTATCGACCAGTGGCTGGCAACCTACACCAGCGCGGCAAATACCGAGTTGATTCGCGAGTTCGGCAGCAAGTTCCTTGTCGCCGCCGTCCGCCGGATCAAACAGCCGGGGGTTAAGTTCGACACGATGCTGGTGCTGGAAGGCAGCCAAGGAGCCGGTAAATCCCGTTTGGCGGCTACGCTGGCGGTTCGGGATGAATGGTTCTGCGGCAGCCTCGATCTGAAGAGCGATGACAAGGCCAAAGCGGAATTGCTGTCGCGGGCATGGATTGTCGAATGTCAGGAATTGGATGGTCTGAATAAGACCACCAGCCAGAATCTGAAAAAGTTCCTGAGCACCGCCATCGACCTGTTTCGTCCGGCGTATGGTCGGACTGTCCTGTCGTACAAGCGCCATTGCGTCATTCTCGGCACGACCAACGAAGGCACCTATCTGCGTGATCTGACGGGCAACCGGCGGATTTGGCCGGTCGAAGTCGGTGAAATCGACCTTAAGAGCCTCGCAGCTGATGTTGATCAGATCTGGGCTGAAGCGGTGGTTCGCGAGCAGGAGGGCGGCTCCATCGTGTTGTCAAAGCATCTCTGGGATGAGGCTTCGCGTGTGCAAGGTTGCCGCATGGTCGAGGATGATTTTGCCGAGGTTCTGAATGATCACTTCGCAGACCGCACCGGTAAAGTTTCCATGGATAGCATTAAGCGCTTGCTGAACCTCGACGCTTCGCGCATGTCGCCGAGCAATGCTCGCCGGATCAAAGCCGCCATGGACGATCTGGGTTGGGAATACGGTACTCACCGACTGCACGATCTTGTAGGCACCCAACAACGACCCCGGAAGGGCTTCGCTCGTGGCATCGACACTGAACGCCGCGCGGAAATCTTCGCTGTTCGTAAACATGGTGATACGGTCATTCTCATCACCAAAATCACCCCGCCGGACACGCCGTTTTAAACGAGTGGCACGGGTTGCGTTACATGTAACCCGTGCCTGCACCGCCAACATTTGTGCCGGCCTTACCGGGGGGTCTTCTACCCCCCCTTTTTATTTGCCCTTGTTCGACCAAAGTTACAGTTACAGGTTACATTGTGCCAAGGCTATGGCGTTGCGCTGGGCGCATGTTGGGTATTGCGCTGGGCATAACCACCAAAAGTGCACAGCGTGCACGGATGGACGCCTGAGGACGTGTGGCGGTGCCTTGGTGCTACCCCTGCACATCTAAGGTCAACGTCCGCCAGCTACCGCTCTCAGGAAAATACTCAGTCGTTCCAACGAACGTTCCGCGTATCATCGCCCCGAAACCATTCTGGGCATCGAAGTGGCCGACAACCTGATAGACG
>JABSSA010000072.1 GCA_013214665.1 Paracoccaceae bacterium
ATCCGGGCGATGCCCGCGATCTTTTTGACGTGCTTCCGGCGCAGAGCATTCAGCGCGCCTTTCTGCTTTATCCCGACCCCTGGCCGAAAAAACGCCACCACCGCCGCCGCTTTGTGACGCCCGAACATCTGGAACCACTGGCCGACAAGCTGCAGCCCGGTGCGATTTTTCGCGTAGCCACCGACATTCCCGACTACGTGCGCCAAACGCTGGAAGAGGTGCCCCGGCAAGGGTTTGACTGGCTGGCGGAGCGCCCGGTCGACTGGCGCGAGGCGTGGCCCGACTGGATCAGCACAAGATATGAGCAAAAGGCCCTGCGCGAAGGCCGGGTGCCGCATTATCTGACCTTCCAACGGCACGGATAGAGTTCCCGAAAGGCGGGAAATGTGGTAAGCACCGGGGGTTTTCTATCAGACCTTTTTGGTGCTTTTCCATGTCAAAATCCGATCCTCTTCATATCGTCAATTGCCACATCCACACCTTTACCACCGATCACACGCCGTGGTTTTTCCCACATCCTTTGATCTTTGCCCTGCGGCGTTTGCCGTTTCTGATCGATTTGCTGACCTGGGCGGTGCGCTCGGAATGGCTGGAGCGGATGAAGGCGTTTCACCGTACCGGCAGCCGTGACAGCCAGCGCGCGGTGTTGCGCGAAATCCTGCATTACTATCCCCGCTCCACGCGCTTTGTGGTCCTACCGATGGACATGGCGCTGATCGGTCACGGGCCGGTGAGCAAGGACATCACCGAACAACATGACGAATTGGCAGCACTTGCCGGGGACGCCGACTATGGCGCGCAGGTGATCCCCTTTGGCACGATTTACCCTGATCGCGACGGCGGCGTGGAAGAATTCAAACGCGTGGTCGAAGAGCACGGGTTTCGCGGCCTCAAGCTTTATACCAAGCTGGGCTATGCACCCGATCATCCTGTGTTGATGAACGAGATTTATCCCTTCTGCGTCAAACACAACCTGCCTGTCATGGCGCATTGTTCGCGCGGTGGCGTGTATCACAAGGGCTGGGGATCCATCCGGCAAGACCGTGTGACCGCGCCCATAGCGTGGGAACCAGTGTTGAAAGCCTTCCCCGAATTGCGCGTCTGTCTGGCGCATTTTGGCGGGGCCGAGGATTGGCTGGCCCATCTGCGCGACGGGTTTGACCCCGACCGCCCCGCGGCACGGGACGACAATTGGGTGCATCAGATCAGCCAGATGATCACCAGCGGAGATTATCCCAATCTCTGGACCGACATCAGCTATACGATCTTTACCTATCAAGACACGATCCCGCTCTTGAAGCTTTTCCTGCAAGACCCCGACATGCGGCGGCGCGTGCTGTTCGGGTCGGATTTCTATATGACGCGGCAAGAGGCGCTTTCGGAAAAAGCCATGTCGATCCGGCTGCGTGAAACCTTGGGCGAAGATGCCTTTCGCCAAATCGCAGAGACAAATCCGCAGGTCTGGCTGGGCGAAACGCCCGAGGGCAGCTAGGCTGACCCTCAGGCCAGTCGGAGAAGGCACATGCAGGTTGCGCGCATAGATCACGTTCATGTGGAGGTTTCGGACCGCGATACCGCAGCGGACTGGTTCGACGCTGTGCTCGGGTTGAAACGTCATGCGGATCTGGCGCATTGGGCGGACGATCCAATGGGGCCGCTGATTTTGTGCGCCGGGGATGGGGCGCCTGCCCTATCGCTTTTTGCGCGACCGGGAAAGCCCGTTTCACGGGACAGTACCATTGCCTTTCGCACCACGGCCACGGGCTTTCTGCGCTTTGTGGCTGATGCGGGTGCTCTCAACGTAACGTCGGACGGGGCGACGCCGCTCACCCGGGGCGATATCGTCGATCATGATGTCGCCTGGTCGATCTATTTCGTCGATCCAGACCAAAACCGTTTTGAGCTGACGACCTACGATTACAACGACGTCAGAGCCGCTTTGCGCGAGCGCTAACGCCGAAACCACGTCTGCGCTCTGGACCATCGCGGCGTGGGCCGCTAACCCTGCGCCAAACGCAGACAAATGAGGTGTTCCATGTCCAGCCACGGTGCTCCAATTCCGATGACAGCCCATCCCGGCGCACCGCTCAGCGGACAGGCAGATGTGCCCGGAGACAAATCCATTTCGCACCGCTCTTTGATCCTGGGGGCTTTGAGCGTTGGGGAAACCACCGTGGAAGGCCTGTTGGAAGGGCAAGACGTGCTCGACACCGCCAAGGCGATGCAGGCCTTTGGCGCAGAGGTGCAGCGCGATGATGATGGCACCTGGCATATTCATGGCGTCGGTGTCGGCGGATTTGCCGAACCTGATCAGGTGATTGATTGCGGCAATTCAGGCACCGGGGTGCGGCTGATCATGGGGGCGATGGCCTCGTCTCCGATCACGGCGACCTTCACCGGGGATGCCAGCCTGAACGGGCGGCCTATGGCGCGGATCACAGATCCGATTGCGCTCTTTGGCGCGCAATCCTATGGCCGCTCTGGCGGGCGGCTGCCGATGACGATCACGGGCGCCGTTGACCCGGTTCCGGTGCGCTACACCGTGCCGATGCCCTCGGCTCAGGTGAAATCCGCCGTACTGCTGGCCGGGCTAAACGCGCCGGGCGAAACGGTTGTGATCGAAAAAGAAGCGACGCGCGATCATACCGAACGGATGCTGGCGGGTTTTGGCGCCGAGATTTCGGTTGAAGAGACCATCGAAGGCCGGGTGATCACCCTGAAAGGCCAACCAGAGCTGAACGCGCAGCACATCGTGGTGCCGCGCGATCCCTCCTCGGCCGCGTTTCCGGTCTGCGCAGCACTGGTCACCCCCGGATCAGATGTGCTGGTGCCCAATATCGGGCTGAACCCGACGCGGGCGGGGCTTTACACCACGCTGCAAGAGATGGGCGCCGATCTGACCTTTGAAAACCCGCGCGAAGAAGGCGGCGAGCCGGTGGCCGATCTGCGCGCACGGCATTCGCCGAATATGCAGGGCATCACCGTGCCGCCAGACCGCGCGGCCAGCATGATTGACGAATATCCTGTGCTGTCGGTCGTTGCGGCCTTTGCCCATGGCGTCACCGAAATGCCCGGCGTGAAAGAGCTGCGGGTCAAAGAAAGCGACCGGATCGCGGCCATGGCCGAAGGGCTGCGCGCAAATGGCGTGACCGTGGAGGACGGACCGGATTGGTGGAACGTCACAGGGTTGGGCCCTGATGGGGTGCCCGGCGGCGGTACATGCCGCAGCTTTCTGGACCACCGGATTGCGATGTCGTTCATGGTGATGGGTCTGGGCGCGCAAAACCCGGTGTCCGTCGATGACGGCGGGCCAATTGCCACGTCCTTCCCCATTTTCGAAGGTCTGATCGGCGGATTGGGCGGACGTATCGAAAGGACAGGCGGATGACACAGCCGCAGGCCACGGGAAGCTGTTTGTGTGGTCAGGTGCGCTTTGTCGTCACCGGACCACTGCGGCCTGTGGTGGCCTGTCACTGTGTGCAATGCCGCAAAACCTCGGGCCACCATGTGGCCGCCACGGGTGCGGCGCGAGACGCCGTGCAGATCAGTGGCGAGGTGACGTGGTATGCCTCATCCGACACCGCGCGCCGCGGGTTTTGCGGGCGCTGTGGGTCGAACCTCTTTTGGGATGGGCCGGGCACACATCTGTCGATCTTTGCAGGCACGCTTGATGGCGCGCCGGAGCTGACGATGGCCGGGCATATCTATTGTGCTGACAAAGGTGCCTATTACGACATCGCCGACGGGTTGCCGCAGGCCGCGCAAGATGACGCTGATCTCACCACGATGGTGCGCCCGTGAGCAGCACCGCACCTTTTACCGTCGCCATTGACGGGCCTGCCGCCAGCGGCAAGGGCACAATTGGGCGGGCCGTGGCCGAAGAATTTGGGTTTGCGCATCTCGACACAGGGCTTTTGTACCGCGCCGTGGGCTTTCAGGTGTTACGCGGGCAGGATCCGATCCAAGCGGCACAAACGCTGAAAGCCGAAGACCTTGAGGCGGGCGATCTGCGCACCGCAGAGGTGGCCCAGGCCGCCAGCAAAGCCGCCGCGATCCCCGAGGTGCGTACCGCCCTGTTGGATTTTCAGCGCGCCTTTGCCCGCCGGGCGGGCGGCGCTGTGTTGGACGGGCGCGATATTGGCACGGTGATCGTGCCGCAGGCCGAGGCCAAGCTTTACGTCACCGCCAGCGCCGAGGTGCGCGCCCGGCGACGGTACACAGAGCTGGTGGGGCGCGGTGATGAGACAACGTATGACACCGTTCTGGCCGATGTGCTGACCCGCGACGCGCGCGACGCCGAACGCGCCACGGCGCCGATGAAGCCGGCCGATGACGCCGTGCTTTTGGACACGTCTGATCTGGACATTGACACGGCCGTGGCGCGCGCCCTGGACGTTGTACGCGCGCGCCTGCCTTAGGCGGCGTCTGCATTTAGGCGCAGCGCTGGCGCGTGTCAGATTTTGCCGCTGACCAAGGGATTTGACCGCAACGATCTGGTTGATCGGAAGGGCAAATCTCTGCCGTCAGTGGCAAAATCTGCCGCGTCCCTTCGGGATTTCGCCAAAATCCGCCTGTGGTGCGTTATTTCCACTTGAAAAGGAGCCACCTTTCCTGCGCGAAAATGCCTAACACATGCGGATTTTGGACTGAAACCGGCGCTGCGCCTAAATGCAGACACCGCCTAAGACATGTTGCAAACTCCACCAAGCAGTGCATAGACCGTGACGCGCTTTCGGCGTTAGGCTGGTCTCAGCACAGGAGACCGCGATGCGCAGACTTTATCTTGCCCTGGTTCTTGTTCTGCTGCCTGCCCTTGGCCTGGCGCAGGACGCAGAGCCGGACACATCCACGCCCCCCGAGGCTGTCGAAGGGCCGATGACCTTGCCCCGCATGGCGCAGATCGTGGAGGCGATTGACCCGGAGGCGCGATTTTTTGGCTCGGGCTTTGAGCTGACCCTGCAGGACGTGCCGGTGATCATCATCACCGACCCGCTGGCAGACAGGATGCGAGCGATGGTCCCGATCCGATCCGCCGCCGGATTGGATGCGAACGAGCTGTTGCGCCTGATGCAGGCGAATTTTGATTCAGCGTTGGATGCGCGCTATGCCGTGGCAAACGGGCGGCTATGGGGGGTGTTTATTCATCCGCTTTCGCCTTTGAAGAAAGATCAGTTTCTGTCGGGCCTTGCGCAAACGGTGAATGTGGCGCGCACTTATGGGCAAAGCTATTCCGGCGGGGGGACCATTTTCGGCGGCGGTGATAGCGGAGAGATCTATCAGGGCTTGCTGGAAGAGCTTTTGGAAAAAGGCGAGGCGTTGTGAGGGGGATCGCGTCGCCACTGGGGGCATTCTGCCCCCAGACCCCCTGAGAGTATTTTAGTCCAAAAGAAGTTGGGTTTAGCAGGTGATAAGGTTGGGCGCGTGACGCGAGAGGCGTTCGACGCCGTGATCGCCGGCAAGGACCGAATGGCCGAGGCAGAAGGCCTGACCGGTTTGATCGTCCATCAGGATCATGTGGAGAAAGAACACCTGGCCTGATTGGATCGTCAGCGGGTTGTCTTTGTAAAACATCGGAAAATCTACCCAGATCGGCGCATAGACCGCACCCATGCCGTAGCCGCAGGCCTGCAAGCGCGCGTGGCCGAAGCCGTGGCCGTCAAAGGTTTGCGCGTGTGCTTCGTAGACATCCCCCATAGGCGCGCCGGGGCGGATGGCGGCTTCGCAGGCTTCAAGGGCGGCGCGGGCGGCGGCGTGCATGCGGATATGTTGATCATCCGGGGTGCCGATGACGAGCGTTTGCATGGACGCGGCGTGATAGCGCGCGAAGGTGCCGGCCCATTCGATGGTCATCTGGTCCTGGGCATCAAGGTGACGCCGCCCAGAGGCGGAGCGGCAGAGGAGCGCGCCGCTGCCGGAGCCCAGGATGAATTCATTGCCTGCATAATCGCCGCCGCCGCGCAGGACGGCGCCTTGCATGGCGGCGAGGATTTCGCCTTCGTAGGCACCGGCATGAGTGGAGGCGATGGCCGCATCGAGCGCATCATCGGTCAGGCTTGCCGCTTTGCGGTGCATGTCGATCTCAGCCGGGGATTTGAGGCGACGGAGCGCGGGCATCAGATCTGAGGCATCCTGGAGGTCGGGTAACGCCGCGCGCAGCCGGTGGCCCCAGTGATCGGTCAGCCCGGCGGTGCGGGATTCAAAGCCAAGATGCGCTGTGGACAGCCCCAGATCGGAGAGCAGGCGGCACAGGTCTGCCACCGGGTCTGCGCCCTGGTATTCGGACCAAATATGCACCTGATCGGCTGTGAGCACCGAGGTTTCGCGCGCTTGCAGCCGGTCGGGCGCGCGGGTGAGCAGGTGGGTGCGGCCATCTTGGGTGAGCACCATGCATTGGAACATGGCAAAGCCGAACGTGTCATAGCCCGTCAGCCAATAATGGCTTTCGGGGGCAAAGAGCAAAATCGCATCGAGCCCCGCCTCAGACACTGCCGCTGTGGCCCGCGCGCGGCGCGCCGCATATTCCGTTTCATCAAAATGCCGTGGCATGTGCCCCCCCTTTTTCGTTGCCGCAAGGGGACGACAGCACGCGGACATTCGCAAGCCGGTTTGCGACCTCTTTGTCGATTACGCGGCTCACGATGCGCGCGGTGATCTGATCCTGGCTGCACACGTGCGTCTTGGCCCGCCGATGCTCATTACATATGCTCGGGGTGGCGCCACACCTGTTGCCGTACCGATAAGCGCGATATCGGGGCAAAAGGCTTGCCAAATGGGGCGTAACCGGCTAAAGCGCGCGCGTCGCCAAGGTGGAAACCACCGCAAGACATTGAGTGAGCAGGGTAGGAACATCACCGGCCCTCTTTGTTTTGCATGCCATCTGACCAATGAAACCCCAAGACCGGCGGAGACAACCGCGCGGCCGGAAAAACTGATACGAATAGGACATCTAAGCCACATGGCATCAGCAACCATGGAGGAATTCGAAGCCCTCCTGAACGAAAGCTTCGAAATGGACACGCCCGATGAGGGCACAGTTGTCAAAGGCAAGGTTATCGCGATCGAAGCGGGCCAAGCCATCATCGACGTCGGCTACAAAATGGAAGGCCGTGTCGAACTCAAAGAATTCGCAAATCCCGGTGAAGCCCCTGAAATCGCTGTTGGCGATGAGGTCGAGGTTTACCTGCGCTCCGCGGAAAACGCGCGTGGCGAAGCGGTCATCTCCCGCGAGATGGCGCGCCGTGAAGAAGCCTGGGATCGTCTGGAAAAAGCCTATGCCGATGATGCGCGCGTTGAAGGCGCGATCTTTGGCCGGGTCAAAGGCGGCTTTACCGTGGATCTGGGCGGCGCGGTTGCGTTCTTGCCTGGCTCTCAGGTCGATGTGCGCCCTGTGCGCGATGCGGGCCCTCTGATGGGTCTCAAGCAGCCATTCCAGATTCTGAAAATGGACCGCCGCCGGGGCAACATCGTTGTGTCGCGCCGTGCGATCCTCGAAGAATCCCGTGCCGAACAGCGCGCCGAGGTTATCGGCAACCTGGCCGAAGGTCAGGCAGTGGACGGTGTGGTCAAGAACATCACCGAATACGGTGCATTTGTTGACCTGGGCGGTGTTGATGGCCTGTTGCACGTCACAGACATGGCATGGCGCCGTGTGAATCACCCATCCGAGATCCTCACCATCGGTGAAACGATCAAGGTGCAGGTCATCAAGATCAACAAAGAGACCCACCGTATCTCCCTTGGCATGAAGCAGCTGATGGAAGATCCATGGGATCTGGTTGCCGCGAAATACCCGCTGGGTTCCACCCATCAGGGCCGCGTGACCAACATCACCGATTACGGTGCATTTGTTGAGCTGGAAGCGGGCGTTGAAGGTCTGGTGCACGTCTCTGAGATGTCCTGGACCAAGAAGAACGTGCATCCTGGCAAGATCGTCTCCACCTCTCAGGAAGTGGATGTGATGGTTCTGGAAATCGACGGCGTGAAGCGCCGCGTGTCTCTGGGCCTCAAGCAGACCATGCGCAACCCATGGGAAGTCTTTGCTGAGACGCACCCAGAGGGCACCGAAGTGGAAGGTGAAGTTAAGAACATCACCGAATTCGGTCTCTTTGTTGGCCTCGAAGGCGACATCGACGGCATGGTGCACCTCTCGGACATTTCCTGGGACGAGCGCGGCGAAGATGCGATCCAGAACTACCGCAAGGGCGATCTGGTGCAGGCCGTTGTGTCCGAAGTGGACGTGGAAAAAGAGCGTATCTCGCTTTCCATCAAAGCGGTTGGCGGCGACAAGTTTGCCGAAGCAACGGGCGGCGTGAAGCGTGGCTCTATCGTGACCGTGGAAGTGACCGCGATCGAAGATGGCGGTGTGGAAGTGGCCTATGAAGGCATGAAGAGCTTCATCCGTCGCTCCGACCTCAGCCGCGACCGTGCAGAGCAGCGCCCAGAGCGTTTCTCAATTGGCGACAAGGTCGACGTGCGCGTCACCAACATCGACAGCAAATCCCGCCGTCTGGGTGTTTCCATCAAGGCGCGTGAGATTGCAGAAGAGAAAGAGGCCGTGGAACAGTATGGCTCCTCTGACTCCGGTGCATCGTTGGGCGATATCCTCGGCGCCGCGCTGAAGGGCGACGAATAAGTCTTTCGCCGACATTTGAATTTAGAAAGCCCCGCCGATTTGGCGGGGCTTTTTTGTTGGGGGGGCGTTCGAGGCAGTTTAACCACAAACTTTGCGCAGCGCGCAGGTCTGGTTCAAAAGGCCCCCCGCCAAAACCACAGCGGAGGGCTCTGTTTTCTAGAGGGCTTTGCGGAAGATCACCTTGTCGTCGCCATCAGCCCAAAAGTCGCGGATACGTGCTTCTTCTTCATAGCCGTTCTGCGCGTAGAACTTGCGCGTCAATGCAAAGGCGTCCGTGCCAGATGTGTCCACGATCAAGATGCGCTGCCCCTTGTCCTTTAAGTATTGCTCGGCGGCATGTACCAACGCCGCCCCGAACCGTTTGCCTTGCAAATCTGGGCGCACGGCGAGGGCGAGCATGTTCCACGTACCATCGGCGAGTTCCTCGGGAACCGTATAACACAGCCCTACAGCTTCGCCGTCGCTATGACACGTCAGCCAAAATGCTTCCGTTTCACCCGCCAGTGATGGAGCCAGCATATCGGGCAACATTTCACTTGGGAAAAGTCCCGTCCCGTCCAGCACGGCCTGAAGCCCTAAGATGTCTTTGGGTGAAGTCGATTTGATGATTGGGTTTGTCATTTTCTGTTTGCCCTTATCGATTGTCGTACTGAGGGTTTACGGAACGAATGCCGAGCTTTGTGGCCCGGTAGGGTCGTCCGTTTTCGGATTTGATGAACCGCCTCTTTTTGAGACGGTCAAAAAGCTTCAACGAGCAATCAGCCAGAACGTGACCGTCGCGCGTAAAGCAGGAAACTCTGCGCACTTTGCCGTTCGCCATACGCTCAAAATGGATGGCTCCACCTTGCGCCAGAACGTGCAAAACACGCTGTTCGTGTTTTGAGATATTCAATGGATTGTCTCTTGGATTTATGTCAGCCGAAAAGGCTTCCGGCATCTCGCGCGGAAGTCTTTTGGTTCAAATTGGTCCAGTCGGGTGGACCTTAGCGGCGGGCCGCAATCGTAGACATAAAATCTCCATCGCCCTGCGATTTTGCAGAGCGTGCAACCGGGGTAGAGCCACAAGTATCAGTTGGCAAGCGGACTTTCAGAAAATCAAAGTGAAAGGCGGGATTGTCCGCACTATAGACACAGCGCGCATCAATGCAGGGTCAGCAGCGACACCGCTCCAACGCCGATCAGGCTGAGCGCCCAAACGAGGTCAAGATTGAACCAGCCTTTGGACAGGAATTTGAGGCCCACCCAGCGATAGACGCCAAAGGCGATTATGCCGCCGGATGCGATCATGGCAAAGGAATGGATCAGCGCAACGGCCAGCGCAATGCCGAGGCTGCCGGTCATCAGGTTTGCTGCGGCGGCGTGGCCGGCATCCGTTTCGATGGTGCGGCAAATGCCGAGATAGATCGGCACCAGCATCAGCCCGGCTCCATGCGCCAGCGCCACCAGAAATGACCAAAGCGCCAGACGCGAGGGCGGCACCCGCGCCAGAAAACGGGGATGCCGTCGGTTGATGGCAAGATAGAGGCCAAGACCGATCACCAGACAGGCGGCACCGATCTGAATTTCGCGCTGCCAATCCACCAGAAAGAAAAGCAATGAGAACGGCAACAGGATCGCCAGCATCCCGACGAGATGCCCGACGGCCAGCGCGGCCAACGCCTTGTAAAGGCTGGACGAACTGCGTTCCATCAAAGCAGCAGAGACCGCCAGCGGCCAGCCCATGCCAGGGTTTATCCCGTGATACACACCAGAAAAAACAACGGCCCACCAAAGGGCCGTTGCTGTTTGAACGTCGTCCATGTGTCAGACGGATGGATAGCAGAAACTGTCCGTGGAACAGTCCCCTCCTTCCAGCCTGATCTGGTGGCTGCGATATCCCTTGGGGAAGTCGACATAGAAATCTTTGTCGAGCTCTATGCCGCCGTTTTCGCCGACATTCGCCATCACCATTTGTCCGCCCTCATCATCGGGATAGAATTGATCATCCCATGTCGAGTAGAGCGAATTGGTCCAGTAGACGCGCTTACCATCCCGGCTGATTTCGACCATCTGTGGGCCGTAGACAAAAGGTTTGCCGTTCGGGTGATTGGCCGCGCGGGCGATGCCGCCCAGCTCTACTTTGCCGGTCAGCTTCGGGTTCATCGGGTCAGAGACATCATATTGATGCATCTCGCCCTGCCCCCAGCACGCGACATAAAGGTATTTGTCATCCAAGCTCAGATCGATGTCTGTGACCAACGGCGGGACAGCCTCAAAACCTTGCAGCAACGGCGGCAGGTTCTCGGGCTTTTCAGGGCGCGGATCGATTGTGATCGTCTTTTTCGCCTCGAAAGTGCCATCGTCTTTTTGCCACCAGGTGAAAATCGCTCCCTGCAGGTTGCTCGTATCCACCACAACACCGCAAAAGCCGTAGTCCTTTGCAGGATCATGCGCAGGCCGGATTTCCAATGCCATCTGGTGGTTTGCACCCAGATCAATGGTCTGGACATTCTTGCGCTCACGCAGGTTCCAGAAGTGGATCTTGTGGCCGTACTTGTTCGACAGAAGATCTTCGGCGACGATGCCGTTTTCGAACTGTGGCGGCAGCCCCCATTCGGAACTGACCATGTAGTCGCGCGGCAGGTTCCACCAGAAATCATAGTGCTTGTCCTGTTCGCCCCGGTCCATTTCGTACCGCCCCAGGATGTCGAAGGTTTCGCAATCCATGATGAAGATACCCGGCGGTCCGTCGGTACCGTCTTCGCCGCCGCCCCCAAGGGTCGAGACATAGATCCCCTCAGGCCCGCAATGGATCGTATGAGGTCGTGAATATCCGGTCTTTTCAAAGACCTCTTCCGGTTCGATGATCTTGTGGATCTTCGCTTTTAGGGGTTCCTTGACATCAATCACGTATATGCGTGACGAGCGGATGCCGGGGACAATAAGGTAACGTCGTTCTAGAAATGCATGGCCCGTCAAAGGTGACAGCGCAGACGAACAGGCATTCCATCCAAAGTGATGAAATTCGTCGCCTTTGTTAGGCATAATAAGCTGATGCACAATCTCGCCATAGGTCTTCGATTTTGGGTCGACGTCTACAACAGCCAATCCGTCAGGCTGAGACCCGTCTGGGCTGAGCATTAGCGTATAAGCCAGCGTCTCAGCCGGGGCCTCCATCGCAAGCTTGGGTGTGGCATGAAAAGTAG
>JABSSA010000073.1 GCA_013214665.1 Paracoccaceae bacterium
CCGACCCGGCCAGCCACGCGGCCTTTGCGGCATCGCTTTCCGGGCAGGCGGTTGATCTGTTGGTGTGCAATGCGGGGGTTTTCCTGGATCGCGGCGAAACCCTTGATGGCGGCTATCCCGCTGATATGTGGGCCGCGTCGTTTGCGACCAATGTGACCGGCGTTTTCCAGACGGTGCAAAGTCTGTTGCCCAATCTGCGCGCGGCAAATGCGGCCAAGGTGGCGATTATTTCGTCGCAGATGGGCTCAAGCACGCGGGCCAGCGGGACATCCATGATCTACCGCAACACCAAGGCGGCGGTGCTCAATCTTGGGTTCAACCTGTCCGCAGCGCTTAAGCCCGAAGGAATTGCAGTTGGCATCTATCACCCCGGCTGGGTCCGCACCGACATGGGCGGCGCTGAGGCTGACATCAGCGTGGATGAAAGTGCCGCTGGCCTGAAATCCCGCTTTGCTGCGCTGTCGCTTGAGACCACGGGCTGTTTTGAAAACTGGGACGGGCGCCCCCACGCGATCTGATCTGGCGGGCATTCTGGCAAAGGGCGCTCTACTGGCCCCGCGCCGTTCCCGGCTCGCCTTTCGTGATCGGTGCGCGTACGTTTTGATGCCAGAGTATCCTCAACAAGGCCCCGCATATGTTTGCCCGCGACAAGATCACCTACACTCCCATCGACCTGCCGGACCGGCTGGATTACGGGCCTGCCGAAAGCCTTGAGGCTGCGCGCACTTTTTATGACCAGATGAAGCGCCGGCACACTGTACGCGATTATGCAGACGCGCCGGTGGACCGTGCAGTGATCGAAGAATGCATCCGCACTGCCGGTACTGCGCCATCGGGGGCCAACCATCAGCCCTGGCATTTTGTGGCCGTGTCTGATCCGGCGATGAAAAAGCAGATCCGCGAAGCCGCAGAGGCCGAAGAGCAAAAGTTCTATGAAGGCGGGGCTGGGGATGAATGGCTGCAAGCGTTGGAGCCCATCGGCACGAACGATCAAAAGCCGCATCTGGAAGAAGCGCCCTGGCTTGTTGTCGTCTTTGCACAGCGCTGGGGCTATTTCGAGGACGGGACGCGGTTCAAAAATTACTACGTGCCCGAAAGCACCGGGTTCGCCTGTGGCTTCCTGCTGGCGGCGTTCCATCACGCGGGTCTGGTGACGCTGACCCACACGCCCAACCCGATGAAGTTTCTCAACGGGATGCTGGACCGCCCCGACAGCGAAAAGCCGGTGATGATCGTGGCGGTCGGCAAAGCGGCCAAGGATGCCAAAGTCCCTGCGGTGGCCAAGATCAAAAAGCCGTTGGATGAGATTATGAGCACGAAAGAATGATCACATCTGCGGAAAGCTGGGCCAAATCCCCCCACCACCTTGCCCCCCTCAGGGATGAAGGCTAAGACGCCCCCGGACTTTTAACTGAGGGCGCAATGCCAGTACTCGTGATGAAATTTGGTGGCACGTCGGTGGCCACGCTGGACCGTATCAAACGCGCGGCCAAACGGGTGGGTGTCGAGGTTGCCAAAGGCTATGACGTGATCGTCATCGTCTCAGCCATGTCGGGCAAAACCAACGAATTGGTGGGCTGGGTCAACGAGACCTCGCCGCTGTATGATGCGCGTGAATATGACGCCGTGGTCAGCTCGGGCGAGAATGTGACCGCGGGCCTCATGGCCTTGACGATGCAGGAAATGGATGTGCCCGCACGGTCGTGGCAGGGGTGGCAAGTGCCACTCAAAACCACTTCGGCCCATGGTGCTGCGCGGATCGAAGAGATCCCACCCGACAACATCAACGCCAAGTTTGGCGAAGGTATGCGTGTCGCCGTTGTGGCCGGGTTCCAAGGGGTTAGCCCCGAAGGCCGGATCACCACGCTGGGCCGCGGTGGGTCTGACACGACGGCGGTGGCCTTTGCCGCGGCGTTTGATGCGGAGCGCTGCGACATCTACACCGATGTCGATGGGGTCTATACCACCGACCCGCGCGTGGCGCCCAAGGCCCGTAAACTTGAAAAGATCGCTTTTGAGGAAATGCTCGAACTGGCGAGCCTCGGGGCCAAGGTGTTGCAAACCCGCTCGGTCGAGTTGGCGATGCGCTACAATGTGCGCCTTAGGGTGCTGTCCAGTTTTGAAGAACAGTCTGACAACGCCGGTACATTGGTCTGTGCCGAGGAGGAAATCGTGGAAAACAACGTCGTATCAGGTGTCGCCTACAGCCGCGACGAAGCGAAGATGACCTTGATCAGCGTGGCCGACCGCCCCGGAATTGCCGCCAATATCTTTACCGCGCTCAGCGAAGGCGGTGTTTTGGTCGATATGATCGTACAGAACATCTCGGAAGAGGGCCGCACAGACATGACGTTTTCTTGCCCCACGGATCAGGTGGCGCGCGCAGAGGCGGCGATGGCCAAGGCAAAAGAGGATGGGATCGTCAACTTTGCCGAACTCATCGCAGATGTCGAAGTGGCCAAGGTGAGCGTTGTGGGCATCGGTATGCGCTCTCACACCGGAGTCGCGGCTAAGATGTTCCAATGCCTTTCGGCCGACGGGATCAACATCAAGGTTATCACCACGTCCGAGATCAAAATCTCGGTGTTGATCGAACGCAAATACATGGAACTGGCCGTGCAGGCGCTGCATGATGCATTCGAGCTGGATAAAGCCGCGTAAGCATATTTGCCTACGCTTTTTGGCGGATGTTGCTTATTTCTAGAGCGTTGTAAGCGCAGACATTTTATTTGTCGCTTTATGCGTGTGCTTTTTTTTCGCCAATAGCACAAAAGCCGTTTCGCGGAACGTGGTTTGATGTTGTAAGGTCAGCTTCGGAAAGAACGGGGAGGACCGGCATGCCCGACGGCATCGAGCTTGAAAGCCGCAAACTGCTGGAACGTTTGCGCGACGCGATGGCCGATGATGATGCGGGTCAGGCGCGTCTGGACAAGATCACGCATCTCATTGCGGATTCGATGCAATGCGAAGTGTGCTCCATCTATCTTTTCCGCGATGAAGAGACACTTGAGCTGTGCGCGACTGAGGGTTTGAACGCCGAATCGGTGCACCAGACACGGCTGCGACTGGGCGAGGGGCTTGTGGGCCGCGTGGCCCGGCGGCGTCGGGTGATCAACACCGCCAACGCGCCGCAGACGACCGGATTCCGCTATATGCCAGAAACCGGGGAAGAGGTGTATTCCAGCTTTCTTGGCGTACCGGTTCAGCGGCTGGGCGAGGCGCTTGGCGTTCTGGTCGTTCAGTCCAAGGAAGAGCGCGAGTTTACCCTAGATGAGGTTTATGCGCTCGAAGTGGTCGCGATGGTTCTGGCCGAGATGACCGAGCTGGGCGCGTTTGTAGGTGAAGGCGCGGCACTGAGCGCGCTTCATTCGCAGCCTGTGATGCTGCGCGGGACGGTGGCGCAGGAAGGTGTCTCGCAGGGCAACATCTGGCTCCATGAACCGCGCGTTGTTGTGACCAACCCCTTTGCCGAAGATCCCGATCGCGAACGCCAACGGCTGCATGAGGCGGTCGAAGAGTTGCGGGTGGGGGTCGACAAGATGCTGGCGATGGCGTCAGGCGACGGCACCCAGACCGAAGTGCTTGAAACCTATCGTATGTTTGCCAATTCCAAAGGCTGGATGCGGCGGATGGAAGACGACATCAGCAGCGGCCTCTCGGCGGAAGCAGCGGTTGAGAAAGAACAATCGCTTGCCCGCGCGCGCATGGGGCAATCCAACGATTCCTATCTTCGTGAACGGCTGAGCGATCTGGATGACCTGTCAAACCGCCTGTTGCGCATTTTGACCGGGCAGGGCCAGAACACCGGCGCGGAAATGCCCGACAATCCGGTGCTGGTGGCCCGTAACATCGGCCCGGCAGAGCTCTTGGATTATGGCCGTTCGCTCAAGGGGATTTTGCTGGAATCTGGGTCCGTCGGTAGCCACGCGGCCATTGTGGCGCGCGCCTTGGCGATTCCGCTGATCGTGAATGTGGACCGCGTCACCACTGAGGCGCTGAACGGGGATCATGTGATGATCGACGGGGAACAGGGCATCGTGCACCTGCGCCCAGACGACAACGTGGCCAACGCCTTTCGCGACAAGATGGCGATGCAGGCCGCAGCATTGGAGCGCTATGCCTCCATCCGCGAAAAACCGGCTGAGACGCTCTGCGGCAACGTGATCTCGTTGCATATGAACGCAGGTCTTATGGCCGACCTTCCGTCGCTGCCCACCTCCGGGGCCGAAGGTGTGGGTCTCTTCCGGACCGAGCTGCAGTTTCTCGTGCGTAACCAGATGCCGCGCCGCACCGAACTTGCAGCCCTTTATGCGCGTGTGATGGATGCCTCACAGGGCATGCGCGTTGTGTTTCGCACGTTGGACATCGGGTCTGACAAGGTGCTGCCGTATATGAAGCCCAACGAAGAGCCGAACCCGGCTTTGGGCTGGCGCGCGCTGCGGGTGGGGCTTGATAAACCGGGTGTGCTACGCATGCAGTTGCAAGCGCTGATGCGCGCGGCCAATGGGCGGCCATTGACGGTTATGTTTCCCTTTGTGGCGCAATACGAGGAATACACCCGCGCCCGCGCCGAGGTGGACAAGGCCTATGAACGCGAACGCCGCTTGGGCCACCCTTTGCCTTCTGAAATTGAAGTCGGCGCGATGCTGGAAACCCCATCGCTCGCCTTTTCGCCTAACAAGTTTTTTGAAGAGGTCGATTTCCTGTCCATCGGAGGCAATGACCTGAAACAGTTTTTCTTTGCGGCCGACCGTGAAAATGAACGGGTGCGCAAACGTTATGATACGCTCAACGTGTCATTCCTCAGCTTTATCGAGCGGATCGTGGAGCGGTGCGAGCAAACTCATACCCCGCTCAGCTTTTGTGGCGAAGACGCCGGTCGGCCAGTGGAGGCGCTGTGCTTTGCGGCCATTGGCTTGCGTACCCTGTCGATGCGTCCGGCATCTATCGGGCCGGTCAAATCTATCTTGCGGCGCAGCAATCTGGCGGAAGTGCGCAAAGTGATCACAGATGCACGTCACCGTGGAGATATGTCTGTGAGGCCCGCGATCATGGAGTATTTGCGGGACCAAAACTGGGTGACGTAAGGGCGGCCCTTTTCTCCAAAGGATTGATCTGTCGACGCATTTGCCTATGCTGCACCTGAAAAAGAAGGTGTGCTGCAGTGCAGAATAATCCGAATACCACCTTGGTCACGCCCACGGCCCCGATTGCCAATCATACGCATGGCGGTCGGGCCAAGTGTTTGCAGCGTCTTGTGCGGCTCGACATGCCTGTGCCGCAGACGGTGGCTTTGTCGTTTGACGCGGTGGACCGGATTGGCAAGGGCCAATTGCCCGATATCCAAAGGATTCTGGAGCAATTTCCAGAGGATGCGGTGCTGTGCGTGCGGCCATCTTCCGAGGACCCGGATTGGGGCGGCCCCGGCGCGATCTTGAATATCGGCATCAGCGAAGCGCGATACGAGGCGCTCTGTGACAGCCTGGGGCAGGACGCGGCGGCCACGATCTATACGCGGTTTGTACAGTCTTATGCGGTGCAGGTCGAACGGTTGGACCCTGATATGTTCGATGCGGTGTCCGAGACCGGCGCGCAGGGTTTGAAAGACACGTTGCGCGCCTACGAAGACGAAACAGATGAGCCTTTCCCGACAGACCGCGCGGTACAGCTTGGCGCGGTGTTGCGGTCGATGGCGCGGGCCTGGAATGGCACGTCGGCGCGGCTGTTGCGGCAGGCGCGGGGCGCACCGGGCGATGCGGGGCTGGGGTTGGTCGTGCAGCAGATGGCCTTTGGCTTGGGGCAGGGCGAGCGCGGTGCAGGGGTTCTTCAACTCGTCAATTCGCAAACCGGAATGCCACAGGTCACAGGGCGCTATTTGCGTCAGGGACAGGGGCGTGACGCGCTGTTGGAAGATGCCGACAGCCTTTATCTCACCCGTGATCCGCGCGGCCCGTCTTTTGAAGAGCTGATGCCCGACATGTTCGCCGCTGTGACGGAACATGCCCGCCTGATGCGCCGCCGCCTGCGCGAAGAGATGCAGGTTGAGTTTATTGTCGAAAACAACCGGCTGCACATATTGGATGGGGTGCGCGTCACCCGGTCTTCACGTGCGGCGGTGCGGATTGCGACGGAATTGGCCCGCGACGAGATTATTCCGCCCGAAGAAGCGTTGATGCGGATCGAGCCGCGCGCCCTGAATGAATTGCTGCACCGACGGGTGGCGCCGGATGCGCCACGCGACATCATCGGCTGTGGCATTGCTGCAAGCCCCGGTGCGGCGACGGGTCGGGTGGTCTTTTCGGCCACGGATGCACAGGCGCATGCCTCGCGCGATGAGCCCTGTATTCTGGTTCGGCGCGAAACCTCGCCCGAGGATGTGCGCGGGATGCACGCGGCCAATGGCGTCATCACAGAACGTGGCGGTATCACAAGCCATGCGGCTGTGATCGGGCGCGGCATCGGTTTGCCTTGTGTGGTGGGCGTGGAGGATATGACCTTCCGTCTGGACCAGGGAACGCTCCGCGCCTCAGATGGCCGTGTGATCCGCGAAGGTGATACGATCACAATTGATGGCTCCTCGGGTGAAATCCTATTGGGGGCCCCCGAAATGCAGGAAGCGGCCCAGGATGATGCGTTCCAACAGCTGATGGTTTGGGCGGACGAGGCGCGCGACATTGCCATTCGCGCCAACGCCGATACGCCTGCCGATGCCGCCACGGCGCGCAACTTTCAGGCCGAAGGCATTGGCCTGTGCCGGACCGAACACATGTTCTTTGAGGTTGGGCGTCTGACCTTGATGCGCGAGATGATCTTTGCCGAAACCCAAGAGGATCGGCGTGCGGTTCTGGCGCGGCTTTTGCCATTACAGCGGCAGGATTTTGCAGAGCTTTTCAGCATCATGGAAGGCCAGCCTGTGTGCATCCGTCTCTTTGACCCGCCGCTGCACGAGTTCCTGCCAATGGACCGCGCCGGACAGCGCGAGCTGGCCTCTGCGCTGGGCTTGCCGATTGGCGATGTGACGCGCCGTATCGCGTCGATGAGCGAATATAACCCCATGCTGGGCTTGCGCGGCGTCCGACTTGGCGTGACCGTGCCCGAAATCTACGAGATGCAGGCCCGCGCCATCTTTGAGGCCACCGTGGAAGCCAGCCGCGAAGGGGCTGCGGTGGTGCCCGAGATCATGATCCCGTTGGTTTCGGCCAAGCGTGAGGTAGAGCTGGTCAAAACCGTGGTCGACGGGATTGCCGCCGCCGTGCGCACAGAACAGGGGGCCTCGTTTGATTATCGCTTGGGCGTGATGGTCGAAACGCCGCGCGCCGCGCTGCGGTCGGGTGACATTGCACAGCATTGTGCGTTCCTGAGTTTTGGCACCAATGACCTGACCCAGATGACCTATGGCCTCAGCCGCGATGACGCGGGCCGGTTTATGTCGCAATATGTCAATCAACAGGTCTTTGCCGAAGATCCGTTTCACACGCTCGATGTGGACGGCGTTGGCGAATTGCTGAAATTGGGCAGCGAACGGGGCCGGGCTGCGCATCCTGGCGTGACTTTGTCGCTTTGTGGGGAACACGGAGGCGACCCCGAATCAATCGCATTCTGCCGTCAAGCCGGTTTTGACTATGTCAGCTGCTCTCCATTTCGCGTTCCGGTGGCGCGTCTTGCCGCAGCCCAGTTGGCTATCGCTAGCAAGATTTCGTAAGATTCTGTGAAATTGGGCCACATTTTGTGAATTTCGGCCCTCATCACCCGCTCAGGTGGTAATCGCCCATATGGGCGAGATTGCCCCCATGCTGGACGTAGCCGCAAAAAGTGCCTAAATCCCGCTCGATTGAAACAATCCAGAGTGTGGAATGCGGCGCTTATTGGTCCTTTTGGCGATTTTTGGCTTGAATTTGCCCCTTGCGGCAAATGCGGCGGAAGGTGTGCAACGCGCCATTGCAGACGCAGAAGCACGCGGATTGCGGGGCGTGTCGTCCAAACGGCTCAAAGCCCTGTTGACCGACCCAAGCCTGAGCGCACGGGGCACGCACAAGGGTGTGCAATACAGCCGGTCCTGGATTGACAGCCAACCCGCCGCATCGGGCGGAGACGATTGGCAATGCCTGAGCGAGGCGCTGTACTTTGAGGCGCGTGGTGAAACGGTCAAAGGCCAGTTTGCCGTGGCCGAAGTGATCATGAACCGTGTGAAGAGTGCGCGGTTCCCAACCACGGTCTGTGGCGTGATCAACCAGGGCACCGGCAAAAAGTACCAATGTCAGTTCACCTATACCTGCGATGGCCACGCCGAAACCATTCGCGAACCCAAAGCGTTCGAACGTGTGGCCAAGGTGGCCAAGCTGACGCTGGATGGCGGTATGCCCGAGCTGACCTCCGGGGCCACCCATTACCACACCACGGCCGTCAGTCCGGCCTGGAGCCGCACCTACCGCCGCACCGCGCGGATCGGTGTGCACCTCTTTTACCGCCACAACTTCCGTACAGCCTCCAACTGATTGCCGCTTTCACCGCGAGGAATGGCGCGTTTCACCCCTTGGTATGGGGTGCGGCAGACTACTAAGCACGAAAAGCACAGCGCCGAGGGCTGCCATGTCGTCTGAAATTCATCTTGCCTTTGCCCATCCCGCAGAGCGATCCGCCGCAACAGCCGAAGAGGCACCGCTGGATCGGATTTCTGTGCGCGATCATACTGTTGAAGTCGACATCGGCGCGTTTCAGGCCGAACGCGGTGTCACCCAGCGGATTTGTTTCAACATCGTGGTTGAGGTGCTGCCCCTGACCGGGCCGATTGACGACGATGTGGACCGCATCCTGAGCTATGACAAAGTGACCGAAGCCATCGCGTTCGAGCTGGCCTCGGAGCGGTTGAACCTGCTTGAGACACTGGCCGAACGGGTGGCGGATCGTATCCTTTTGGAGCCACAAGCCAAGCGCGTCTTTGTGCGGATTGAAAAGCTGGATCGGGGGCCGGGCGCTTTGGGAGTTGAGATTGTGCGCGCGCAGGCCGTGCAGGGGCCAACATTGGTTGAGCCAGAGCCAGAGGATGCGCCTAGCCCCGAGATCGTCTTTTTGTCAAACCAAGCGATTGCTTCGGCGCATCTGACCAGCTGGATTGATCAGCTGTTGGCGCTGGGCCGTCCGCTTATTTTCTGTGTGGGCCCGCATGACCTGCCGATGCCAGCGGCCAGCCACCCTATGGCGCAGCGGCGGATTGATCTGTTGTCGATAGAGCAAAACGCATGGATTGCGGCGGCCTGTGATGCGCGCTGCAAGGTGGTCGACACCCGGACCGAAATTGATTGGGCGATGCGCAATGACCAGATCTGTATCTGGGCCCCGTCCAAGATCGTTTTGGATGCCGTGGATGGGCCTGCCGCCGCGCCGACAGATGCGGTTTCGCTGGCCGCGTGGTTTGCGGCGACGTTCCAGGCACAGGAATTGCTGGTGATCGGCACGGAAACGCCAGACGACACGTCAGTGCCGCTGCGCATGTTTGCCCCTGACGCGGCACAGCTGACCCTGTGATGGGCGTCTATTATCGGCCGATCCCTTCGGTAGACCCGGCTTTTGCGCATATGGGCCTGCCTATCGCAGGTGGGTGGGCGCGATTCACACATATCGAAGTGTTGCGCCGGGATGCGGCGGCTGAGGTTGTGCCAATAGACGCGCTGCCGGATGTGGCCGCTCGGCTGGCCACGGCTCCTGTCGTTGCGCCACTGAATCTGCGCCGCCCCGTAATCATGGGCATTCTGAACGTCACGCCAGACAGTTTTTCAGACGGAGGCGATCACGCCGAAGCTGCTGCGGCGGTGGAACACGCACAACAGATGACCGCCGCAGGGGCTGACATCATCGACGTGGGCGGTGAATCCACGCGCCCAGGTGCGGTGACGGTGCCCGTGGCGGATGAAATTCAGCGCACGTCGCCCCCTATCGCAGCTATGCGCGCCGCCGGTATCGCGCAGGCGGTCTCAATCGACACCCGCAAAGCCCCGGTGGCGCAAGCGGCGCTCGATGCGGGTGCGACCATCATCAATGATGTCTCTGGCTTCACCTATGATCCCGACCTGATGCAGGTGGCGCGTAACAGCGATGTGCCTGTCTGCGTGATGCACGCGCAAGGTGACCCTGCGACGATGCAGAACGATCCCACATACGATGACGTGCTGCTGGACGTTTACGATTGGCTGGCCGGGCGCATTGCAGCGCTTGAGGCGGCGGGCATCGCCAAATCGCGTATCATTGCAGATCCGGGCATCGGCTTTGGCAAGACGCTGCACCACAACCTTGCCCTGCTGCGCCGCATCAGCCTGTTTCACGGGCTCGGCGTGCCTGTTTTGTTGGGTGTGTCGCGCAAACGCTTTATCGGCACCATTGGTCAGGCGCCTGAGGCCAAGGACCGCGCGCCGGGGTCCATCGCTGTCGCACAGGCTGCGCTGGATCAAGGAATACAAATTATGCGTGTGCATGATGTCGCCGAAACCCGTCAGGCGGTTGCTTTGTGGCAAGCTCTCGTGGCAAGTGAGGGGCATGAGTAAGTTATTTGGTACCGATGGCGTGCGCGGCACCGCCAATGTCGCGCCCATGACGGCGGAAAACGCGCTCAAGATCGGCGCGGCTGTGGGGCAGTATTTTCGTCGGGAAAGCGCGGGCGTACACCGTGTGATGATCGGCAAAGACACCCGTTTGTCTGGCTATATGTTCGAAAACGCGCTGACGGCGGGTTTGACGAGCATGGGGATGAACGTGCTGCTGATGGGCCCGGTGCCAACTCCGGCGGTGGGGCTTTTGACCCGCTCGATGCGGGCCGATCTCGGCGTTATGATTTCGGCCAGCCACAATCCCGCAGCCGACAACGGAATCAAGTTTTTTGGCCCTGATGGCTATAAGTTATCCGATGATGTTGAAGCGGAGCTTGAGCAGCTGATCGCCGAAGGCACCGTGCCGGTGGCCGCAGATGAGATTGGCCGCGCACGCCGAATTGATGATGCGCGCTTTCGCTACACCGAGCGATTGAAGTCCACCTTCCCACGCCAAATGCGTCTGGATGGGCTCAAAGTGGTGATCGACTGTGCCAATGGCGCGGCCCACCGTGTCGCGCCCGAAACGCTTTGGGAACTGGGTGCGCAAGTGATCCCCGTGGGCACCGACCCGGATGGTCAAAACATCAACGACAAATGTGGCTCCACCCATCCCGAAACAGCCGCCCAAATGGTGCGCCAGCACGGCGCGGATGTAGGCATTTGCCTTGATGGCGATGCGGATCGGGTGATCCTGCTCGATGAAAATGGCACTGTGGGTGATGGCGATCAATTCATGGCGTTGATGGCCGCACGCTGGGCGGCCGAAGACCGTCTGCGCGGTGGAGCTCTTGTGGCCACGGTGATGTCAAACCTTGGGCTAGAGAGGTTCCTGGACGCGCAGGGCCTGCGGCTGGAACGCACCAAAGTGGGCGACCGCCACGTGGTGGCGCGGATGCGCGAGGGTGGCTTTAATCTGGGTGGCGAACAATCCGGCCACATCGTCATGACCGACTTCGCCACAACCGGAGACGGTTTGATGGCCGGGCTGCAATTCCTGGCCGAGATGATCAAATCGGGTAAGAAAGCATCAGAGCTTTTGCACCAATTCGATCCAGTGCCACAGCTTTTGCAAAACGTGGCTTATGCCGCTGGAGCTGATCCGTTGAGCGCGGACAGCGTCAAGGCCGCCATCGCCGTATCTGAGGCGCAGCTTGAAGGCAACGGGCGTCTCTTGATCCGCAAATCAGGCACCGAACCGTTGATCCGTGTGATGGCGGAAAGCGAAGACGCGGATGTGATGGCGCAGGCCGTGGCCCGTGTGGTTGAGGCGGTGACGGACGCCGCGTGGCCCTCAGCCCTGCCCAAAGAGCCGGTTCAGCGCGCCAAATTGGCTGATTGCAACGCCGATCAGGATCAGAACCATCGCACCCAAAAGGCTTGAGGGCACCGGTTCGGCCAGAAAGACTGCGCCGAAGATCACCGAAAAGACCGGCACCTGGTAATTGACCAGTGACATAAACACCGGCCCTGCGCTGCGCACCACAGCCGCGCGCAGGAAATTGGCAGAGGCGGTGGGGATCAGGCCCAGAAAGGCAATCGTGCTCAACGTATTGCGATCCGGCAAGGGCGCTGGTCCCTCTGTCGCCCAGGCCGTGGGCAGGATGATCGCTGCGCCGATCACCAACAGAATGGTGGCGAGCCCAATGGGATCCACGTCTGGCAAGCGGCGCATCTGCACCGAAGACAGACCATAACAAAACG
>JABSSA010000074.1 GCA_013214665.1 Paracoccaceae bacterium
GCCAATCGCTGCCGTTTGTGCCGAAAGATGTCGGGGTCGCGGATACGTTTGCCGGTTTGCACATCGTCTTTGAACGGGTGCTGCTGGTCTCGCTGATCCTGCATATTGCGGGCGCGCTCAAACATCACGTGATCGACAAAGACGCCACGCTGCGACGCATGTGGTTTGGCGCGTCAGAGGTCAGTGACACAAAGGCACATGGGGGCCAGGTGGTGCCCGCCATCACCGCCGTAGCTGCCTGGTGTGTGGCTGTGTTTATCGGGGCCAACCTTGGGCTTTACACCGGGCATTCCCACGCAGAGACGCCAACCGAAGAGCTGGCAGAAGTGCAATCGGATTGGGTTGTTCAATCGGGCACGCTTGAGATCGTCACGCGCCAGTTTGGCCAGGACGTGCAAGGCAGCTTTGCGGATTGGACAGCTGCGATTTCCTTTGACCCTGAGGTCACGCAAGGCTCCGCCGGGTCGGTGGACGTGTCGGTGGCCATTGGCTCGCTGATACTAGGATCCGTGACGGATCAGGCGTTTGGCCCGGATTATTTCGATGCGACCGGTTTTCCCACAGCGCGATTTGTGGCTGATATATCGCCCATCACAGATGGCTACGTGGCCCAAGGCACGCTTGAAATCAAAGGGGTGTCGATCCCGGTCGAGCTGCCTTTTGGCCTGTCGCTGGATGGTGACACGGCCTCTATGACCGGCGCGCTGCAAGTGGACCGCCGGGAATTCAGCATCGGGATGAACATGCTTGACGAAGGGCAGCTGGCCCACAACGTGACAATCAACGTGGCTCTGACAGCCCAACGTGGCGGCGAGAGCGACGGTTGATCTTGCCGCACCCGGCTGGACACGCGCCGCGCGGTTGCTAAGTTACTGCGCGGAAGGAGACGCCGTGCCGTACCGCTGGACAACAACGCCCGAAGAGGTGACGCAAACGCTGCATCTGTGGCCGCATGAATCACTGCCAGCCAAAGGCTTTGCGGCCTTTGTTCTGACGACATTCACGCTGATCCTGATACCGACATTGCCTTTGCTCGGGTCGCCAATCCTGTGGGGGCTTTTGCCATTTCTGCTGCTGACGGTCTGGGCGATCTATTACGCCTTGCAGCGCAACCATCGGGCGCGGCAAATCCTAGAGGTGCTGACGGTCGGCCCGGATCAGACCCATCTTTTGCGCACAGACCCCAGCGGGGAAACACAGGAATGGGGCTGTAACCGCTATTGGTGCCGGGTGCGGAAATACGAACAGGAGGGGCCTGTACCGCACTACGTCACCCTGTCGGGCGATGGACGCGAGGTAGAGATCGGAGCGTTTTTGTCAGAAGAAGAACGGATCGCACTTTACGACGACCTGACACGCACGTTGCGCCCGGCCTGATCCTTTCATCGGCGTCGACGCCGATGTGCGCGGCTCAGGAAGTCTTAGCCGCGGCCTCGGCCTGCAAGCGCTGCAGGATCTCTAGCGCCTCGGCCCCACGCGCATGAGGCACAAAAACATGATCGTGGTGAAACGCCGCGATCACGTTGGCCGGAATACCGCGCGCGGCCAGCGCCTCAGCCACAGCCGCCGTGAGCCCTATGCCTTCCAGATCAGAATAAACGTTAAGCGTGATCTGCGCCATGTCCGGCCCGTCCAGCACCCCAGCAGCGCGCGCTGCCGTGGACGGCACCACCAGTGACACGCCTTCGTCTTCGTGAAACAGGGCCAGCGCCTGCGCCGTCAGCGCCGCCTGCGTGGCGGCGTTCTCCGCAGTGCATGTCACAAACTGAAAACGCCCGTCCTTCAGAACGGGCGTCATTCCTGCAATCATTGCCTGTCTTGAGGAGACTCGACCGGTCACTTCAGGCCGCGCTGCCCGCACAAAGCTTGTCTTTGACCATCGGGCCCACGGCCGCAAAATCAAGCTGCCCGGTATAGCGCGTTTTCAGCACCCCCATCACGCGCCCCATATCGCGAATCCCTGCAGCCCCCACTTCGGTAATAGCCGCGTCTACCGCTGCGCGAGCCTCATCGTCATTCAGCTTTTGGGGCAAGAACTCTTCGATAATCACGATCTCAGAGCGCTCGTTTTCGGCCAGATCCAGCCGCCCGCCCTCTTCGTAGGCGCGCGCGCTTTCGGCGCGTTGCTTGGTCATTTTTCCAAGGATGGCAAGCACTTCGGCTTCGCCAACCCCATCTTCCTGCCCGGCAGCACGCGCATCAATGTCTTTGTCTTTGATGGCGGCGTTGATCAGCCGCAGGGTTGAAACTTTACTTTGGTCTTTGTCCTTCATCGCCTGCTTCAACGCGCAGGATATTCTGGCTCTTAGATCCATTTTGGTGCCATCCTCATGGTTTACCATAGCGGAGCAACATAGTGGGTTTGCACATCGCACGCAACCTTTCAAAATCTTGCTAAACTATTGTATTTAAACGATAATTAAATTATCGAATTTGCTTGACGATGGCACAGCCTGCCCCTATTTTCCGCGCAATTTGCCTCTGCCCTAGCCCCGGAATTTTTATGCCTGATCACATCAAGCCCACGGCCTGTCTCGCGCTCGCGGACGGCACATTGTTTTACGGAACAGGCTTTGGTGCCACAGGCCAGACCACCGCGGAGCTTTGCTTTAACACCGCGATGACCGGCTATCAGGAAATCATGACCGATCCGTCTTACGCGGGCCAGATCGTGACCTTTACCTTCCCCCATGTCGGCAACGTCGGCGTGAACCCCGAGGATGACGAAACCGGCGAACCGGTTGCCGCGGGCATGGTGGTCAAATGGATGCCAACCGCACCGTCCAACTGGCGCTCGGTCCAGCCGTTGTCTGATTGGCTGGCCGCCCGTGGGCGCATCGCCGTGGGTGGCGTTGACACCCGCCGCCTCACCCGCGCCATTCGACAGGCCGGCGCGCCGCATGTGGCGCTGGCCCATGACCCTGACGGTAACTTTGACGCCGCCGCCCTCGTGGCTGCCGCGCGGGGCTTTTCCGGCCTCGAAGGGCTGGACCTGGCCAAGGATGTCACTTGCGCGCAAAGCTATCGGTGGGATGAAATGCGGTGGGCCTGGCCCGAAGGATATCCACGCCAGACCGCTGCACGGCACAAGGTTGTGGCCGTTGACTACGGCGCGAAACGCAACATTCTGCGCTGCCTCGCGTCTGCGGGCTGTGATGTGACCGTTCTGCCCGCCACTGCGACAAGCGACGAGGTGATGGCGCACCAGCCCGATGGCGTGTTTTTGTCAAACGGTCCCGGCGATCCGGCGGCGACAGGTGAATATGCGGTGCCGATGATCCGCGACGTGCTCGACAAGACAGAGCTGCCGATCTTTGGCATCTGCCTTGGCCACCAGATGCTGGCGCTGGCGCTTGGGGCCAAGACCATCAAGATGAACCACGGCCACCACGGTGCGAACCATCCGGTCAAGGATCTGGAGACCGGCAAGGTTGAGATCACCTCGATGAACCACGGTTTTGCGGTGGATGCCCAAAGCCTGCCGGATGCTGTGAAAGAGACACATGTGTCACTCTTTGACGGGTCAAACTGCGGTCTGCGCCTCAAAGATCGCCCGGTCTTTTCCGTGCAGTACCACCCCGAAGCCAGCCCCGGCCCGCAAGACAGCTATTACCTGTTTGAACGCTTTGCCGCAGCGATGGATGCGCAAAAAGCCCCTGCCTGATTTGGCCAAGTTCAGACCCTGTTAACTTCGTTAGGCGACATTGCCCGCACGACGCGGCAAGGAGCCTGACTTTTCATGACCGATCCCCTCATCCGGCTCACCACGCCCCGCCGGGTGCGCCGCACAGATCATGTGCCGCCACTGGGTCAGATCTTGTTACAGGCTGATCTGATCACTTCCCCAATTCTTACTCAGGCGTTGACTGAACAGCGCCGCCTGCAAGCGCCTTTGGGCGAAATTCTGATTGCGGGGGGCCATATCGCGCCCCGCGATCTTTATGGCGCATTGGCCGAACAACACGCCGCCGATTTTGTCGATCTGGATCCGGGGCCGGTGGATCTTGATCTGGCACGCGCGCTGCCTGCACCGTTTTGTCTGGCGCATAAAGTGGTGCCCTACCGATGGCTGGGGGACACGCTGTTGGTCGCCACGGCGCACCCTGATCAATTCGCGCAAGTGACAGAGGCCGCCGCCAAACTTTCGGTGCGCATATTGCCGGTGGTCGCGCTGCCCACCCAGATTAACGCGCGCATCAACCGGCTTCACGGGGCCTTTCTTGCGCATAAGGCCATGATCCGCACGCCAGAACACCTTAGCTGCCGCAGCTGGGCCAGGCGCGGGCCGCGTCGGGCGCTCACTTCATGCATCGCGCTGGCCCCTCTGGCGCTGTGTCTTGGGTTTTGGCCTGACCTCGCCGTATTGGCGCTTTCGGGCCTCTCGATCCTGTTGTTGCTGCTGACCACAGTTTTCAAAGCAGCGGCCTTTTTGGCCGAACGCGCACATGCCGCCCCCCGCGCGGCGGCGGCGGCACTGCCCATGCCGGACCGGTTGCCACGCGTGTCGGTTATGGTGCCGCTTTACAAGGAAACCGAAATTGCCGAAGCGCTGGTGAAGCGCTTGAAAAAGCTGACATATCCCAAGCCACTTCTGGACGTGATCCTGGTGTTGGAAGCGCGCGACCGGCAAACCAAACACACGCTGGCCCACACGGATTTGCCCCATTGGATGCGCGTCGTCGAAGTGCCTGAATCCGATACGATCACCACCAAACCCCGCGCGCTGAACTATGCCTTTGATTTCTGCGATGGCGATATCATCGGCGTCTGGGATGCCGAAGACGCGCCTGCCACGGATCAGGTGGAAAAAGTTGTGGCCGCCTTTGCCGCCGCGCCCGATGACGTGGTCTGTTTGCAAGGCAAGCTCGATTATTACAACGCGCGCGCCAATTGGATGGCCCGCTGTTTCGCCATCGAATACGCCACCTGGTGGCGCATGATGCTGCCCGGTGTTGAGAAATTGGGGCTGGTCCTGCCGCTGGGCGGCACCACGCTCTTTTTCCGGCGCGATGAGCTGGCGGCATTGGGCGCATGGGATGCGCATAACGTAACCGAAGACGCCGATCTGGGCGTGCGGCTGGCGAGACAAGGCTACAAAACCCAGCTGATCGACACGGTCACCTACGAAGAGGCCGCGTGCCGCCCCTGGGCCTGGGTGCGCCAACGGTCGCGTTGGTTAAAGGGGTTTTTGGTCACCTATCTGGTGCATATGCGCGCGCCGCGCCAATTTCTGCGCGATCTGGGGCTGTGGCGGTTTTGCGGGGTTCAGATGATGTTTCTCATCTCGGTCACCCAATTCGCGCTGGCGCCCATCACGCTGAGCTTTTGGGCCATGAGCCTCGGCGCGGGTCATCCATTGGTCGCGTATCTGTCCAGCACACTCTTGTGGCCGGTGCTGGCGGTGGTGGTGTCCTGTGAGGTGATCGGGCTTTTGATGTCGTATGTCGCGGTCTCACGACCTGAGCACGCGCATCTGAAAATGTGGGTGATCACCCTGCCCGTCTATTTCCTCTTGGGCAGCCTCGCGGCCTATAAAGCCATCGCAGAGCTGATTATCACCCCGTTTTTCTGGGACAAAACGCAACACGGCGTATCGCAATAAAGCCCGTGCTCACGCCTGTTCGCGACGGATCTCCGCATCCTGCTGGAGCCGCGTTTTATACGCGACCGAAATGTGCGACCGCAGCGCATCCCCCGCCGCTTGCGCATCACCCGCCTCAATCGCGGCGACGATCTGGCGGTGTTCGCTTTGCGCGATCTCGGCCCGCCCTTCCGCTGCGAGCGACGTGGTCGCCATCAGGGCCATCGTGCGGTGCACAAGATCAAGTTGTTGCACCAAATAGCGGTTGTGCGAGGCCAGATGCACCTGTTGGTGAAACCGCCGGTTGGCCCGCGACATCGCCACCGGATCTTCGATCAGCGCGTCATCGGCTTCGACCATATCGCGCAGAATACGCACCTCTTCGACCGTGGCATGTTTCGCTGCCAGCGCCGCGGCCAACCCCTCAAGTTCGCTGCGCACCACGTAAAGTTCGGACATCTGGTTGTGATCCAGCGACGCCACAATCAGAGATCGCCCATCACGCGCCAAAAGCGATTGGGTTTCCAACCGCTGCAACGCTTCGCGAATGGGCGTACGCGACACGCCAAACCGATCCGCCAATTCACTTTCCACCAAGCGATCACCGGGTTTGTAGACGCCGGTGTCGATGGCTTCCAAGATCATGCTATACGCATCCGTCGGGTAAGGTCGGTTCGGTTGCATGTGCGGTCCTTTCGCAAGAATTTCCGTATGTTACGAGGGGAAGGCCGCCTCGCGCAAGCCCGGAGGCTTGCCCAAAGCCACAAGACCGCATATGCCGCAGCCCATGCTGAATGACGCCTTTTCCCACGTGCGCGTCTGGGTCTTTGATCTCGACAACACGCTTTATCACCCCTCTGTGCGCCTCTTCGATCAGATCGAAGCCAAAATGGTTGCCTGGGTGATGGCCGAGGTAGGCGTCGACGCCGCCGAAGCGGACCGCCTGCGCAAAGTCTATTGGCGCGACTATGGCACCACGTTGGCCGGGTTGATGGCGGAACACAAGATCAACCCGGATCCATTTCTGGAAGACGTGCATGACATCTCGATGCACGCCCTCACCCCTGACCCCACGCTGGCCGCCCGGATTGATGCGCTGCCCGGGCGCAAGATCATCTACACCAACGGCACCGCGCCATATGCACGCCGGGTGATTGCCGCGCGCGGTCTGTCGGGGCTTTTTGATGCGGTCTATGGTGTAGAACATGCCGCCTATCAGCCAAAGCCCGCCCAAGAGGCGTTTGACAAGGTGTTTGCCCAGGATGGCCTGACCCCAACC
>JABSSA010000075.1 GCA_013214665.1 Paracoccaceae bacterium
TTCAGCCCGGGTCATGGCCACATACAAAAGCCGGTCGCCCTCCTGAGCGTCTTTGGCTTCCAACGAGGTGATCACCTCGGCCATCGGCTGGGGCTGCATCGGTTTCGACGGTTTGTGAAAGGCCTCATCGTCCACTACTACAACCGCATCCCGATTGCCTTTGCTGTCGCGGATCGTGTCAGGCAAAATTACAATGGGCGCTTCGAGCCCTTTTGCGCCATGCACCGACATCACCCTTATCTGGTTCGACATGCTGTCAATCTGGCGCTTGATCTCAAGATCGTCGGTTTGCATCCACGCAAGAAACCCGGTCAGGCTTGGGATTGCCTGACTTTCGTAGGTGAGCGCCTGCGCCAGCAAAGCGTTGATCCCATCTTCGGCCTCTGCCCCCAGCCGCGCAATCAACCTGTCGCGTCGCCCATGGCGGATCAAAAGCCGCTGCAACAGATCATAGGGGCGCAGGAAATCGGTCTGGCCGCGCATATCGTTGATCACAGTGCAGGTGTCAGGAAAGGCATCCGCCTGCTTGCGCAAATGCTCCCACAACCGGCCACCTTCCGGTCGATGATGGGCGAGAGTGTAAATCTCTTGCTCAGACCAGCCAAAGAGCGGCGAGCGCAGGCACGAGGCCAGCGATAGATCATCGTCTGCCGTCGCCAGAAACGACAGGAACGCGCCCAGATCGCGCACGGCCAATTCAGCTCCGACTTTCAACTTATCAGAGCCTGCAATGGGTAATTCGGCGGTTTTGCAGGCGCGGATGATATGCGGGAAGATTCCCGATCGGCGCTGTACCAGGATCAGAAAATCCCGTGGCTCAACCCGACGCGCGGTGAGAGACCCATCGGGGCCAATTTCCGGGATTTGTGTGCCGTCATCCAGCATCCGCCGGATTTCTTTCGCAATCATCGTGGCCAAAGCGGCTTGATGGTGTTCGGGGCTAGGCAAATCGACGGGATCATCCCATTCGGCGGGTTTTGTGGTTTCCGCCGGAGGAACCAAAGGCCACATATCCACCCGACCGGGCAAACGCGCATGAAACGGAATATGAGCCGAATTTTCGCCAAGCGCATGTGCGCCGTTTTCATCAAAAACAGTGTCTACTAAGCGCAAAATTGATGGAGATGATCGAAAGGAGTGATCCAGGGATCGGTCATGCAAGGATGTGCCGATGGCCGCCAAACTTTCGGAAAACCCCGATTTCATCGCATCAAAAGCTGCCGGGTCCGCACCCTGGAAGGAATAGATCGATTGCTTTTTGTCGCCGACAACAAACAACGTGCGATCCGTGCCACTTTGCGCTTGTCCGCCGGCCAGAAAGTCTTCGGCCAGCTTGCGAATGACGTGCCATTGCGCAGGGCTGGTGTCTTGGGCTTCGTCGACCAGAATGTGATCGATCTGTCCGTCCAGCTTGTACAGCACCCAAGCAGCCATTTCGGCATCTGATAGCAAGGCGCGCGCTTTGCGGATCAGATCATCAAAATCCAACAAGCCGCGCGCGTGCTTGGCAGCCTCGTATCGGGGCACAAAAGCGCGGGCAAAGGCGCGAATGCGTTCCGTTTTGGCGACAACTTCCAAAATCACGCGCCGTTTGCGCGCGGTTTCGACCCGGCTCATCAAATCGTTGAGTGCATCCTCCATCGCCTGCCCCATCGCCTCGCGTGTGGCTTTGGTTGGGAAAGCACCGATTTTTGCGCTAAACGGGATTTTGGCTTTTTCGCCTGTTAAAAAAACGTCTTCGAGAATTTCCAGATCGTGAACGGTTTGCCCGGTGACGCTGTTCAGCCTGCGACCAGCTTTTTGATCATTGGTCCCGCCGGCCTGAAGAAATGGAATTAAGTCTCTAACAAGATCAATTGCGCCTACTGCAAAAGTGTCGTCCAACACGTCGCGCAGTTCAAATGGCGCCGCAGCCCCTAGCACGGAA
>JABSSA010000076.1 GCA_013214665.1 Paracoccaceae bacterium
ACACCCGATTCACCCGGTCTGTTGCCATCGCACCGGCTCCAACGGTGCGCGCTTTCCTGCCAGCCTCCTTGGCGCAGATAAACCGCCCGGTCACCCTTGTGACAGGTGGCGCAGACCGTGAAGCGCCAAACCCGGTCTGCTCCGAATGGCTTCGAAACCAAAACCCGAAGTTCCGGCATTATGACCTGGGGCCAGACGTTGGCCACTATACCTTTCTGAGCCTACCCGCAGACCCCAATCTGCGCGGTCGCGAAGAGATATTCACCGACGCACCTACCGTGCAGCGCGAACTCGTACATGCCTGCAGCCTCGAGATTGTCGCTCAATGCCTGCAGGCCACGTAACAAACCCCACCCTTCTTTTGGATCGAAAATACTCTGGGTGAATGCGCCGTAGGCGCAGAGGGCGAAGCCCTATCCCGCTCAGGCTCTTGCCGTGCCCTGAACCTGTGCGGCGCGGGTGATCTCGGTGGGCGTGAGATCGTATTTTTCTGCAAACCGCGCGCGCGCCGCCACAAGGCGGGCATCGTCGGGGCGCATACCAAGGGTGCGGATAAATTCGATCCGTTGTTGTTGGCGCAGTGCGTCGTGGTTGATCGAGGTGCCCATCGCACGGTCGATGATTTGCCCGCCCGGTGACACATGAAACCACTTGGAAAAGTCGCGAAAGTGGTGCTGGTTGTGCAGCGTTGTGACATGACGTTCGACCCAGGTTTTGGGGACTGTGAGATGCGCGGTCATGTGAAACCACTCATAGCCCAAAAAGGTTCCTGTCCCACCAACCAGCACAATCGCAGCAGCGATGGCCAATGCGTGCGCCGGCAAGACAAGCGCCGCCAGCGCCCAGACGATGCCGATATTCAAGGCGAGGATGGGCAGGGTCACCCAGATGGGCGCAAAGAAAAGTTTGATCTTGGTTGGGAAGTCATGATGCCCGTAGTGGGCCTGATACAGCAGATCAAACGCCCATTGCCGTTTTGGCGGGGGCAAGTGAAAGATGTAGCGGTGCAGGCTGTATTCATTCAGCATTTGTGTGGGTATCCCCAGCACCGCGAAAAGCCAGATCCACCATGGCCCTTGCGTGACCAAAATCACCAACCCAACCGCGACAGCCACCAACATCGGTGGGATCGACGTATGGCCGAGGATCATTTTGGCGCGGTTCATGTGCGGCTCCTGTTTTCGCAAAACTACGACCGCAGCACTTTGCTTGGCAATGGGTGCCCCAACGTCGGCCCGGTAGGACGCACGGGTTACCTGACGATCTTGTGAGACGGGGCGTTGCGGGTTGCTGGCAGCATAAAGGCGACTATCATTTGCGCATGACCCGTTTTTTTGCTTTTCTGGCCACTCTTGCTCTGGCTTTGCCGTCCAACGCTGCACAGTTGGATGTGATTGTGGATCGCGGTGAAACCGCGGTTGAGATTTTTGTTTCTTTGCGGGCGTTGGATATTCCTGCGGTATTTGGCAACAGCCCCGATTTCATTGCACCACCCGGCGTCACGGTGGCTTATGAAGAGTTGCGCGAAGGCACATGGGATCAGGGCGATGCCATGATCACCGGAGCAGCGTTGCGCGTAGGGCAGGTGGACGCCCCGCTTGAGGCCATGTCGCTTATGGTGCACCCCAAGGATGCGCCGATGCCATTTCGCGATGTGGCGGATGCCTATCTAGCCATGTCGGTGTGCAATGGATTTGCGCCGGGCACAGTGCCGACTGTAGACATCCTGCACGTCTACGCGGGCTATATCGCGTATCCGGTGGACCCGCTGGGCGAGCTGCTGTCGCTGTCGTTGGGCAATACCGATGTGGTGGATGTCACTGTCCGAGACATGACACAAGGTGTGCAAAGCGCATCCTATACGATGACGGTGGCGCCTGGCGCCACGCTTGAGCTGCGGCCGACAGAGGCGCCAGTGGCTGGTGAGATGCGGTTTTTCCTGTGGCTGACGCTTGGGGCCTTTGTGGTGCTTTTGGGCGCTGTGGGCCGGATCTGGCTGGAACGCCGCAACGAAAAAAGCCGGGCGCTTGCGCACCCGGCTGTGTCATCGCCCTAGATCAGCGATTTTAAACTTAGCTGGACTGTGCCTCGGCCAGGATTTCGTCGGCCTGGGCAAAGTAATCCTTATAACGCTGCTTGGCTTTGCCGCGCTGCTTGACCTCTTTGGCCGCTTCGAGGCTCGCCGCCGCGTCGCCGACAAGCACCAGGCCCACCATGCCAACAGAGCGGTGTGGCTTACAGTAGTAGCCATAAGCGCCATCAGTGGTGAAGGTCACTTCGACCTCTTTGTTGATCTTGCCGGCAAATTCATCGCCGCCTTCAGGCATCATCTTTTTGTCGACCTCGGCGTTATGGCCGCGATCGGTCGGGACGAACTTCACAGTGTCACCAACATTCACATGCACAACGGCAGGCTTGAAGATCTGGCGCTGTTTCTTGTCATCCGGGTCCACGTTCAGCATCTCAACGATAACTGTCTTTGGCTCATCCGCGGCCATCAGTGCGCCTGGCACTGTGGCGGCTGCCAGTGTGCCACCCAGCAGGGCCAGGTTCTCGCGGCGGGTCATTTTCATGGATCAAATCTCCTTGCTTCGTGTTTGCGCCAGACGTAGCGCGTGTTGCTCAAAGGTAAACACGTAACGGCGCGTGTTTATTCTCAACTGATTTCACAGGTTGGTTATGCAACCGCGTGGCTGATGGCGCATTGCTTCCAAAGTGCTTTGAGAGCAGCGACCAAATGATCAATATCTTCGGCACTGTGCAATGGAGACGGGGTAAAGCGCAGCCGTTCGGTGCCTTTGGGCACAGTCGGGTAATTGATGGGCTGCACATAGATGCCGTATTGCTGCATCAGGTAGTCCGAAATCATCCGGCATTTGACCGGATCTTTGATCATCACCGGGATGATATGGCTTGGGTTTTCCAGATGTGGAATGCCTTCCTGATCCAGACGTTTGCGCAAATAGGCCACCCGCTCGCGCTGTGCCATGCGTTCGGCATTGCTTTGCTTAAGATGCTGGATCGACACCTGAGCCGCTGCTGCCACAGCCGGGGGCAGGGCGGTTGTAAAGATGAACCCCGAGGCAAAGGAACGGATGAAGTCACAAAGCGCCGCAGAGCCCGTGACATAGCCGCCTACCACGCCATAAGCCTTGCCAAGCGTGCCTTCGATCAAAGTGATGCGATCGGCCAGCCCTTCGCGTTCGCTGATCCCGCCGCCACGCGGGCCGTAGAGGCCCACCGCGTGGACCTCATCGAGATAGGTCATTGCGCCATGCTTTTCGGCCACTTCGACAATTTCGGCCATGGGGCAAATGTCACCGTCCATCGAATAGACGCTTTCAAAGGCCACGATCTTGGCCGTATTGGCCGGCAGGGCCGCCAGTTTGCGATCCAGGTCTTCGGGGTCGTTGTGTTTCCAAATGACCTTGTTTGCCTTGGAATGGCGGATGCCTTCGATCATGGAGGCGTGGTTCAACTCGTCTGACAAGATCACCGCATCTGGCAGGCGCGCGCCAAGCGTGGAGAGCGAGGCCCAGTTTGACACATAGCCCGAAGTAAAGAGCAGCGCGCTTTCCTTGCCGTGCAGGTCGGCCAGTTCCGCTTCGAGCTTTTTGTGGGCGTGATTGGTGCCCGAGATGTTGCGCGTACCGCCTGCGCCCGCGCCTGAGAGGTCAATCGCCTCTTTCATCGCGGCGGTCACCTTGGGGTTCTGGCCCATGCCGAGGTAATCGTTTGAGCACCAGACGGTGACGTCGTCCGGGGCCTCTTCGTCATGGCAGCGCGCTTTGGGGAATGCCCCGGCGCGCCGTTCCAGTTCGGCAAAGATCCGATAATTGCCTTCCTCTTTCAGCTTGGAAAGCTGGGTTTGGAACAGTGCATCAAAGTCCATGATGTCCCCCTTGCGTATTGGTCTTATGAGTTGATTTGGGCGCAGGTAGCATCCAGCGCCAAAGGCGTTCATCGGGGATGGGCAGAACCATCACCCAGTGTTCGAGAAGGGCAAGTGCCGTCAGCGCGCTGAGCAGGGCAAAGCCAGTGACGCGGTGCGGCGCATCCACCGTCACCATCAGAGACAGCCAGCAAAACACCGCCAGCGTGAGCCCAGTTGTTGCGATCGGGAACAACCAGTTGTAGCGGCGTGGGCCAAAATAGCTGGGCAGATGCGCCAGCGCGTCGGTCAGAAAGTCTTCGTGCACGCGGGGCACGCCGAAAAAGAGGTTCAGCTTGGCCGAGATGCGGGCGACAAACAGGATGGCAAAGGTCCATTTGCCAAAGATGTTGGCGGCTTCTGTGCTGGCGAAAAACAATACGACAAGCGTGAAGGCCAACAGCAGCTCGTGATACGCCACGGTGCGCCACGCAGCAGTGAAGCGGGCAAATCCCGTGACATGCGCGGGCAGGGGGGCCTTGTTCGGCCCGGTGATTACGCCGGTGAGAAAGGCGATTTCGATCCAACCCCATATCGCCAGAGCAGACAAAAACGCGATGTAGACGCCTAACAGGTTTTCTTCGGGCAAGGACCACAGAAAGCCCAGAACTCCGGCAGCGAGCAAGGGAACGCTGGCGAGGGTGGCATTCACGCGGGACATGGGGCCGTTACGGTCGGCACGCTTGACCATCATCAAGATGAGCCCGGTGGAAAACCACCAGACAAACATCGCAACAAGGGCAGCGTACCAAGGGCTCATGCGCGCAGACCTCCGAGCGTTGACACGGCGGCTTGCGTCCTTGATCCAGGCCAGGCGCTTATGCGGCTAGTCCGGATCAATAGGCTGGCTCCAAACGGGTGCTGGCGGGCACCTGATGTTTCTTTGCCGGGATCGTGATCAGCGACACAAAGGCCATGCCCGCACGCAGTTGCGCGCCGAGCTTGCGCAGGGTCTGCTTTTTCTCGGTTGCCTCTGCCAGATCGACATTGGCCCGATAAAGCGCCTCCAGCCCGCGTTGCCAGCGGGGGTGATCAATATCCAGCGTGATCGGGAAGATCTGTTCGCTGAGCTTTGATGTCTTGGTATAAACCTCATGCGCATACCAATCCGGGTCCACGCCCAATGCCTCGTGAAAAGCGGGGCGCTGGTGGTCGCGAACGTACATGGTGGCGTAGACAGCCGTCAGAAAGAATTTGATCCAATAGACGTTGATGCCCGAGGTCAGTTTCGGATCGGTTTTCATCAGCAGGGCAAAGGCCTCGCCGTGGCTGAACTCATCGTTGCACCATTCTTCGAACCATTTGAAAATCGGGTGAAACCGATGTTCGGGGTTTTCCTGCAGGTGGCGGAAAATCGTGATGTAACGGGCGTAGCCAATCTTTTCGCTGAGATAGGTGGCGTAATAGATAAACTTGGGCCGGAAGTAGGTGTATTTCTTCTTCTGGGTCAGAAATCCAAGGTTCACCGCGATGCCCGCTTCGCGCAGGGCATCGTTGATAAAGCCTGCGTGGCGCGCCTCATCGCGGGCCATAAGTTGGAACAGCTGCGTGATGTCTTTGTTGTTGCCGCGGCGCTTCATCTCTTTGTAAAGCACGCAGCCGGAAAACTCGGCTGTGCAGGACGAGACCAGAAAATCGATGAACTCTTTCTTGAGATGTGGGTCCATCCCGTCCCAATCGACGTGATCCCAATCTTCGTTTTTCTTGAAATGCCCTTTGTTCGGGTCGCTGACCATTTGGTCGATCAACAGATCCCAGTCTTCACGCACGGAGCTGACATCGATGGCATCAAGTTCGTCAAAATCGGTGGTGTAAAAACGCGGCGTGAGCAGGGTATTCTGCATCGCCAGCGCGGTCGCGGCGTCGCTGTCGAATTTGGCCAGCTCTTCTTGCAGAGCCAGACCTTCTTCGGCGGTTGTGGCATCGGCGGAGTGTTTGGGCAGGTTTTGAACGTTCATAGCGTGACCTCCTCGGAAAAGGAGAATTCACACAGCTCCATCACCTCAAGATCCCCGGTAAGTCGCGTCCAGAGTCGTTCGATGCGCGAGGCGCGTACGATCACCGCTTCGCGGTCTTCGCTGACGATCTCGCCAAAGGGGGCCATTATTTCCGGCCCCTGAACCTGCACTTCGTCACCGGGATAGACCACAGCGCCGTTGTTGAACCGCACATGGGCATGAAGGCTTTCGAATTTGTGTGAGATTTCGACGGTGCAGGGGGCCCGTTCGATGTCGCGTGTGAAAAGTCCCATCAGTTGCTTCCTTCTGATGTTTCGGTGGAAACACCGAGCAACCTGGCGAAGGTGTCGGTGTTGGTGTCGCCATAGCTGGCGAGTTCAGCGGACCAGCCGGTGGCTGGATCAACGAGCGTGATGCGCCCCTTGTCGCGAAGCTGGATCGCGATCGGCGTGGCGGGGTCAACTTTTGAGAGGCTGCGCTGGCGTTCGATCACGCGGGTCATGCCCGAAATAAACCCTCCCTCGCGGGCGGAGATGTCTGCAAGCAGCGTGCCATCGGGGGCCGAAACGCGTGTGGCCCCGTTGGGCGCACTGGCCAGCACAACGGCGCGCTCTGCCAGAACAGGCGTATCGGCGGGCACAGCCACCAGAGGCCGGTCCGTGACGCGGGCAAAAGTGACCAACGCCAGAACGCTAAACAAAAGCGCCAGGATCGCGCGGATCATCCAACGGGGGATAAGTTCGCTGGATTGCGTGCGGAAAGCGGGGTTTGGTGTTGTTTCACTCATCTCGCTTACTCCGCCGCCACAGCTTGGCCGATGGGGTCTTTGGTGACCTGCGGCACGCTGAGCCGCGCATCTGCCGCTTCGGACAGGAGTGCTGCCACACGGTCGGCCCGGTCAATGCAGCGCAACGCAGGCTGTGCCGGATTGAATTTCAAAGGGCGGGCATGAGGCCAAAGCACCAGATAGCTGATGCGCGCCTTGCCCAGAGTTTCCATCACGATGGTGCCGGTGCCGCGCTTGCGCATATCAAGCGATGCGGTGCCAATTTCGCGGAACGGTAAGTTCAGCGTGATCGTCAGCGCCACACCGATGCGCATAACAACGCGGGACGTGGTGATGGTGTAGACGGTGGTGCGGGCCTGCACATAGGCGATCACAAGGATGATGCCCGCAGCGCCCAGCCCCAGCAAAAGATAGGGCACACCGCCATAGAGAGCGATGCCCAAAGGCACCTCGCTGGCGCGCAGGGCCACTTGCCAGACCGCGAGCACCAGAAAATACCCGATCACCCAATTCACCATCAGACTTTCGCGAGCCAGCGCGCGCCAATTCGGTCGCCCCTGCCACAAAATCTCTTCCCCGTCAGGCGGGGTCTCTGGCAAGCCTTTGATCGGCTCTACGGTGATATCATCATCGGACATGGCGCACTTCCTCCTTGATGGGTTGCGGGCTTGGGCCGGTCAGCGGTTTGCCATCCGGCCCGGTGGGTCAGTTGATCAGATCTGCGATTCCAGACGGCGGCTGTCGGCATAAAGTTTGCCGCCCCCGTAGTAGCCAGAGATCTTGTCTTCCTCGAGCAGCGTGACCTGCGTTGGGCTTGCGTGCTGTGGCACGGTGGCAAAATGCTTGCCGTAGATGGCCGAGACGCGCACATGATCCGCCTTGATGCGGGCGAACGTCATCGGGATCAGCCGTTTGCCAGAGCCCCATTTTGCGTCGAGTTCCACCTCCAGATAGCGGACCATCTGTTCGGCTTCGTCGATCCACATATCGGAAATCGCGCCCACGCTTTCGCCGTCACCGGCCATCACGGCCTTGCCGCGCGGATCGCGTCCGGCGGAGACGTGGAAGGCTTCGTTCTTGCTCATTGGGACAATCTTGGGATGACCATGGCCGTCCAGTTCCGGCACATCACGGCGCGGTGCCCAAGAGGCGGGGCCGACACCGTCCAGCATAGGATCCCCGGTAGGTGTCAGCGGATCGCCAGACGCACCCGGCGCAAGCGCCAGATCGCTGCGATCGGGGTGTTGACCCGAAGGCACCGTCACTTCGCCACGCCCATGGGGCAGCTTGAATGTTTTGTCACCCGGTACGGGGTAGGGGCCCTGGTTCGCGGATGGATTGCCGTGCTCATCTTCGAGCGGATACCCTTCGCGCATGTTTTCGCGTTGCAGCCAGAACACCAGGCCAGCGAAGAAGAGGTAGAACAGCCATAGCGCGACGCTTGCCAGGTCTACTCCCCCATAAAATGTTGCAGTCATAACCGTTTCCTCCTGCAGACGGGGTCATGTTGGGAAATCGGCCAGGCCCAGCGGGCGATGATCCGATTTCGGTGGGGTGAGGGGACCAGACCTGCGCACGAGTGGTCCCAGGATCACGAGAGTGGCAAAAAGCAGGCCAATCTCGGTGTGATACACGAATGAATAACCGGTGGCGGGGGTGGCGAGTGTTTCGCCCCAGGCACCAGACATGGCGATGGCCCCGATCCAATCGCGAAGCGCGCCACCCAAAGCGATGGCCAGCCCCGCGGCGGTGGCTTGTGCTGCGCCCCAAGCGCCAAGCGCCAGACCGCGCCCGGCTTGCGCCCCGGTGGGCATGGTCATCGCCGCAGTCAACGTGGACACGGCGAAAAGCCCGCCACCATAGCCGATCATGAACGCCCCGGCATAAAAGAGCGCGGTCAGCTCCAGCGGCGCCGCAAAGATCACCAGCGAAAAGGCCCAGATGCCGGCCAGAATGCCACCACCCGCCAGCCGATACGAATTTGACCCCCGCGCCAGCCGCGTGCCGGCCCAGACAAAGCCCAACAGAGCGCCAAGCGCCCAAAGTGCGGTCAAAAGCGTGGTTGCAGAGACCGACAGGCCCAAAATTTCGCCGCCATAAGGCTCGAGCAGAACGTCCTGCATATTGAAGGCCATCGTGCC
>JABSSA010000077.1 GCA_013214665.1 Paracoccaceae bacterium
GCGGCGTCTGGCACAGGTCACAATGGCCGCAGGGCGTGCTGGTTTCGCCGAAATAGCCCAGCAGCGTTTGCCGGCGGCAGCTCAGCGCCTCAGCCAGACCCAACAGCGCGTTAAGCCGCCCGTGATCGGCTGCGCGGCGTTCGGTTGGCGCAAGCCCTTCGTCAATCTGGGAGCGCCGCAACCGGATATCATCAGCACCATAGAGCGTGAGCGTATCCGCAGGCGCGCCATCGCGCCCGGCGCGGCCGATTTCCTGATAATAAGCCTCAATGGATTTGGGCAGATCAGCATGAGCCACCCAGCGGATATCGGGTTTGTCGATGCCCATGCCAAAGGCCACGGTCGCCACTACGATCAGCCCGTCTTCTTGTTGGAACCGGGCTTCGGTGTGGCGGCGGGCGTCAGGTTCCATCCCGCCGTGATAATGGCAGGCGCTGTATCCCGCATCACGCAGACCCTGGGCCAGGTTTTCGGTTTTGGCGCGGGTGCCGCAATAAACGATCCCGGATTGGCCGGGTCGCGCGGCGACAAAGTTCAGGATTTGCTTGCGCGGCTGATCCTTGGCGGCAAAGGCCAGATGGATGTTGGGCCGGTCAAACCCACGCAGGAAGGTGCGGGGCGGTTGATCAAACAGCTTCGCGCTGATCTCATCGCGCGTTTCCTGATCCGCCGTGGCGGTAAAGGCGGCCAGCGGCACGTCGAGCATCCGGCGCAGTTCGCCGATGCGCAGATAATCGGGCCGGAAATCATGGCCCCATTGGCTGACACAATGCGCCTCATCCACCGCGATCAGGCTGGCATTCACACGGCGCAACAGGCTGGTGATGCTGCCAGAGGCCAACCGCTCAGGCGCGAGGTACAGCAGCTTCAGCGTGCCATCATCCAACTGCCGCCAGACGGCATCGGTTTCTTCTTCGGTGTTGCCAGAGGTCAGCGCCCCCGCCGTGACACCGGCCTCTTGCAGCGCGCGCACCTGATCCCGCATCAACGCGATCAGAGGTGAGATCACCACCGTAACGCCGGGCCGCAGCAGCGCAGGTAGTTGAAAACACAGAGATTTGCCGCCGCCCGTGGGCATGATGGCCAAAACGTCTTGGCCACCTGCGACGGCGTCAACGATCTCTTCCTGACCGGGTCGGAAGGCATCGAATCCGAAAACGTCCCGCAATAGCTGCGACGCATCCTGCATGGAGGGCCCTGTTCATCGTTTTGGTCTGCTCTTTGGCTACAATTAACCAAGCTAACAGAACGTGAACAAGGGTCTAGCGCCTGTATTTCTTAGAACGTTTGAGAATTCGCTTTCTGGATTTATCTGCGTCGACATTTCATTTTGTCCGGCGTTGTTCGACTCGTGGTTGCAAAGACAGCGTAAGTCGCCGAAAATACGCTTAACGGTTGCAGGCTGGGTGTGATGATGCCACTGAATCAACGTGTTTTTTACGTCATAGTTGTTTTGGTTTTGGGCGCGTCTGGTGGTCTGGCTGATCCGTACCCCGAAGCGCCCCCCTATGATCCCAATGTTGAATGGTGCCCGGAGGGGCCTCCCGTCTATGCAAAGCAACATGGTTACCCATCCGAAGGACGATTGGTCCAAGTCGGTTCCCGCTTTTTAAGGCTGTGTAGACGCGGCGATCCTGGTGTTATGGAAATCGAAGATGTGACACTCGTGAAGTTCAATCCTGCGCGAGTGCGTGGTTTGTCGAATGGAAAGTCCATGATTGGTTTGGGGATAACGAACCACGGGGATTTTCAGTTTCTAGTTGACAGAATACTGGATAGTTACGTCGAGGTGTCTGATCTGGAAATTGGAGGTCAGGCTTACACTGAGTATAGCTTTTTTTCAGATCCTAAAGATCAAGAGAGAGCGTCTAGGTATTTTTTCCCTCGGTCCATTAATCAGGCAGCTGCAGGCAGCCCCAGTTTCTTAGTGAGGTGCTCACCCACAGAGGGAGCAAATTTTGAATATGGGGATTGCAGGTTAACCATACCATACGGAACATCCAGAGTATCTTTGCTGTTTCTTCGACTTTTGGTGAGCCATCCGGAAATTCCCGTTGAGAAATTTCCGGAGTTTGCAGAAGACATGCGCAAAATCATGGAAGCCGCCGATGTCACAGAAGACTATCTGGCAGGAAAAATAGAGCTTCCTTTCACGGACTGAGGATCGGCCTCGCGCTTAGAAGAAATAGGCCGCGTTGTTCGCCAGCACGATCCGCAGGATGGCGATACCTATCAGCGCCACCAGCGGCGTCAGGTCCAATCCACCCAGATCCGGCAACACGCGGCGGAGAGGTCGATAGACCGGTTCCAGCAGCCGGTTGATCCCCTGCCAGATGTTGGCGACGAAGGGTTGATAGGGGTTGAGCACCTGAAACGAGATCAGCCAGCTCATGATGACATGGGCGATGATGATGAACCACGCCACATCCAGCAAAAGACTGAGGATCATAAATATGGATTGCATTGCTTTGCCTCGCTGATCGTCTCTGTTCATCTAATGATGACGCCACGTTTGGGCAAGATGCGCTGTGTCGCTGCCTTGAAGTTGCGCCGCAGCGCAGCATATTCAGAAACAAAGGAGCTTTGCCCATGTTTCCGTTTGTTCGTCTATTCGCCAATCTGGCTGCCGCCCGTAAAATGCCGCGGCTTGAGTCTATGACTGATGTGCATGTGTCGCATCACCGGTGTCTGCCCTGGGATCTGGACATGTTCATGGAGCTGAACAATGGCCGCGCGCTGACGTTGTTTGATCTGGGGCGTCTGGCCATGGCTCAGCGGATCGGGTTGATCGACGTGCTCAAGGCCAACCGTTGGGGTTTGACCATGGCGGGCAGTTCTGTGCGGTATCGTCAGCGCATTCGCATGTGGGAAAAGTTTGAAGTGCGTTCGCGCGCGGTGTGTTGGGACGACAAGTTTACCTATCTCGAACAATCTATGTGGAAGATGGATGGCACCTGCGCCAACCATGTGCTTTACCGCGCCGCGGTGACTGACAAAAACGGTCTCGTGCGGCCGCCGCGTTTGGCCGAAGCGATGGGGACGTCGCCCGAGTCGCCACCCATTCCAGCGTGGATCGCCAATTGGATTGCCGCCGAAGACACGCGCCCTTGGCCCCCGATGCAGGATGAAGATGCGCCATTGCGGGCTGTGGCTTGACCCAAAAAAGTTAAGACCAAGCACAACACGGCGCTTGCGTGTGCAATAGATCGTCGGTCACAGTCTCCCATAGCATCGGGGGCAGGCATGGCTGACGTTTCATTGAAAAAACGCATTTGGGGGTGGTTCTTTTTTGATTGGGCCAGCCAGCCCTATCACACTGTTCTCAATACCTTTGTCTTTGGCCCCTTCATCAGCAGCATTGCGGTGGCCTACTACCTTGGCCTCGGGTTCGAAGAGCAGGTGGCCGATGCCAAGGCCCAGACCATCTGGGCCTGGAGCACGGCGATTTACGGTCTGACCATCGCGATCATGGCGCCAATTTTTGGCGCGATGGCGGACAGTTCCGGGCGCAAGATGCCTTGGATATTTGTGTTCAGCATTATGTACGTCGTCGGCGCGTCGCTTTTGTGGACGGCGGACCCAACGGGCGGCAACCTCTATTGGGTGCTCATATTCTTTGGTCTCGGGTTTATCGGGGCGGAATACGCGCTGATTTTTGTGAACTCGCAATTGCCGGGCCTCGGCACCAAGGAAGAGATTGGCCGCATTTCAGGATCAGGTTTTGCCTTTGGCTATGCCGGGGGTGTGGTCGCGCTGTTGATTGCGATGCTGTTTCTGGTCGAACAGGGCAATGGCAAGACCGTGGCGGGGATGGATCCTCTGTTTGGATTGAACGCAGCAGAGCGCGAAGGCACACGCAGCACAGGCCCGTTTTCAGCCATTTGGTTTGTCGTCTTTATGATCCCCTATTTCCTGTGGGTGCGCGAGGTGCGCAGCGACCATCGGAAATCCAGCTTTGGCCAGGCGATTGGCACGGTTGTCACCTCGATCAAAGGATTGGTCCACCGGCCCAGCCTTGGCACATATCTGGTGTCGTCCATGTTCTATCGCGATGCGCTGAACGGGCTGTATGCCTTTGGTGGGGTCTATGCCGCGCTGGTTTTGAACTGGGAAATTACCCAGATTGGTGTCTTCGGGATCATCGCGGCGATTGGGGCCGCGCTCTTTAGCTATCTGGGTGGCTTTGTGGATCGGGCGCTGGGCCCGAAGCCGGTGATCATTGGGACGGTGATTGTCTTGATGATTGTGTGTTTCGTTATCATCAACGTCACACCGACAACCGTATTTGGCATGGTGTTGCCCGAAGGGTCGAGCCTGCCGAACACGATCTTTTACGTCAGCGGCGTATTTATCGGCGGTATGGGCGGCATCTTGCAAGCGGCCAGCCGGTCTTTGATGGTGCGGCATTGCGAAGAAGACAAAAGCACCGAATATTTCGGCCTCTATGGCCTGTCTGGTCGGGCCACGGCCTTTTTGGCTCCGTTGTTGATCGGCATCGTCACCGCGATCACGCAAAGTGTACCTATTGGCATTTCGCCTGTGATCTTCCTGTTCCTTATTGGGCTGGTCTTGCTGCGCTGGGTGCATCCGAACGGAGAGGAGCGCGCATGAAACTCTTTGCCCTCATCGCGGCGTTGATCTTTGGGCTGACGAGCGCGGTGGATGCGCAGCAATTGGCGAAACAGCAATTTGGCGCCAAGCGGGATGCCTCTGCACAACAGCCCGCGCCATTTGGCGGGTATGCAAAAGGCTGTCTGGCAGGCGGTGTGCAGTTGCCGGAGACCGGGCCCACATGGCAGGCAATGCGCCTGTCGCGGAACCGCAATTGGGGGCATCCGGAGACGATTGATTTCATCAAGGATCTGTCTGCATTTGCTGCCAAACAACCCGGCTGGCGTGGTCTGTATGTGGGTGACATCTCGCAACCGCGCGGAGGCCCGATGCTGACCGGGCATCGCAGCCATCAGATTGGGTTGGATGCCGATATCTGGATGTTGCCCGCGAGCAATTTAAAGCTGTCGCGAAACCAGCGCGAAAACATCTCGTCCATTTCGTTGCGCCGGGCCAAAGGGGCGTATGTGAACAACAATTGGTCACGTGCGCATCATCGTATTCTGAAACGTGCGGCAAAAGACAAACGTGTTGCCCGGATATTTGTATTTCCCGGTGCAAAAGTGCAGATGTGCAAAGACGAAAAAGGCAATCGCGCGTGGCTCAGGAAAATCAGGCCTTGGTGGGGACATCATTATCATTTCCATGTGCGTCTGAAATGCCCCAAGGGGGTGGCCGGTTGCGTCAATCAGGCTCCGCCGCCTGCTGGCAATGGCTGCAAAGATGCGGAGCAATGGGTACGCGACATTCTGAACCCACCCCCGCCAAACCCAAATGCGCCAAGGCCAAAACCGCGCCGCGAATTACGTTTGGCCGACTTGCCACAGCAGTGTTCTGCTGTTTTGGCCTCTCGGTAAACCCGGGTCTGGCAAGCGAACTTACCTTTCTTTCTGCAACGCCTCCGCCTGAAATCCAGGGGGCTTCGGCCATCGAATTGGATGCAGGTGGACGTGCGGGTATTGTGCTTTCGGATCGAGGCAGCATTTTCCGCATCGGCATCGACCGCGCGCAGGGTCAAAGCCCACAGGTGAATGTGCAGCGCCTGCCGCGCAGCTTGGGTGGACGCGATCTGGAAGGGTTGGCCATTGGGCCGCAAGGGTCGTTCGTCGCTATGGAAAGCCCATCGACCGTGATGCGCCTCGCTACGCGAGAACGATTGCCAACACATCCCGCTTTTGAAGGATTTCGCCACAACAAAGAGCTGGAGGCGCTAGCCATCGATAGCAACGGCGCGTTGATTGCGATTGGCGAGGGTCGCGTGCAAAGCGGCGATGGCTTTCCGGTGTTTCGCTTTGACGGCGTCGAGTGGGAGATTGACGCATACCTGCCTCAGGTTGGATTATTCCGCCCCGTTGGGGCCGATATTGGCCCCGACGGTTGGCTTTACATTCTTGAGCGTGGCGTCGGCGTTTTTGGGTTTCGCAGCCGCATCCTGCGCGCCGATCCGGCGGCGATTGAAACCAGCCTGACCGAAATTCTGATCACGGCACCGGGCCGCCATGACAACCTCGAAGGTCTTACAGTTTGGCAGTCGGACAGTGGTGCAACTTGCCTGACCTTGGTCTCTGACGATAACTTTTCATCGCTTTTGCGCGCGGAAATCGTGGAATACGCGCTGACAGAAACACTTGCGCCCGGAATGTCCTGCGACTAAAGGGGCCGCTGTTCCGATGGTCGGAACCGAGTTGCCGTCACCTTGAAAAAACGGAAGATATTATGACACGTGCTCACATCCCAGGCATTATGGCCATGGCGGCCATTGTGCTTGCATCCAACATCCTTGTTCAGTTCCTCTTTGGCCAATGGCTGAC
>JABSSA010000078.1 GCA_013214665.1 Paracoccaceae bacterium
CGCGCTGTCCATCAAAGTCGCGCCTCAGCGGCATCAAGCTGTTCCTGCGCCTGCATCCAAAGCGCTTCGGCCCGGTCGATGGCCTCTTCTACCTCGGCAAATTTCTTTTGCCAGACTTCCAGATCCGGCAACCGTTCAGCTTCGTATAGATCGGGATCGGCCAGCTTTTCGCTGAGTTTTGCGTGCATATCATGCAGCTTTTCCACCCGCGTCTCTGATTTACGCAGCTCAGAGCGCAACCCTTGCAACTCATCGCGCGACGGCTTTTTGGGTTTGGGCGGGGCAGGCGCCTTGGGGCTGTCTTTGTCGGATTTCAACAAGAGCGACCGATAGGCCTGCAAATCTTCGTCAAAGGGCTTCACCGTCCCGTTGGAGACAAGCCACAAACGATCAGCCACCAGCTCCAGTAGGTGCATGTCATGGCTGACCAGAATAACAGCGCCGGAATAGGCCGTTAACGCCTCCACCAGCGCCTCGCGGCTTTCGATGTCCAGGTGGTTGGTCGGTTCGTCAAGGATCAGCATATGTGGCGCATCAAGCGTGGCCAACAAAAGCGACAGCCGCGCCTTTTGCCCGCCCGACAGCTGGCCCACAGGTGTTTCGGCCTGTTCCACCATCAACCCAAAGCCCGACAGGCGCGCGCGCCATTTTGCCGGGGCTTCTTCCGGGCGTTCACGGCGCAAATGGTCCAGCGGGGTTTCCGAGACGACCAGCTCATCCACCTGATGCTGCGCGAAATAGCCGATCCGCAATTTGGATGATTTCGTGCAGCGCCCGCGCATCAGCGTCAGTCGGTCGGACAGCAATTTGGCCAGCGTTGATTTGCCCTGACCGTTCTTGCCCAGAAGGGCGATCCTGTCGTCCTGATCAATGCGCAGGTTCAGCTTGGCCAGCACCTCAGTGTCGTCATACCCCGTTGCGCCGCCTTCGATCTGAATGATGGGTGGGGCCATATCTTCGGGCGAGGGGAATTCGAAACGGCGCAGCGCCACCTCCTGTGGGGAGGCGATAGGCTGCAACTTAGCGATCATTTTCAGGCGTGATTGCGCCTGGCGCGCTTTGTCCGCCTTGTACCGGAACCGATCCACGTAAGATTGCAGATGCGCGCGGCGGGCTTCCTGCTTTTTCGCCATCGCCGCGTTTTGCGCCAGTTTTTCAGCACGCTGGCGGGCGAATTGATCATAGGGGCCTTGGTAAAAGGCCAGTTTGCGATCTTCGAGATGCAGGATGGAGGTGACCGCGCGGTTCAAAAGGCCCCGGTCGTGGCTGACAATCAGAACGGTGTGCGGATATTTGGACAGGTAGCTTTCCAGCCACAATGCGCCTTCAAGATCCAGATAGTTGGTCGGTTCATCCAAGAGCAACAAATCGGGCTGCGCAAAAAGAACAGCCGCCAAGGCCACACGCATCCGCCAGCCGCCCGAATAGGCCGAACAGGGCTGGGCGTGTTCGTGATCGTCAAAGCCAAGGCCTTTGAGAATGGAGGCGGCACGCGCCTCAGCCGACCATGCGTCAATATCCGTCAGGCGGGTCTGGATTTCTGCAATGCGCTGCGCGTCGTCTGTTTCTTCGGCCATCAAGGCGGCGCGCTCGGTGTCTGCGGCCAGCACTGTGTCGATGAGGCTGGTCTCTGATGAGGGCACCTCTTGCGCGACCCCGCCAATCCTTGCGCCTTTGGGAACTGAGATATTGCCCGATTCCAACGAAAGCTCGCCGCGGATCAGGCGAAAGAGGGTTGTTTTGCCCGTCCCATTGCGCCCGACAAGCCCCACCTTATGCCCGGTGGGGATCACGGCCTGCGCGCCTTCA
>JABSSA010000079.1 GCA_013214665.1 Paracoccaceae bacterium
GGCCTTCGGCCGTGAGGTAGCTGTTCAAGGCCTTTGGATCAGGCTGTCCGCCTTTTGTGGTGCGGGTTTCTATCGCCGCCAAGCCGCCCGAAATAAAGAGCGTGTCGATGCCTTCGCCCTCTCCGCCGGCCACGTCGGTATGCAAGCCGTCTCCGATTGCCATGATGTCGCTGTCTGAAATGTCGCGGCCCAAAGCCAAAAGGCGGCGCCGCGCAAGATCATAGATCGGCGGGTGGGGTTTGCCGAAATAGAGGCTCTCACCCCCCATCTCGGTGTAAAGCTTGGCCACAGCGCCCGCACACCATTCGCGCGTTTCGCCACGGTCCACCACGATATCAGGGTTGGCACACAAGAGCTTTAGCCCCATCTGTTTGGCCACCAAAAGCTGTGGGCGCAGCGTGTCGGGATGCGCCATCGGATCAAACGGCCCAGTGCAGACGATCCCCTCTGCCTGTTCCAACGCGACGCGCGTGATCTCAATCGGGTTTTCCAACGCGGCGAGCGGTTGAAAGAACGGTGTATCCTTGTCGATCTCGCCCATGAAAAAGACGTTTTGCCCGACAACCCCCTGAAACATCGCAGACCGCGCGCTGTCACCGGATGTTGTGATCGTGTCCCAAGCATCCTCCGGCACGCCCAGCAGGGCGATTTGCGTGGCCACAGAAGCGCGTGGGCGTGGTGCGTTGGTGACCAGCACAACCTTACCACCAAAGTCGCGCCGATAGGCTTGCAGCGCGGTAACAGCCTCTGGCAACGCGGCAACACCGTTGTGCACGCAACCCCAGAGATCGACAAAAAGAGCGTCATAGCGATCGGCAATTTCAGCAAGGCTTTGGACAATCTGGGTCATGGCGCGGCGTGGTCCTCATGAAAAAATATGCGCCCCATGTGACACAGAGCGGGCGCAGACAGAAGGGGGCAGAGAAAAAGCCGCATTCCAAAGAAAAAGGGCCGGCCCAAAGGCCAGCCCCGTCAATCCGTATAAGGTCAGAGTTACGACGACATGTCGTAAGCCCGTTCGCCATGCGATGTCAGGTCGAGCCCGGTTGCTTCGTCTTCTTCGCTGACGCGCAGCGGGGTGATCATTTTGGTGACAAAGATGATCAGCGTGGTCATCACCGCAGTGAACAGCCCCACGACGATTAGACCGCCACCCTGTTCCACGATGCCCGCATGGCCAAAGACAACCAGCATCAGGATGCCAAACATGCCGCCGACACCGTGCACAGCAAAGACATCCAGTGTGTCATCGATCTTGAGCGCATTTTTGACGACGCCGCACAATTCCTGACACAGCACACCCGCAATCGCGCCGATCATCAGGGCCTCAACCGGCAAAACGGAGCCAGAGGCAGGCGTGATCGAGGCCAGACCGGCGATGGTGCCGGTGACCAGACCCACCAGCGAGGCCTTGCCGTGGCGGATACGCTCCCACAACGCCCAAGTCAGCGATGCAGCCGCGGCAGAGATGTGCGTGACGGTCAGCGCCATTGCAGCACCACCATCTGCGGCCAGTTGCGAGCCGCCGTTAAAGCCGAACCAGCCGACCCAAAGCATCGCCGCGCCAATCATGACCATGCCGGGATTGTGCGGCGGTTTGGATTTGTCGGACCGTGGCCCCAGGAACGCCGCGAGGATCAGTGCTGCAATACCAGCTGTTTGGTGTACCACGATGCCGCCCGCGAAATCGTTCACGCCGTTTTCAAACAGCGACCATTCCGCGCCAGCCAAAAGGCCACCGCCCCAAATCCAGTGGGCCACAGGCGCATAGCACAGCAACATCCAGAGGCCGGAAAAGACCATTACAAAGCCAAACCCGATCCGCTCGACATAGGCACCAACGATCAGGGCAGGCGTGATGATCGCAAAGGTCATCTGAAATGCGAAAAACAGAACCTCGGGGATGGTACCCGAAACGGTATCCGCATCGATCCCGGTCAAAAAGCTCTTGCCAAGGCCGCCCCAATAGGCGTTGCCATCACCAAAGGCGATGGAATAACCCGCAGCGAGCCACAGGATGCTCATTAAACAGGCAATCGAAAAGCACTGCATAAACACGCTCAGCACATTTCTCGAGCGCACAAGGCCGCCATAAAATAGTGCAAGCCCCGGCAGCGTCATGAACAGCACCAATGCTGTCGCTACGATGATCCAAGCTGTATCCGCCCCAACCATAAGTCCCTCCTTGGTTTTCTGGTTGGGGGCAAAGCGGATTCGCGGTGATGAGAAAATGGGCGCTCACGCGAAAGGTGCAAAAAACTTGAGCAATATCCAAACTGTTTAAAATTCAAGCGGAATCGTGGGTACTTCGCTTGAAAAATAAGCGAAACGGAAATTCCCCGTTAGCCCCGAACAATCCGGTTCACGTGCCCCATTTTACGGCCCGCCTTCACGTCAGCCTTGCCATAAAGATGGAGTTCCGTGTTGCGGGCCAACGCAAGATCCGGAACCCGGTCCATATCGTCGCCGATCAGATTTTCCATCACCACATCTGCGTGCCGCTGTCCGTCGCCCAAGGGCCAGCCCGCGATGGCGCGAATGTGTTGTTCGAACTGGTCCACAGCACAACCGGCCTGCGTCCAGTGTCCGGAATTATGAACGCGCGGTGCGATTTCGTTCACGATCAATCCGGTAGGGGTGACGAAAAGCTCAACCCCCAGCACGCCAACATAATCCAGAGCATTCAGGATATTTGACGCCAGCAAGACGGCGTCCATCCGCTGCCCAGCGGCCAGTTTGGCGGGCACGGTCGTCGTGCGCAGAATGCCGCCCTCGTGCACATTTTCACCCGGGTCAAACGCGGCAACAGAGCCATCAAGCCCGCGTGCCGCGATGACAGACACCTCGTGGCTGAAATTCACAAACCCCTCCAGAATCGCCGGGGCGCCCTGAAGATCAGCAATGGCCTCCGCAAGGTCGCTGCCTTCGGACAGGCGGATCTGGCCCTTGCCGTCATAGCCGAACCGGCGCGTTTTCAGGATGGACGGCACGCCAATCGTTTGCACTGCGGCTTCGAGGTCGGCTTGCGTTTCGACGGCCTGAAATGGTGCCGTTTTGAGGCCGAGACCCTGCAGGAACTCTTTTTCAACAAGCCGGTCCTGGCTGGTTTCCAGCGCTTTGCGACCCGGTCTGATTGGGCAAATCGCCTCCAACGCATCCAAGGCGTCGGCAGGCACGTTTTCAAATTCATAAGTGATCACGTCGACAGAGCGCGCGAAAGCCGCCAAAGCCGCCGCATCTTCGTATGAGGCGGTTGTGACCTGCGCAGCCACATGGCCTGCAGGTGGTTCTGCCCCCGGCTCATAAATGTGACACTGAAAGCCCAGCCGCGATGCGGCAACAGACAACATGCGGCCCAGCTGACCACCACCCAAAATCCCGATGCGCGCGCCGGGTGCCAACCGATCAGTCATCGCTTGGCGCGTCCGGGATCGAAGCAGACAGTTCCGCCCGCCAAGTGTCCAGCCGCTCCGCCAGCGCGGGATCACCATTGGCAAGAATGGCCGCTGCCATCAGGCCCGCGTTCATTGCGCCCGCTTCGCCAATGGCCATTGTCGCAACCGGAAAGCCGCGCGGCATCTGGAGTATGGAATAGAGCGAATCCACACCAGACAGTGCCTTGGTTTGTACCGGAACGCCAATCACCGGCACCCGCGTTTTGGACGCCATCATGCCTGGCAGGTGCGCGGCACCGCCTGCGCCTGCAATAATCACCTTCAATCCGCGATCCGCTGCGGCGCGGCCATACTCCCACAATCTGTCGGGTGTGCGGTGCGCTGATACGATCTTGGTCTCTGTGGGGACGCCCAAGGTGTCCAAAACATCAACGGCAGCTTTCATGGTGGGCCAGTCAGACTGGCTGCCCATAATCACGCCCACTTCGATCTGCGTCATATCCGGCTCCATGCTCGGTGAGCGGCGCACTATAGTCAGGCGCTTGCCCTTGGCAATGGCGTATGAGGCTTACGCAATGATATCGGGGGTCAGCCTATCTTCGATCACGGCGATCATGTCTTTCAGACGCAGCTTTTGCTTTTTCATCCGTCGGATGGTGAGAGCGTCGGATGTGCCTTTTTCCTGAAGCGCAATGATGGCCTCATCAAGGTCGCGATGTTCCTGCTTGAATACCTCAAGTTCGACGCGCAACACGTCGTCTGTTTTCATGGAAAGATCGGAACGCTCGTTCATGCGGGCACTTTGCGATTCGGCTGGCTACCTCTTGCGCACTGTATATCCTTTCATATCATCTAGCGCCTAGCCTTGTTCCGCGCATCAATTGTGCCCATATTAACTTTATCCGTCGCCAATCCTGGGGCGGGTGAGTGACGTCGCTTGAAGATAAGGGCGCATAGCATGACGATGAAAACACTGGGGGCTTATCCCCATATGCTGGGGTTTGAACACCTCGAACGCTTGTTGGAACGCACGGCGAAATCCGGATCCGAAGGATATCCGCCGTTCAACATTGAACAGACTTCCGAGCGATCCTTTCGCATTTCCCTGGCCGTCGCCGGGTTTGGCGAAGACGATCTTGCGATTACGGTCGAAGATCGCCAGCTGGTGATTAGGGGCCGACAAGGCGAACCCGATCAGGATCGCATATTTTTGCATCGCGGCATCGCCGCACGTCAGTTTCAACGCACCTTTGTCTTGGCAGACGGGGTCGAGGTCGGCGAAGCTTTGATGGAGAACGGGCTTTTGCATGTCGACCTGACGCAGGCCAAACCGGAAACCATTGTTCAGACCATCAACATCAAGAAAGGGTAAGTCATGCAGACACCATATGATTTTGCGTCCAAAGTGGATCGGATGGTTTATGTGAAACCAGTCTCTGTCGCGGAACTGCCCGAAGAGGTGCAGACCCAAGCGGATGGGTTGGAACAGATCTATTCCGTACATGACGCCGAAGGCACGCAATTGGCGTTGGTGGCCAATCGCAAGCTGGCGTTCAAACTGGCGCGCGAACATGATTACGCGCCGCAACCGCTGCATTGATATGTAACTGAAAGGTCCGGTCATGCTGGAATTCGACTGGGTCGATGCTTTCACAGACCGGGCCTTTGGCGGCAACGGCTGCGCTGTTGTTCATCACGGTGCGCATTTGCCGGTCGAAACCTGCACCGCCTATGTGCGCGAAACCTCCCTTGTGGAATGCACCTTTACCGGGCCGTCCGACATAGCTGATGTGAAGGTGCGCTATTTCCTGGCAAGCCGGGAAATCCCCTTTGCGGGCCATCCCACACTGGCCACAGTCGCGGCGATGCGCCATCGCGGGATGATCGGTGATGGCGCGCTGACGCTGGAAACCGGCGCAGGCATTGTGCCGGTAACGGTCGAAGGCTCCCGTGTGACAATGACCCAGATTGCCCCACAATTTGGCGCAACCGTACCCAAAGACGTGCTGGCCCGCGTCGGCAGCATATCCGCAGAGGATATCATCGCCCCGCCACAGATCGTCTCGACCGGTCTGCCGTTCTGTATCACGCTGGTGCGCTCACGCGCGGTGCTCCACAGCCTGCGCATCGATCCCACCGCGTTTCAGCTTTATGCCGAGGCCTATGCGGATGGCGCGACGGATTTGATGGAGCCGTATTGGGCCACCCTTGATGCCCCGGAAGGCGCAGATTCCTTTGCCCGCCTCCTTTTGCTCCCGCCCAGCCCGCCCGAAGACCCGTTCACTGGATCGGCCACTGGGGCGATGGCATCGTATCTTTGGGCGCATGGGCTGATAGACA